>DATGMB010000324.1:0-94915 GCA_035293845.1 Bryobacteraceae bacterium
GCTTGGAACTCGAACTCGGATTGGCTACACTCTGTCATAGCAAAGGCCGCTTTCTGTCTGGCACAAACATGGTGTGGAAACTACGTTTATGCCAGAAGAAGCGGCTTTTTGCTAGAGGGTGCGTGAGAAATCCGGGCTAGGAAACCCGTGCCGGCGCCCGGAAAATCGATGATGGTGAGAGTGCCGTCCGCGGTCCGGCGGAAGCCGTGAGACACCAGGTTGGCATCCAGATAGGAACCGGCGACCACACCCGGCGCGTTGATATCCATCGGTCCGAAATCCCTCACGCCCGGGACATTGAAGACCGTGAAGGAGCCGTTCTGATCGCGAATGAAGGCGTTCCCGCCCGCTACGCCGAAAACGCTTCCGGCAATCTCTCCGCCATCGTTGATGGTGGCGGGAAAGGTATCCGCGGAATTGGGGACAGCCACCACGGTGAATGTGCCGTTCCGGTCCCGCAGAAAACCGTGCACGTTGCATTGCGGGTCGTAATAATACCCGGCGATTTTTCCGCCCGCATTGATCCCCTGCGGGTAGGTCAGGCCGAGAAAACACGCGTTCGCGATGGTCCCGGCCCCGGGAGCATCGAACGCGGTCACAGTGCCGTGCGCATCGCGCAGGAAGCCGTGACCGAGGAAGCCGGCATCAAAAAAATATCCCGTAATCTCGCCGGCCGCGTTGATGGAGAGGGGAATCGTGCCGTTTACCGCTCCTGGGGCATCGAACGTGGCGATCGCGCCGTGGTGATCCCAAACGAAGCCGTGCTGGTTGCCGCTCGCATCGAAGTATCCACCGGTGGCTTGCCCGCTGGGGCTGAGGCTGCTTCCGGGCGGCCCCTCGCTGAAAACGAGGCTGTACGCTACCGCGCCCGGAACGTCGAAGATCGTGAATGTGCCGCTCTTGTCCCGCAGGAAGCCATGCGGCAGGCCATTGGCATCGACGCTGTATCCCAGCACATCCCCGGCATTGTTGATCGCGACGGGGTCCGTGCAGCCGGGAAATGATGGAGGCGTTTGGCAGGGTCCCGCATCGAATGTGAGGAACGTGCCGGCGGCCTGCGCGAGCGGGCTTGCCGCGGCGGAGCGTTGGTCTGGTGCGAGGTTGCTCGTCACCGCCGCACGAGCCATGCGCGGGCCGGTACGCTGACCTGCCGGGCGCTGCCCGTAGATTGGTGAACCACAAACGAGGAGTGCCGCAACAGCAATCGGAAAGGCACTCGCCAATCGGAACAGACTCGCTGGTTTCATGTGTTTCTCCTTCGCTGAGGGGGTGGATGGGGATGCCGTGGAGGGGACCTTCTGCAATGCAGGCTGTGCTCGGCAGCGCACGGCAGTACGAGACGCTATCACCGCCGGAGGAGGTGGTCAAGGCCGCCGGATCCACTCCGGCAGGACGCGGTGGCGCGGCGTATGATGACGAATCATGCGTTGCCTCTGTGCGTTCGCCATCGCCGGCGATGTGGCATTTAAGTGTCCACGGCCGGAACCAGATCGTCACGGCGCCGCAATGCACCATGGCCGCACTCGCGGAGGAACTGGGTAACTCCTTCGGTGTGGAGCGCCCGGTCGTCGACAAAACGGGCCTGACCGGCAAGTACGAGATCCGCCTGGAAGCCACGCCCGCATGGCGGATCAATACCGATCCGCAACTGACCGATATCCCTGTCGCGACCGCGCTTCAGGAGCACCTCGGTCTCAAGCTGCAGCCGCAGAAGGAACCGCTCGAAGTTCTCGTGATCGATCGCATGGAGAAGCCGTCCGCTTCATCTGTGCGGATTCTCGCCGTTGCACCACCGGGGAGCGATTCCGCACATCCACAGTGGCAGACCGAGTGCTTAGCCTCAGCCAAGGAGGCCGCTCCGTATGTTTCGTGAAACGTTTCGATTTGTTCCCGTTACGGCGCTGCTGGCGATACTTGCTCTATTCCTGACCGTCACCGGATTACCGGCACAGACCGCTCCGATTTACCAGGTCACGGTTGTGGAGCGGACCGTGAAGGCGGTCAATTATCAGTACCGCACCGGGCCGACCCGGATCGATTTCCGCGGCACCGTGCTGATGCCGATGGCGAAAGGCGATGCCGTCGTGGAGTCCAAGTCCGGGCGCACCGCGATCGAAGCCCACCTTTCGCACGTGGGTCCTTCCCAGCGGTACGGCCCCGAGTATCTGACGTACGTGCTGTGGGCGATCACTCCGGAAGGGCACGCCAAGAACCTCGGCGAGGTGGTGACCGATCCTTCCGACCGCGCCAGACTCACCGTAACCACGGATCTGCAGGCGTTCGGTCTGATCGTGACGGCCGAGCCGTACGCGGCCGTGCGGCAGCCCAGCGACGTGGTGGTGATCGAGAATGAAATCCGGCCCGATACCATCGGCAACGTCGAACCGATACAGGCCAAGACCGAGCTGCTGCCGCGCGGGCACTACACCTATAATGTCCCGGCTCAGGGCGCCGCACCCGCGGCGAATGCCGTCATGCTGCCGATGGACCGCTATGAAGCGCAGCTCGAGGTTTACGAGGCGCAGAACGCGGTGCAGATTGCGCGCGCGGCCGGCGCCGACCGCTACGCGCCGGATACCTACGCGCGCGCCGAGGAAATGCTTCACAACGCGCAGCGCCTCCAGGCGGAGAAGATGGACCGCAGCACGATCGTGACCGAGGCACGGCACGCCGCCCAAACCGCCGAGGACGCGCGCATTCTGGCCGAGCAGCGCAAACGCGATCAGGAGCTCGCCGACGCCCGTGCCGCCGCGCAGCACGAGCAGGAGCTGCGGCAGCAGGCCGAGGCGGAAGCGCAGCGCGCGCGGGCGCAGGCCGAAGCCGACCGCGCGCAATTGCAGGAGGTGCGCACGGAGCGCACGCAGCAGGCGGAGGTCCAGCTCTCGCCGCCGGCTCAGACCACCGAAACTCAGGTTGCGCCACCGGCCCGCATGCCCGCTCAGACGATGTCGCCGCCGCCCATCGGCGCGATCGAAGAGTCCCCCGCCGGCACGCCGTCGACTGCCGAGAAGACCGCGCTGCGCGTGCAACTGCTCGGTCAGTTGAATTCCGCCATGTTGACGCGCGACACGCCGCGCGGGCTGGTGGTGACGGTCGGGGATGCGGATTTTCGCGGCGCCGCGCTGCGTCCGGAAATTTACTTCAGCCTGGCACGGATCGCCGCTGCGATCGCGGCGCATCCGGGGCTGCGCGTGACCGTCGAAGGCAACTGCGACAGTCCGGCCGGAGACCGCGAGGCTTCCGAGCGCGCCGAGGCTGTCCGCTACGCTTTGATCCGGTCCGGTCTTTCTCCGGCAGTTATCAGCGCGACGAGTCTGGGCGACACGCGTCCGATCGTCTCCAATGCATCTGCCGGCGGCCGGATCCAGAATCGCCGGGTCGAGATCACCATCGCGGGCGACCCGATCGGCACGAAGGCGTCCTGGGACCGCACCTACTCGGTAATGCCGAAATAATGGCTCACCCGAGCACGGGAAACCGCCCGACCGGGAACGTATCCACGGGCGCGGAGCGCTGCTGCACCAGCACGCCGCCATCGACCACCAGGCACGCGCCCGTGATGTAGCGCGCATCGGCGGTGGCGAGGAATACCGTCGGTCCGGCGAGATCCTCCGGATCGCCGAGCCGGCCCAGCGGCACCACCTGGCCGCGCTCGGCCGCGGTGGCGTCGTCGATATCGTACGTCCGGATCAGCCCCGGCACGATGGCATTCACCCGCACGCCGTATGGCGCGAGATCGAGCGCCATCGCGCGCGTCATCGCCTCGATCCCGCCCTTCGACGCATCGTAGGCCACATTGCCGCGGTGCGCTTTGGTGGCGCCGCCGCTCGACATGTTGAGGATCACGCCCGAGCGCTTCCGCGCCATCACGTGAGCCGCGCGCAGCGAGCACAGGAACGCTCCCTTCAGGTTCACGTCGAGCAGGTGGTCCCACCAGGCCTCATCGGCCTCGAGCACGTGCCGGGCGGCGTGGATATCGCCGGCATTGTTCACCAGCACGTCGATGGTTCCGAAGCGCGCCAGCACCGCATCGAACATGGCGTCGACCTGCGTCTTGTCCGAGACGTCCGCCCCGATGGCGATCGCGCCCGGGATTCTCGCGGCCACTTCCTCCGCCCGCTCGCGCGCGAGATCGTTGACCGCGACCTTAGCGCCTTCGCGGCCGAAGCGCTCCGCCACCGCCCGCCCGATGCCGTGGCCCGCGCCCGTCACCAGCACTGCCTGACCATCAAACCGCAAGCCGCCCTCCGTCCGCCGCCGTTGCTTCCGCACGCGCCCACCCCACCGCAACCTGCGGCGCGGCCGGCAGCGCGCGCGAGTAAACCTCCGAGGACACCGTTTCGTCCTGATCGTCCTGATCGTCCTCGCCGTAAACGTGCACGTAATAGCTCGCCAGGCCGCAGCCGATCAGTAGCGCCGCCAGAATCCCGATCCATTTCAGCGTCCCGCCGTTCCACGCGTTCTTGCCCGCTACCGCCGCCGCCGTGGCCTTCACCACCGCGAACGCCGCGCCCGTCCCGAGCCCCAGCTTGAGGTACCACGGCATGAGGTCGAGATGCGCCTGCCCGCCCACCTCGCTCCAGAGGAAAAATACCGCCATAATGGCGATCAAAAACTGCGCCGCATAGGCGAGGCGGAGGATTGGCATGGCGCGCGAAGCCGTTTGCGGAGCCGGCTGCTGTTCGGGACTCATAGGCACATCTTACTATCGCGCTGAACCCACCCTGTCATTCTTGCGGCCGGAAGAGCGAGTGTGGAATGGCCTTGACAAGCATGCATGCGTGGCGCATATACTATATGCGCCGCACAAGGAAGCGCGAGGATTTCATGGGAGTGGATCGGGACCGCGGGATCGAGAGACACCTGCCATTGCGGCGGGTCGAGTTTCACATCCTCCTCAGCCTCGCAGCCGGCGAACGGCACGGCTACGGAATCATTCAGGACATTGAACGGCGCGGCGAAACACCGGTCCCTGACGTGGGGACGATGTACCGCGCCCTCGCACGCATGGCGGAAGCCGGTCTGATCGAGGCCGCGGACCGCCGGCCGGCGGCGGATTCTGGCGACGAGCGGCGAAACTACTACCGCATCACCGATCTGGGTATCCGGGTCGCGCGCGCGGAGGCGCGAAGGCTCGGAACGCTGGTCCAGGCGGCACGCCTCGGCGGCCTCCTTCCGAAGGAGGTCAAATGACGCGGCTTCGCCTGCTCCGCATCTCGGAACGCTGGCTCCGCCTGTTGCAGCATCTGTATCCGCCGGACTTCCGCGAGGAAATGGGTAGCGCCGTGGTCGAGGCGTATCTGGATCGGGCCCGCGATTCGCGGAAACGCGGGAGGCTCCCGCTCGTTGCCCTCTGGCTCGGCGCTCTGATCGACTCGCTGCGCAACGGCCTTGCCGAGCGGCTGCGCCCCGCGGCCTCGTGGCGGCGCGCGGGCAACTGGGGCCGCGATATCGAGCTCGTCCAGCGCCGGCTCGTGCGCACTCCGATCTTCACCATGACGGCGATCGGGACCCTGACCATCGGGCTCGGCATGTTCGCCGTGGCCTATACCGCCGTTAAGAGGGTGCTGCTCGATCCGATGCCGTACAAAAATCCTGGCGACCTGTACTACGTCTGGCGCGATTACCGTCCCATCGCCGAGCTCGATCGCGGCGGACTGGGCGGGCCGGACATCGTCGAGCTCCAAAGACCCAACGCGATCATCCAAGGCGCGGCGGGCTTGCAGCCTTTCCTGGGCGGCATATTCGCACTGCGGGAAGGCGCCGAACCCATGGAAATCGCCGTCACGTGGACGTCGCCGAACCTGTTCGATCTGCTCGGCGTGGCGCCCGCCCTCGGCCGCAGCTTTGCGCCGGACGAAATCGGGCCGGGCCGCAGTCAGGTCATCATCCTGACGCACCAGTTGTGGAAGCGCCTCGGAGCCGACCCCGGCATCGTCGGCAGGGACGTGCGCCTTCAGGGGCGGCCGTTCCGGGTAATCGGCGTGCTGCCCGCTGACTTCGCTTTCGTGCGCAACGATGCGGCCGCGCCGCCGCAGCATGTCGACGCCTATATTCCGTTCGAGGCCAGGCTCGCGGATGCGAATCCGCAATATGGCGCGTATGCGTGCCTCATCCGCGCCCGCCATGGCGCATCGGCCGCCGCTGTGGCCGCGGCGGTCAACGCTGCCGGCCGCGCCATCGATGCGCGCGATTTCCATGGCCGCGGCCTGAAGCTGTACGCGGTGGAACTGAAGGCGGACGTGATCTCGCGCATTCGGCCCGCGCTCATCGCGCTCGGCGCCGCCGGCCTGGTCCTCGTGTTCATGCTGATGCTGAATCTCGCGTCGGTGCTGCTCGCGCGCGCGGCCCAGCGCGCGCAGGAAGTCGCGGTTTCGCGCGCTCTCGGCGCCAACACCATTGCCATCGTGCGCTCGACTCTGCTCGAAGGCGGGCTGCTCGGCATTGCCGGCGGCGCGCTCGGCACGCTGATCGCGGCCTGGGCCACAAATGCGCTCGTTGCGCTCGCTCCCCTCGACCTGCCGCGCCGCGAAGCCATCGCCATCGACTGGCGCATCGGCGCCGTGGTAATTGCCGCCGGCGGCCTGCTCGGTGTGCTGGCCGCGGCGGCGCCGGCCGTTTGGGCGGCGCGAACCCCGCTTTCGCTGCTTCTCGCGGGCAGCGCCGTTCGTGGCAGCGGCGGGCACGGCCGTCTGCGCCGCGGCATGGTGGTCGCGCAGGTGGCGCTCTCGCTGGTCCTGCTGAGCAGCGCCGCCCTCGTGGTGCGCAGCTTCGCGCGGCTGCTGCGGGATGATCCGGGCTTCCGGCCGGAGGGCGTCTTCACCGTCCGCCTGCGAGTGCCGCCGGAATTTATTCCCAAAATGAGCGATGCCTTCGAATTCCAGGACCGCGTGCAGCACGCGCTGGCCGCCATTCCCGGCGTTACGGGAGCGAGCGCCACCTCGGTTCTTCCGCTCACGGCGGCGGCTCCTCAGGCGACCATCACCTTCCCCGGCGCGCCCGGCAACACCGGCAACGCCGGGCGGGATACCGTGACCGCGGATCTGATCGCGGTGCGCGCACACTACATCGAGGTCATGGGCATGAGGCTGCGCGCCGGCCGGGGCTTCACGGAAGCCCGCCAAAACGGCGTGTCCGAAGCGATCATCGACACCGCGATTGTTCGGCGTTTCTTTCCGGACGGCAACGCGATCGGCGCCGAAATCCGGTTGGGCCCGCGGCCCTTCACGATCATCGGCGTGGTCGATCAGGCCCGCCTCTACAACGTACACGCCGATGGACGGCCGCAGATTCTGGTGCGGTCCGAGGACCTCGGGATGCGTCCTCTGTTCTACGTCATGCGGACCACGCGGGAGCCGCACTCGCTCCTGCCCGATGTCCGTGCGGCCGTTCATCGCATTGACCCGCGGATTCCCGCCGGCGACGCCCGCGCCATGGAGGACATCGTGGATGCATCGCTCAGCCCGCAGTCGATCGGTTCGGCCCTGATCGGCGCGTTCGCCGCCGGCGCGCTCCTGCTCGCGGCGATGGGCTTATTCGGGGTCGTGTCGGGATCGGTTACGCGGCGGCGTCACGAACTGGCCGTGCGCCTGGCGCTCGGAGCCGATCATCGCCGCATCTTCCGCCTGGTGCTGAAGGAGGGCGCGGTGCTCGTGATCGCGGGGCTGCTGATCGGCGCGCCGGGAATCTACATCGCGAAGAACCTCATTCGCGGCATGCTCGCCGGCGTTTCGCCTTCCGATCCGGTTACGCTGCTGGCCGCTGCCGTTGGTCTGCTGTTCGTGGCCATGGCGGCATGCTATGTACCCGCGCGACGCGCCGTCCGGATTGAGCCGGCGCAGTTGCTTCGTCAGGAGTGAATTTCATGAGGAAACTGACCGTGGCGCTTGCGATTGCCGTCCTGGCGCCGGCGCAAACCGTCGATCAACTGATTCCGCACAACGTCAAGGTGGCGGAGGTGGAGTACAAGGGCAAGCGCGCGATCCGGATGGTCGAGGCCGGCGAAATCGGGAATGGCGAAGCCTACGCCATCGTCAAGGGCGCCGAGTTCCACAATGGCGAAATCGAGGTGGAGCTGGCGGGACAACCGGCGGGTGGCGTGGGCGCGGCGGCACGCGGATTCATCGGAATTGCCTTCCGGATGAAGGATGGCCAGTTCGAGTACATCTATCTGCGCCCCACGAATGGACGCGCCGACGACCAGGTGCGCCGCAATCACTCCGTTCAGTACAGCGCCTATCCGAACTTCAGCTACGCGGTATCCCGCGCGCAAGCGCCGGAGAAGTACGAAAGCTACGCCGATCTCGAACCCGGCGTCTGGACGCGGTACCGGATCACGGTCGACGGGACCAAAGCGCGGCTATACGTGCATGGCGCGGCGCAGCCGTGTCTGATCGTGAACGATCTCAAACTCGGCGATTCCTCCGGCGGCGTGGCGCTGTGGATCGGCCCCGGCACGGAAGGCTATTTCACCGGTTTGCGGATTCGGAGCGCCAATTAGGCCGCCGCTCTTACGCTATCCTGTTACTTAGATGGACCACTCCCAGCCCGGGGCGTCCCGCTCCTGGTATCAGTTTCAGAATGCCTTCCGGCTCGCGATGGACTCCATCCGCGCGCACAAGCTGCGCAGTTTTCTCACGCTGCTCGGCGTGATCATCGGCGTTGCGAGCGTCATCCTCGTCGGCGCCGCCATTGACGGGCTCGGCGTCTATGCGCAGGAATCGACCGCCAAGGCGTTCGGCTCGGAGTCCTTCCTGGTGGCGCAGATCGCCGCCACCGGCCGGCTCAGCCGCCGCGAGCTGTTCGACAAGCTCAAGCGCAACAAGCCCATCCGCACCGAGGATGCGCGCTATCTCGAATCCGTCAACGGCGACCGCATCCTCTATAGCCCGTACCGCAACCACAACTCCGACCTCCGCCGCGATAACCAGATCTGCGAGGATACCTCGGTCATCGGCGTCGGCGCCGATATGGCCGCGATCCGCGATATCGGCGTGGCCGACGGGCGGTTCTTCAGCGCCCAGGAAGACCGGTCGCGCTCCATGGTCGCGGTGATCGGCGCCACGGTGCGCGATACACTGTTTCCCGGCGACGCCCCGGCGCTCCATCACACCATCCGCATCGAGGGCGTCGAGTTCACCGTAATCGGCATCCTGGAGCGCCTCGGCTCGGCGTTCGGCCAGGATCAGGATCGCGTCGTCTACATCCCCGTCAGCGCCTTCGACCGCCTTTACGGCCCCGGCTCGACCGGCTTCGCTCTCTTCGGCCGCCCCAAGCCGGCGAGCGGACTGAATCTCGACGCCGCGCTCGATGAGACCCGCGCCGCCCTGCGCGTCCACTTTCACGACCGGCCCGGACAGCCCGACAATTTCGATACCCTCACGCCGGACGCGATCCGCGGCTTCATCGACCAGGTGCTCGGGATGATCGCCGCCGTAGTCGTGCCGGTGACCTGCATTTCGCTGGTGGTCGGCGGCATCGTCATCATGAATATCATGCTGGTCAGCGTCACCGAGCGCACGCGCGAGATCGGCATACGCAAGGCGATCGGCGCGCGCCATGGCGATGTCATGCTCCAGATCCTCATCGAAGCCGTGACTCTCGCCGTGGTCGGCGGCGCGTTGGGCGTCGGCGGCGGAGCACTGTTCACGCTCCTGCTCGGCCGCCTGTTCGGCCTGACCATGCACATCAGCATCTTTTACGTATCGCTGGCGATCGGGGTCTCCGGAATTGTCGGCGTCCTCTCCGGCTGGTACCCGGCATCGCGCGCGGCCAGAATGGACCCGGTGGTGGCACTTCGGGCGGATTAATTTCGATGCGACCCTCTCTTGTTTTTCTCTGCGTTTTCTCTGCGTCCTCTGCGTCTCCGCGGTGAAGAAATGGTCCAGGCATGAACATCTCCGTCCTCGAAAACATCCACATGGCCACGACGGCGGTCTGGACGCACCGCTTCCGCTCGCTGCTCACGATTTTGGGGATCGTCATCGGCATCACCACGGTGGTTACCGTGGCCTCGCTGCTGACCGGGCTGCGCCAGGGCATCGTGGTCTTCTTTCAGGAGCTCGGCCCGGACAACATCTTCCTCTTCAAGACCTCCGGCAACCCCGATTTCCCGCCGCCCAAGGAGGCCAAGCGCCGCCCGCTCAAGCCGGAGTATGCCGATTACATCCGCAAGACCTGCACCTCGGTGGCGGACGTCGGGCTCGAACTCCTCATCCCCGCGGCGGTAAATAACCAGCCCATCACCGCGCGCGTCCCCGGCTTCGAAACCGAAAACATCAACATCGCCGGTTACTCGCCCAACATTGCCGATATCTCGCCGCGCGATTTCGATGCCGGCCGCTTCTTCACCCCGGAAGAGGACCTCCGCGGCGCGCATGTAGTCATGATCGGAGCCAATGTGGCGCAATCGCTCTACCCGGATGGCCGCGCCCTCGGCCACACCTTCATGATGGATGGCGCCGAATACACCGTAATCGGCGTTTACGCCAAGGCCAAGGGCGGATTCTTCGGCGAAAACGGCATGGATAACGCCATCGTGATGCCGTTGCGCACCGCGCAATCGCGCTATCCGCAGATCACGCGATGGATGATCATCGCCAAGGCGCGTCCGGGCAAACGCCAGGACGCCTATGACGAAGTCGAGGCCGCCATGCGCCGCCTGCGCCGCCTCGCAACCGGCGCGGCGGACGATTTCTCCATCTCGACGCCCGACCAGATCATCAAGCAGTTCGACAGCATCACCGGGCTGATCGGCCTGGCGGCGATCGCGATCTCGGCGCTCGGCCTCCTGGTTGGCGGCATCGGCGTGATGAACATCATGCTGGTCAGCGTCACCGAGCGCACGCGCGAAATCGGCGTGCGCAAGGCCATCGGCGCCCGCCGCCGCGATATCATCGGGCAGTTCCTGGTGGAAGCCATGGCGCTGACCGGCGCCGGCGGCCTGCTCGGCATCGCGATCGCGATGCTCATTACGTTCCTGCTCGGCGTGCTGGTCCCGTCGCTTCCCTCGACCGTACCCGCATGGGCACTCATCACCGGCTTCAGCGTGTCCGTCGGCGTCGGCGTATTCTTCGGCGTCTGGCCCGCGGTGAAAGCCGCGCAGCTCGATCCCGTGGAGGCTTTGCGGTATGAGTGAAGTCCGGAATTCAACCGCCGAGACGCTGAGACGCAGAGGAAAACCGGTTCGAGAGTGGTTTTCTCGGCGCCTCGGCGTCTCGGCGGTGAGATCCTAGGCCGCATGGCACTGATCCTCAGTTGTACAGGGCTCTCCAAGTCCTTCGGCTCCCGCCTGCTCTTCGAGAACATCTCGCTCGGCATCAGCGAAGGCGAGCGGCTGGGGCTGATCGGCGCGAACGGTTCGGGCAAGTCCACGCTGCTCAAAATCCTCGCCGGCCGGCTCGAGCCGGATTCCGGCTCCATCTCGCTGCGCCGGAATACGCGCGTCGGCTACGTGGCGCAGGATGTGACGCAGCTCCCGGATCTTCCCGCTTCCGAAGTGATCGCCTCCGCCATCACGGACGAGCATCTGGACGAACACGAGCGCGCCTCGCGCGTGCATCAGGCGCTCGGCCGCGCCGGGTTCACCGATGGCGCGGTGCGCGCCGGTACGCTTTCCGGCGGCTGGAAGCGCCGCCTCGCCATCGCGCGCGAGCTCGCCGCCGCCCCGGACCTTCTCTTCCTCGATGAGCCGACCAATCACCTCGATCTCGAAGGCATTCTGTGGCTCGAGCGCTTGCTGGCCGGTGCGCCGTTCGCCGCGGTCGTGGTCAGCCACGACCGCTACTTCCTCGATAATGTGGTGAATGATATGGCCGAGCTCGGCCGCGTCTGGCCGGACGGCATCTTCCGCGTCGAAGGCAGCTACACCACGTTCCTCGAAAAGAAAGAGCAGTTCCTCGAAGCGCAGTCCAACCGGCAGGAGGCGCTGGAGAACCGCGTGCGGCGCGAGGTCGAGTGGCTGCGCCGCGGCCCGAAAGCGCGCACCGGCAAATCGCGGGCGCGGATCGACGAGGCCGGGCGCTTGATGCGCGAGCTCTCCGATCTGGAATCGCGCTCCGTCAGCCGCACCGCCACGATCGACTTCACGGCATCCGGCCGCCGCACGAAGCGGCTGCTGACTGTGGAAAACCTGTCAAAATCCTGTGCAAGAAATGTGGATGGCGGTTTGGCCGGCGAAGCCGGAAATTCACAACTTTTCCACAGCCTCGGGTTCGTCCTCGGACCCGGCACGCGCCTCGGCCTCCTCGGCCCGAACGGCTCGGGCAAGACCACCCTGCTCAAAATTCTGGCCGGAGAACTGGCGCCGGATTCCGGCGAGATCATCCGCGCCGAAGCCCTTCGAACCGTCTACTTCGATCAAACGCGCGAGCAGCTCGATCCTGCCGCGACCCTGCGCGAAGGCCTCGGCGCTCACGGTGACACCGTCATCTACCGCGACCGCCCCATCCACGTTGCCGGATGGGCCAAGCGATTCCTCTTCGATGCCGGACAGCTCGACCGGCCCATTGCGAGCCTTTCCGGCGGCGAGCAGGCGCGCGTGCTGATTGCGCGGCTGATGCTGCAGCCCGCCGACCTCTTGCTCCTCGACGAGCCCACCAATGACCTCGACATTCCCACGCTCGAAGTGCTCGAAGACAATCTCACGGAGTTCCCCGGCGCGCTCGTGCTGGTGACGCACGACCGCTATCTGCTGGACCGCGTGGCAACGGCCGTGCTCGGCCTCGATGGCGAAGGCCGCTGGCAGATGTTCGCCGATTACTGGCAGTGGGAGCAGGCACGCGCCGAAGCCCGCGGCAAGCCCGCGCCGGAAATCGACAAAGCGAAGCCAATTCCGTCGCAGGCGGTTCCAAAGAAGAAGCTTTCGTACTTGGAAGCGCGCGAGATGGAGGGCATGGAAGCGCGCATTCTGGAGGCCGAGCAGGAGCTCGAACGCCTGCGCGCCCTGATGCAGGCGCCGGATGTGGTGACCGACGGCGCGCGGCTGCAGGAGACGTACACGCAGATGCAGGCCGCCGAAGCGCGCGTCGAAGAGCTCTATAACCGCTGGGCGGAGCTCGAAGCCAAGCGGGGATAACATGCGGCGGATCGCGGCCGGCGCCTTGCTGGGGATGTTCGTCCTGCAAAGCTTTTGCGCCAGCTTGCGGAAATCGCCCGCCTTCGACGAGCCGGCGCACATCGCGGCGGGCGTCTCGTATCTCGCAACCGGCGTGTTCCGCGCGAATCTCCAGCATCCGCCACTGCTCAAAGAGATCGCGGCGACGTTCGCGATGGCCGGCGCGGGTGTGCGGTGGCCGGATACGGAAGCGGCGCGGGCGCTTGTTGCCAATCCGGCGGGTGCATCCGGCCGCGAATGGACGGTCGGCAACGGTCTCATCGCCCGCGGCGGCCCGGACCGAGTTCTCTTTTGGGCGCGGCTGCCGATGATCCTGATCGCGGCGCTGCTGGGCCTCGCGATCTATCTTTGGGCAAGGCAGATGCTTGGCGAGGCGGCCGCGCTTGGCGCGCTGCTGCTCTTCGCCTTCGATCCGGTCATCCTGGCGCACTCGTACCTGGTGACGACGGATGTGGGGCTGGCAGCGTTCACGGTGCTCTTCTTCATGGGGCTGTGGAATTACTGCAAGCGCCCTGCGGCGCGATACATCCTGTGGTGCGGCATGGCGCTGGGCGCGGCGCTGGCGTCGAAGTACTCGGCGGTGCTTCTGGCGCCGGTCGCGCTGGCGCTGCTGGTTGCCGCGCGGGGCCGCCGCGGCGTCGGGCCGTTCCTGGCGATCTGCGCCGTTGCCTTCGGGGTCGTGGAAGCCGCGTTCCTGCTGCACAGCCCGGCGCTGTACCTGGAAGGCATCCGCCGGGTGAATGCCGACCACGACCCGAACTACCTGGCGTTCTTCGCCGGTGAATTCGGCCGCCATTTCTACGGTTATTTCGCCGGCGCGTACCTGCTCAAGGAGCCGCTCGCGGCGGTCGCGGCGGGGGTCATCGGCCTTGTGGTGCAGGCCCGCGGCTTGCGAGCCAAGCGCGGCGAGCGGCTGCGCCTCCTCTTTCTCCTGCTGCCGCCGGCGGTCCTCTTCCTGGCGTGCAGCATCGCGGCGGACGAACTGGGCGTCCGCTACCTCATCCCCGCGCTGCCGTTCGCTTTCCTGCTCGGCGGCTCCGGGCTCGCGTGGTTGTGGCGGCGGGCGGCTTGTGGCCGCGCCGCGGCTGTCCTGCTCTGCGCGTGGCTGGTGGCGCAGGCGGCGGCCATCTACCCCGACCACCTCTCCTACTTCAACGAATCCGCGTGCCTGTTCTACGACCCTGCCAGGCTCGGGCCGGATGGCGGCTCCCGCTGCGGCCCGGCCTGGCTCGACGACAGCAATGTCGATTGGGGCCAGGGGGTCAAGCAACTGCGGTCCTGGCTGGACGCGCACGGCGTGCGCGGGCCGATCCGTTTCGCGTATTTCGGCAGCTTTCCGCCGCAGAATTACGGCATCGACTACACGACGCCGGATCCGCGCGCCGAGCCCTCGCCCGGCGTCTATGCCGTAAGCGCTCACTACCTGCCGCGGCTCGTGTCCGCCGGGGCCTGGTTTGGCGAGCGCGAGCCGGCGGCGGTCGTGGGGCACGCGATTTACGTCTACGTGGTGCCTTAGCCTGGGAAATCCGGTACAATAAGCAGAGAAGGAGGCCTATGGAACCTACTGGCATTCAGGCTGCCGGCATCCTGGGTGGTCTGGGCGGGCCCGAGATCATCGTGATCGCACTGGTAGCCATTGTGCTTTTCGGCGGCAAGAAAGTTGGGGAACTCGGCAAAGGTTTGGGCGAGGGAATTCGCAACTTCAAGACGGCGCTGAAAGAAGGCGAAGCGGAAGAAAAGAAGCAGGCATAGGCTTCAAGGGGCCGCTCGCACTTTGAGCTGGTTCCACTCGGCTTCAAGACATCCAGAAAGAACAAACCCCGCCTCTCCGGAAGGAAGAGGCGGGGTTTTGTATTTTGCGGCCAGGCGCAGCCCGGGCCGGGCGTGCCCGGCCCCTACTTCTTTTTCGGCGGAACGATCGCGTCCTTGGCGGCCTTGGCCACGCGGAACTTTACGACCTTCTTGGCCGGGATCTTGATGGTCTCGCCGGTCGCGGGGTTGCGGCCGGTCCGCGCCTTGCGGTCCTGACGGACGAGGCGGCCAAGGCCGGGCAGCACGAACACGCCGTTCTTCTTCACTTCCTGGATAGCCAGCCCCGACAGGCAATCCAGGAACTGGCGCGCGGTCTTGTTGTTGACTTCGCAGCTTTCCGCAAGCGTTCTGACCAGTTGCGTCTGGGTCATTCTCTGATTCGCCATAAATCTCCTTTAGAACATTCTCCCATCGTTATGTTTTATTCCCCGCGGATCGCGCCACCGAACGGCACTACCCAGGGGGCACCATCGAACAGGTGGGCCGGCGCCGTGTTCCTCGGAATCAGGCGGCCGGATTCGCTTTCAATGATACGGGATGGATGCGGGGATGTAAAGAGAAATACGTCAAAAAGGCCCGGTTTTTCGCGGTTTTTTGAGCTTCGATGCCCGAAAACCCCCATTTTACGGGCTTTCGGCGAAGCCCACGCCCTCCTTCCAGGCCAGCAGGCACCCCGCGGCCGCTCCGCCGGCCTTGTTTTTGACGGCTCGCACGACGGCGGGCTGTCCGCCCGGAGCGCCCGCGCGCATGGCGAGGCGCACGGCGGCGAAGAGCTTCAACGGCGCTCCGCCGGCGGCGGTGTCCGGATCGTCTTCGGCCGAACCCCGCATCTGGTTGAGGAAGAGCGCCACGGCCTCGCTGCGGCGGATGGCGGCGGCGAGGCGCCGCAGTCCGGAGGCGAGCACGCGGCTGTGCATGCCGGAGCCGGCCTCGCCGATGCGGGTGGCCAGCTCGATTTCGGGCACCAGCGCCGCGGCTGAATCGACCACCAGAAGATCGACCGCGCCGGACGCCGCCAGCCGCCGCAGCATTTCGAGCGCCTCCTCGGCGGAGCCGGGTTGCGCGACGGGCATGCGCTCGACGGCTACGCCGAGGCGCATGGCCAGCGCGGCATCGAACGCATGCTCCGCGTCGATCCACACGGCCGCTCCTCCGGCGTGCTGCACGTGAGCGGCGATCTGCAGCGCCAGAGTGGTCTTGCCGCAGCCGGGTGTGCCGAATAATTCCACGATGCCGCCGCGCGGCAGACCGCCGGTGACGGCATCGAGCGAGGCGAAGCCGGTGAGCAGCGCGGGCCGCGGCCCCGCGTCGGCGCGGGCGAGTTTCTGGCGGATGGCGCGCTGCCGGTCAGCTTCTTTCATCTTCGTGGTGCGGCCGTTGCCACGCGGCCTGCATGGCGACCGCCGCTGCGCAGGTCGAGGCCAATCCGCGTGTGCAGGCTGGGGGTTTTCGCCAGCGGGCGCGGACCGGACTCCTGCCTACCGCGGGCGTGCGCGCGATGGCGTCGCGCACGCGGCGGCGCGAGCCTGCCCCGACCGGATTGGCGACCGGGTTCCTGCCTGCCGCGGGCGGGCGGACAGTGAGCTTGCGCCTCTGGCGGCGCGAGCGGGCTCGGACCGGATTGCCTGCCGGGCTCCTGCCTGCCGCGGGCGTGCGGACAGTGAGCTTGCGCCTCCGGCGGCGCGAGCCTGCCCCGACCGGATTGCCGGCCGGGTTCCTGCCTGCCGCGGGCGGGCGGGCGATCGGGTCGCGCAGGCGGCGGTGCAAGCGATCGCAGAGCGGATTGGCGGCCGGGCTCCTGCATAGCACGACTCGCGAGCCGTGGGCCTCCGGCGGATTTACCGGCGCGCGGCCGGAGCGCGGCCGGCCGGTTCGGGCGCGGCGGCGGTGCGGGAAGCGGGGGGCTGCTCGGCGGGCGGCTCAGGCTTCACCAGTCCCAGCGCTTTGCGCAGTTCGCCGTCGAGCGTCTGGCGGATATCCTGGTTGTCCTTCAGGAACTGGCGGGCGTTCTCGCGTCCCTGGCCGATGCGCTCGCCCTTGAAGCTGAACCAGCTTCCGCTCTTTTCGATGAGGTTCTGGGCCACACCGAGATCGAGCAGGTCGCCTTCCCGCGAAACGCCCTCGCCGTAGATGATGTCGAACTCGGCTTCGCGGAAGGGCGACGCCACCTTGTTCTTGACCACCTTGACCTTGGTGCGGTTGCCGACCACGTTCTCGCCGTCCTTAATAGCGGCGATGCGCCGGATATCGAGGCGGACCGAAGAGTAGAACTTCAGCGCGCGGCCGCCGGTGGTGGTCTCCGGGTTGCCGAACATCACGCCGATCTTTTCGCGGATCTGGTTGATAAAGATCAGGCACGTGCGCGACTTGTTGACCGCGCCGGTGAGCTTGCGGAGCGCCTGCGACATCAGCCGCGCCTGCACGCCCATGTGGCTATCGCCCATTTCGCCTTCGAGTTCGGCCTTGGGCACGAGCGCCGCGACCGAATCCACCACCAGCACGTCGATCTGGCCGCTCGCGATGAGGTGCGAAGTGATCTCGAGCGCCTGCTCGCCGTAATCCGGCTGCGAGACCAGCAGGTTGTCGATATCCACCCCGAGCTTGCGTGCGTAGACGGGGTCGAGCGCGTGCTCCACGTCGATAAACGCCGCGATGCCGCCCTTCTTCTGCGCCTCCGCCACCACCTGCAGCGCGATGGTGGTCTTGCCGGACGACTCCGGCCCGAAGATCTCGCAGATACGGCCGCGCGGGAAGCCGCCGACGCCCAGCGCCGCGTCGAGCGAAATCGACCCGGTCGAAATCACCGAGACCGGTACGATGGCGTCCTTCGAGCCGAGCCGCAGGATCGACCCCTTGCCGAACTGCTTCTCGATCTGGCCGAGCGCCAGGTCCAGCGCGCGCGAGCGCTCTCGTTCATCCATAAAAACCTCACTCTCCGGAAAGGAAATCATCATTGTAACAGCGGCTCCCGGCGCGCCGCCGACCGGAAAACAATCTCACGGCGCCGGCGCCCGGCCCGCCCGGGTCTGCGACCCGCACGCAGCCGTGCCAGCAAGTACGCGGCGACGTCGCCGGGCCGTGTTTGCGGGCCGCCTTCGCCGCCGACGCTATAATAGACGCAGCAGCGCTTTATGCAAGTCCGTTTTTCCGCGCGTTTTGCGGGCCTCACGGCCCTGCTTCTCCTGCCGGCGCTCACCCTGCCGGCCGCCAAGAAGCCCACCATCGCCAGCGGCCGGGGCGAGAATGAAGACCTCGTCCTCACCGCCACGCTTCATATCGATCCGGAAGATATCAAGGAATTGATCGGCAGCGACCTGGGCGGACATTATATCGTCGCCGAAGTAAAAGTCGAACCGAAGTACGGCAAGGATGTCGTGATCGACCGCGACGATTTCCTGCTGCGCACCGATAAAGACGGCGAAAAAGCGACGCCGTACGCGCCCAGCCAGATCGCGGGCCGCGGCGCCCTGATCATCGATGAAGTGACCAAGAGCGACGGCATCGCCTCGCCCGGCTGGACCGGCACGAAGGTGCCGGTCGTGCGGAAGGACAGCGCCAAACCCGCGGCGGACGGCGCCAAACCCGCCGCGGACAGCGCCAAGCCCGCGCCCGGTCCCGAACCCGCGCTCCAGAAGACGCTGGAGGCGAAAATCCTGCCGGAGGGAAAGACGGATAAGCCGGTCAGCGGGCTTCTGTATTTTCCGATGGAGAAGCAGAAGATGAAGGACCTGGAGTTGTACTACGGAGGGCGGGAGAACCGGATCACGATGCGGTTCAAGCCGTAGCGGGCGGCGCCGCAGAATCGAATTCACCGCCGAGGCGCCGAGACGCCGGGGAAAGGCGCTAAGCTGAAAATAATTATGCGAATCCTGGTGGTCGAGGACGAAAAGCGCATCGCGGATTTCCTGTGCCGGGGACTGGAAGGCGCGGGGTACGCCGTGGACGCCGCGGGCACAGGCGCGGCCGCCCTCGAACACATTCACGCCACCGATTACGACCTGGTCATCCTGGATTTGATGCTGCCGGACATGGATGGCCTGCACGTGCTGGAGAAGATCCGCAACCGCAAGGCCGGCCCGCCGGTGCTGATCCTCAGCGCGCGCGGCGCCCTCGATGACCGCGTGCGCGGCCTGGAGCAAGGCGCCGACGATTACCTGGTCAAGCCTTTTGCGTTCGTCGAACTGCTGGCGCGGGTTCGCGCGCTGCTGCGCCGGGGGCAGCCGGCGCCCGAGCGCCTGCAGGTCGCGGACCTCACGCTCGATTGCATCCGCCGCAGGGTCACGCGCGGCTCGGAGGTCATCGAACTGGCGCCCAAGGAGTTCGGCATTCTCGAATACATGATGCGCAACCGCGGCCGGCCGCTCTCCCGCACCATGATTGTCGAGCATGTCTGGGACATGGACTACGACGGGCTCACCAACATCGTCGATGTCTACATCCGGCACCTGCGGAGCAAGATCGACGACCGCTACCAGCAGAAGCTGATCCAGACGGTGCGCGGCATCGGCTACATGATCGAAGCGCCGGATAAGCCGGCGGACAAGGGGCCGGACGCCGCCGCGCAGGCGGCCGAGCGCCCGGCGTGAACCTGCTCCGCAGACCCGGTCTGTTCCGCCGGCGGGACGTTCGCCGCGTGACGCGCGGGCTGCGCTTCCGCCTGACCGCCATTTACGCGCTCGTCTTCGCGGTGGTGCTGATCGGCGTGGCCGCGCTCTTCCGGCAGCGCCTGGAAACCGTGCAGACCAACGAGGTCCAGGACTCGCTCGAGCAGGAATGGGCCGCCATGAAGGGCTACGTGCGGATCTCCCTGAATCGCGAGGACGGCAAGTATTACGCTTCCTGGTATTACGACGACCAGGACCCGGATGAGACCACGATCGTCCTGGATATCAAGAAGATTTACGCGATCACGGATCCATACGGCAATCTGGTGCTCAATGCCAAGACCAAGGAACCCGAGGTCTCGACGGCGTACGAGGACATCGGCGTCGACCGGCAGAACATCAAGGCCACGGTGCAGGCGGCGCTGGCCTCGAGCAAGCCGCGGGCATTCTTCCGCGAGCGCCGGAATTCAAACGGCGAGCGGTTCCTGATGCGCTCGGGCGTGGTGTATGCGGAGGGCGAGTACGGGAAGGGCCACGGGCCGCCGTTCTACGTCACTCTGGGCGCGCCGCTCGGCCAGAACCAACGCGTGCTGCGGGATTTCACGCTGCTTTATCTGATCATCATTCCCGGCGCGCTGATTCTGGGCTCGGTGCTCGGCTGGATGATGGCGGGGCGCGCGCTGACGCCGGTGCTCGAAGTGGCGCAGGCGGCGCAGCGGATATCGGGGTCGAATCTCAGCCTGCGCATTCCGACGCGCCGCGCGGGCGACGAGCTGGATTACCTGATCCTTACCTTCAACCGGATGATCGAGCGGCTGGAGGCGTCGTTCCAGCAGATGAAACAGTTCTCGACGGACGTTTCGCACGAGCTGCGGACGCCCATTACGGGCATCCGGGGCCAGCTCGAAGTGGCGCTGTTCACGGCCAAGACCACCGACCAATACCGTGAGGCGATGTTCAACGCGCTGCAGGATATCGACCGGCTGTCGCAGATCGTGCGCGCGCTGCTGCTGCTATCGCAGGCGGAATCGGGGCAGTTGGCGCTGCAGCGGGCGCGCTGGAACCTGAGCGAGGTGATTGAGGACCTGGTCGAGCAGTTCCAGATTCCAGCCGAGGAGGCCGGCCTGCGGCTCACCGCCAGCCTGCCCGCGCAATGCTTCGCCGAGGTGGACCGCGTGCAGATCGAGCGCATGATCACCAATCTGCTGTCTAATGCGCTCAAGTTCACGCCGCGCGGCGGGCGGGTGCGGGTCGCGCTGCGCGCCTTGGAGGAGGCCGTCGAGGTGACGGTGGAGGACACGGGCAAGGGCATCCCGACCGAATCGCTGCCCCACATTTTCGACCGCTTCTACCGCGTTCCGGGATCCGGCACCGCGCCCGGTCCGGAGCAGGGACTCGGCCTGGGGCTGAGCTTCGTGGCGTGGATCGTGAAGGCGCACAACGGCAAGATCGATGTGGAGAGCGAGCCCGGCAAAGGGACGCGATTCCGCATCATGCTCCCGGCAAGCGGCAGCGGCGCGGATACGATGGAGAGCCTGGAGGCGGCGCAGGGGATGCAGGCGGAGGGCTGAGCGCGGCGAAGCCGGTCTGTCAAGACAATGTCTGGCGGATTATGCTAGACTGATTCTGAGCTGGATAGATTATGCCGAGCGCTGAAATCCGTAATGAAAAACTCGATCTTCGCGTGACGCCGTCGGCGAAGCGGATTCTGCAGACCGCCGCGATGGCGGCCCATCGTTCGGTCAGCGAATTCGTCCTGGAGAGCGCCCTGGCGCGTGCCGAGGAAACCCTGCCCGACCGCCGCCGGTTCGGCTTGAGCGCCGAGCAATGGGAGGCTTTTCAGGCCGCGCTGGCGGCGCCGCCGCGGCCGGCGGCCCGGCTGGCCCGGCTTCTGAAGAGCCGCACGGTCTTTGAGCGCGGCAAGACCGAGTGAACCAGCTCCAAATCGAAAAGCTGCACCGCCGCCATGCAGTGGACGACTTCGACTGCGGCCGCGATGCCCTCAACCGTTTTCTGACCCGCTATGCCTTGCAGAATCAGCAGGCGGGTGCTTCGCAAACCTATGTTGCCCTCGCGGGCGAGGAACTGGTTGGCTATTACACGCTCGTGGTGGGGCAGGTCGAATATGGCGGCGCGCCGGAGCGTCTGAAAAAGGGCTTGGCGCGCCATCCGGTGCTCCTGATGATTCTGGCGCGGCTGGCCGTAGCGGCGTCATGGCAGGGCAAGGGGCTGGGCGCCGGGCTTCTGAAGGATGCGCTGCTGCGGACGCTGCAGGCCGCCGAGATCGCGGGCATTCGCGCCTTCGCCGTCCACGCAAAAGACGATACGGCGAAGGCCTTCTACGAGCATTTCGACTTCGTGCCCTCACCGTCCGACCCGTACCATCTCTTTCTGCTGCTGAAGGATGTGCGGGCGATGTTGGGCCAATGAGGGCGGCGGCCCCAAGCCCTGGCCGCCGAGATCGGGGCTAAAC
Organism: Bryobacteraceae bacterium; assembly: GCA_035293845.1. Classification (GTDB taxonomy): domain Bacteria; phylum Acidobacteriota; class Terriglobia; order Bryobacterales; family Bryobacteraceae; genus DATGMB01. Next base: position 22,004 of record DATGMB010000324.1, read on the forward strand.
TCCACCAGCCGGGTGGCCGTGGCGCCGCGAGCGCAGTTCATTACCGAGGAGAATCTCGAAGATTCCCCACAGCATGGCGAACGCCGCGATCGCGACAGCCAGCCCGATCAGACCGACGAAGCGCTGCAGCCAGATCATCCATGCGAAACCGAGTATGGCCGCGCCGGTCAGGGCGAGCCAGATGTCGCCGGAAATGCCTTTCCGCAGGCGAATGGCTTCGACAATCTGAAGGATTCCCGTCACCGCGGCCCAGCCCCATATCACCGCGATCGAGACCATCGGCGATGGCAGCGAAGTCTTCAAGGCAAAGAAGCCGGCCCACAGTCCGACCGCGCCTTCGATTCCGAGCAGCACGCAGCCGGGCTGTCCGCGTCCGCCGATTGCGCCGGCCAACGAAAGCACGCCGTGCGCGAGAGCGTACAGGCCGAACAGGTGTACCAGCTTGGTCTGCGTCATCGCCGGGTACGTTAGCGCCGCCACGGCGAACGCGATGGCGACCAATCCCCGCAAGATCACGACCCACGCTCGTCCCGCGAATACCACGCGAGATCTGTTCGCAGAGTTGCCCATCATGAGAGGCCTCCCTGGAGATTGATGCCGCACGATTCGGTCCGATGAGAGAGATGCGTGCAGCCGCGTGCTTCGCGAGCGAATGCCAGCGAACCAACCACGCGGCGTACGCAATCCGCCGCCCGCAGCGGCGGGAAACTGCGCACGCAGGGCGCCGGCACTCCGAGGAAAGAGCAGAACCGCGGTCCTGCGGCTCGCATCAGCAATCATGGGATACGGGTGCGGCTTCCGCCGCGGAACCGGTATCCCCGAAAGGCAGAGAACGACTATGAGCGAGCTAGTGGCGGTCTCTTACCCGGACGTCTATCGCGCCGGTGAGGTGTGCGCGGCGCTGCAACGGCTGCAGCGCGAATTCCTGATCGATATGGAAGATATCGCCTACGTCACGCGGGATCAGGATGGCAAGATCAAGCTGCACCAGACGCAGCCGGTGGCCAGCGTGGCGACGGGGATCGGCGCGTCCCGCGGCACCATATGGGGAGCGTTGATCGGCCTCTTGTTTATGCAGCCGCTGTTGGGGATGGCGGCCGGCGCGGTGTTCGGAGCGGCGAGCGGAGCGATCGCGGGGAGAATGGCGGATTTCGGCATTCCCGATCCGTTCATGAAGGACCTCGCCGGAAAGCTGCAGCCCGGAACGTCGATGTTATTCGTTCTATTCCGGAAGATCACCTGGGAGAAGATTCTGCCCGAGATCTCGCAGTATGGCGGAACGGTGATGCACAGTTCGCTCACGCCGGAAGCGGAGGCGCGGCTCCAATCGGCGCTCGCCGAGGGCGCTGAGCCGAAGAAGGCGGCCTGACGCGGCCCACGCGACCAGCTACGCCTTGGCCGATTGGGGCATGGCGACGGTTCCGGGCTGCAGGCCGGCTTTCGCCAGACCGTAGTACACCACGAATCCGGCGATGAACGCGTACAGCGGCGCGGGCTCCGCATAGGCGGCGGTCTCGGCGGGCAGGAGGAACGGCAGGATGCCGACGATGAAGCCCACCAGCCAGGCGCCGTAACCGGCGAAATTGATTCCCTGGCGCGGACCGGACCAGCGCCGCCCGGAGAGCAGGTAATCCGCGGCGATCGCGCCGCAAATCGGTCCGAACGACGCGCCGATGATCGTGAAGAACGAGATGAGGCTCGCCGCCACGCCCGTTACCGCGAGGATAATTCCGATCGCGGCGCCGCACATGGTGGAGGCGACGCGCGGCACGCTGGGAATCATCGTGTTCAGGCTGTTGCCGGCGATGAAGGCGCAGAAGCAGGTCGGGGGGATCGAGGCCACCGCGAACAGCAGAAACATGATCGAGGCGATCGAGCCGCCAGTGGCTTTGATGACATCGTCGTAATTCCAGCCCAGCGCGGGGTTGACCGCGTGCGCGCCCGCGACCGAGATCAGCGGCAGCCCGGCGGCGATCAGCGCGGCGAGCGTAATTCCGACCAGGCCGCCCCACTTCACGTCGCTCTCATCGCGCGAGTTGGTTCCGAAATCCGCACCCGCGGCGCCGGCCGTGGCGAAGAACCCGATCACGATGGCGATCACCTTGGCGAACGGCATGTGGACGCCGGTATCAGCGGCTGGAGTGTAGCCGCCCGCATTTCCGGCGTTCTGGAAAAATACGACCAGCAGCATGAGGAGGGGAATGAAATTCAGGAACGTCGCCACCTTGGAGACGTATTGAATGCCCTTTGCTCCCACGAAGGAAAACGCGAGGCCCCAAAGGACGCCCACCGCGATGAACGGAACGCTGCCGGGGCCGGCGTTCGATCCGACGCCCTTCAGGATGAAGTCCGTCGCCACGAAGGTCGCCACCGCGAACCAGCCGATTTGCAGCAGGCCCATGAGAATGCCGGGCATCAGGTATCCGCCCTGGGTGCCGAAGGTGGAGCTTCCCAGGACATAGAGCGGGAATCCGGTTTTCATGCCGAGCATCGCGGGCGCGCGGTAATACAGCGCATAGCAGAGAAAGCCCGCGACGGCGAGAGCGGCCAGGCACAGCGCCAGACTGCCGTAGCGCAGCGTCTCTCCTGCCATGGTGTTGTAGAAAGCAACCCACAGAAAGATGCCGGCGTAGGTCGGCGCGGTATTGGCGTACCACGGACCGCGGTTCGTCTTCGGGTTGGGGCTGGCTTTGGCTAAATAATCCGGCAACATGGCGGCTCCTTGGAAATCGGAAAAGCGCGTGTGAAACCGGCCAGTATACTACACGGCGCGGGGCTGGGCCTCAATGATGACGGCAGACGCCCTACGCTGCGGGCGGGCGGGGACGCGCGAGGCGGTGGCGGGGAGGACACGCGAGGGCGCGGGGCGGGGATGACGCGCGAGGCGGTGGCAGGGAGCGCGCGCGAGGCTGCGGCGCCGACGAGCGAGGCTGCGGCGAGAGGACACGGGATGTGGGGATGACGCGCGAGGCGGTGGCGGGGAGGGCGCGCGAGGCTGCGGCGCCGACGAGCGAGGCTGCGGCGAGAGGACACGGGATGTGGGGATGACGCGCGAGGCGGTGGCAGGGAGCGCGCGCGAGGGCGCGGGCCGATGAGGAGGCTGCGGCGCGAGGACGCGGGATGCGACCGGGAGGACGCGCGAGGCGGTGGCGGGGAGGGTGCGCGAGGCTGCGGCGAGAGGACACGGGATGTGGGGATGACGCGCGAGGCGGTGGCAGGGAGCGCGCGCGAGGGCGCGGGCCGATGAGGAGGCTGCGGCGCGAGGACGCGGGATGCGACCGGGATGACGCCTGAGGCGGTGGCGGGGAGGGCGCGCGAGGCTGCCGCGCCGGCGCGTGGGGCTGCGGCGCGAGGACGCGGTCCGCGGCAGGATGGACGCGCGGCGGGGAGGACATGCGCGGCGTGCACGGGATGGCGCGCGAGGTTACGGCGGGGATGACGTGCGCGGTACGAACGGGGCGGGCGCGCGAGGCTGCGGCATGGACGGCGCGCGAGTTGCGGTGGCCATTACGCGCGAGGCCGCGGTTCGCGCAAACGCCGGCCGCGCGCGATCCGCGCGCCACCCTGGCAGGGAGAGGCGCGCCAGCCCGGCGACCCGGCCACCCGCCCGGGAGCGCCTCAGCTCCATGCGGCCGGCCCGCGCGGTCAACCCCTGGTGTCGCGTGTCGAAGGCGCGGGAGCAGGAGGATCGGGGGCGGGACCGGGGGTACGGATGGCGCGGCTTTGCGCGCGGGCCGGTGTCGGAACCGAAATGGCGGTCACCAGAGGAATTGCGGCGGCGGCCAGCGCGAGTCTGCGTGCGGCGCCGCGGCGCGTAATGTCCGCGCCGGTCGCCAGCAGACCGAGCGCTTCCAGCTTTTCGAGCGCCAGCTCGACGACCGCCTCCGCGCCCCCGGCGAGGCCGAGCTCGCTTTGTACGATCGCCGCCAAGTCGCCCGCCGCCGTCCTGCCGTCGCAGTGCAGCCAGACGATCGCCGCCGGCCGGTTCAACCGGCACGCTTTTTGTGACTGACGGTCGAGAACGACGATCTCGCCGTCGACGGTCTCGCAGAGGAGCCCGCGCGTGCGGGCCAGTGGATATTGCCCTTCCATAGCTTCGGATTCTAGGCGCGGCTCTGCGGGGCTACAAGAGAGGATTCCCACACGCATCGGCGCAATGTGGGTCTGGAGACGCCGGGAACACCGTTTCGGCGGTTTCGAGCACGGCTCGGGCGGTTTCCGCGGCCTCGCCGCGTTCCCCTTCGACCCCCCAGGCGTGTTCGACAGCTCGCCGGAGCCGCGCCATGGTCATTTCCGGCCGGCTTCGCGCCATGACGGTGTTCGCGATGAGGACGAGCATGCTGGCGGCTTTTGAAAGCCGCCGCGGCTTCCAGCATGCTCCCGGACGGTGGCGCGCGGCGACAATCAAGCCTACGCGGAGGCGCTCCGCTCCGTCCGCGCCGGGAATGGCAGCGGCGAAAACCAGCTTCGGATGGCCCTCCGGGCTCCGAATCGAGAGCGGCTTGGGATAGCTGCGAACGCTTCCGTCCTCGCCGACTACGGCGTATTCGTCGGAGTAGTAATCGGCGCCCAGGCGGATCAGTTCGGCGACCAGCGTAGTTTTTCCTGCCATCGAGGATCCCGGAATGACGATGGCCCTTCCCCGCCACCCCACCACGCCGGCGTGCACGAACAGGTCGGTGGAGAAACGTGCCACACTCGCGTGCAGCTCCGATGCCAGCAATCGGGCGGCGTCCTCCGCGCCCGGGCCGCGCCACAGCACGGCTCCGTTGCGCCGCACGACGTGTTCGCCGGCACGGCTGCTGATCGAATAGACCCGGTGGGCCGCGCCCCATGGATCGAGCCGGGCGTGCGGCGGAAGCAGGGGAACGAAGCGGTCCCAGAATTCCGGATCGTTCGCGCGCACGCCGATCCGGGCTCCCAGGCAATCCATGCAATGCGCAACCGGCCACTCCACGCGAGAAGCAGTGTAGATCGCGGGCGTTTCGGGCAACGTGCGCGAAAGCTCCATCGCCCGGCGCGGCGGTCCGGGCATCGGATGCTGCCTCACGGTGAGCACGATCCTTTCGTGCTCTGCTAATCATGTGCCGAAACGCGTGCCGATGCCGCGGGCGAACCCGCCGGAGCGCGAGCTGCTGCTTCGTTCCTGCCGGGCGGCCGGACCGGCCGGTCTTGAGGAACTCCTTGCCGGGCCTCTGGAATGGCCGTGGGTGCTTTCGCAGGCCGCCGAAAACGCGGTGACGCCCTCGTTGTATCTGGCTCTGCGGGATCGCGGCGGCGTGCCGGAGGCCGTGCGCGCGGCCCTCCGGGAATCCTTCCTGCGCAACGTGGCGCACGCCCTGCGGCTCGCCAGTCACCTGGTGGAGATCCTCGGCCATCTCCGCGAGTACGGCGTGCCCGCCCTTGCGTACAAGGGGCCCGCTCTGGCGGCGATGGCTTACGGCAGGGTCGAAATGCGCTGCTTTGCAGATCTCGATCTCCTCGTGCCGCGAGCCGGACGCGAGGCCGCCAGGGCTGCGCTCGAAGCTGCGGGTTATCGCCTCGCGGTCTCGCGCGAGAAGGCGGCACGGCTGCTGCGCGAGGGATACCACCTGCCCTTCGCCGGCCGGGGCGCGGCGCCGCCCATCGAGCTCCATTGGGCGATTACGGCCGCTTACTGGCCGTTCCCGCTCGATCCGGCGCGGCTGTGGAGCGGCGCGAGCGCGGTCGAAATCCTGGGCTCTCCGGTGCCGACGCTCGATCGCGAGCTCACGGTGCTCGCCCTTTGCGCGCATGGGGCCAAGGAGCGCTGGCCGCGCCTGGCTCTGGTCCGCGATCTGGCGGCGCTCGCGGCACAGCCGGGCGGCCTCGATTGGGCGTGGATGGCGCGCGAGGCCGCGGCGATGGGCCGCACGCGCGTGCTGCTGCTGGGGCTGTGGCTGGCGGCATCTTTGCTGCACGCGCCGGTTCCGCCGGCGCTGCTGGCGGAGGCGCGGGCGGATCGCGTGGTGCTCGAAACCACGGGCCAGATCGAAGATCACCTCTTCAGCGGCGATCTTCCCTCCGGGTTGGCGTTTCACCGCTACGCATGGCGGGTCTGGAACCGCTGGCCCGACCGCTTGCGATACCTGCGGCATGCCGCGGCGCCGCTTCCGGCGCGGGCGGCGAACCTGCTGCGCCCGAGCGCAGCCGATGGATCGCTTCCTGCCGGTCTGCCGTGGGTGTGGCGCCCGCTGCGCGCCGTCTGGCAATGGCGGGCGGAGCCGCGCGAGCTGCTCCGGCGCATCGCTAACAATCTTTAACAGTACTGAATCCGCGCCGGCGATGGGCCGATGCTAACGAAACTGCTACAATCGCATCTTTACTCTTCGAGGGCGCCTTCCGCTTGTGATTCGCCGGGTCTTTAAAGCTTTTGAATACCGCGATTTCCGCCTCATGTGGATCGGCGCATGCACGTCCACGATCGGCACCTGGATGCAGATCGTGGCGCAGAGCTGGCTGATTTACACGCTCACGAATTCCGCCACCATGCTGGCGCTCGACCAGGTGCTCGGCGGGCTGCCGCTGCTGCTGTTTTCGCTGGTGGGCGGAGTGGTGGCGGACCGCATCGACCGGCGTTACGCGCTGCTTGCCTCGCAGTACGTGCAGATGAGCTCGGCGTTCATTCTGACCGCGCTGGTTGCGACGCACTCCGTGCATGTGTGGCAGATTCTGACGCTCTCCTTCGTTAACGGCTGCGCGCAGTCGATCGGCGGCCCGGCCTATGCGGCGCTGATTCCCACGCTGGTCGAGAAGGACGATATGCCGAACGCCATCGCGCTGAATTCGATTCAGTTCAACCTGGCGGTGACGATCGGCCCGGCGCTCGGCGGCGTGGCGCTGCACAACCTCGGGATGTCCTGGTGCTTCGGCCTGAACGGGGTTTCCTTCCTGGCGCCGATTATCGCGCTGGGTATGCTGCACACGCGCTTCCTGCCGCAGCCTACGGGGGAGAGCATCCTGGACAGCATGAAGCAGGGCTTCCGCTTTGTGCGCAAGCAGGGCGCGATGGAGATCCTGATCGTTCTGGCGTTCCTGATGACGTTCCTGGCGGTCCCGGCGCGCACGTTCCTGCCGGTATTTGCCAAGCAGATCTTCCACCGCGGGTCGGAGACCTACGCGGCGTTTCTTTCGGTGACGGGCGCGGGTTCGATTCTGGGCGCGCTGGCGGTGGCGGGGCTGGGGAACGTGGGCAACAAGGGAAAGGTCGCGCTCACGATGCTGGTCTGCCTGGGGGCCTCGATGGCGGGCTTCGCGGTCTCGACCTCGCTGTGGATCAGCTACGTGGCGCTGTTCCTGTTCGGCGGCGCGCTGATCGCGGTGTTCGCCATGGTGAGCTCGCTCGTGCAGTTGATCGTGACGAACGAGATGCGCGGGCGCGTGATGAGCGTCTACAATACGGCGTTCCGCGGCGGCATGGGGGTCGGGAACCTCCTGACCGGCTGGCTGGTGCCGCGGTTTACGGCGCCGATCGTTCTGGGCGTCAACGGGCTGCTGCTGATCGCGGTGGCGCTGTATTTCCTGTTCGTGCAGCGGCGCGTGGCGGAGCTGTAGAGCGGCCCGCCGTACAATAGGAACAGCATGTCACTCGCTCTTGTGCTTGCCGGTTTTCTGGCGGCGGGCTCCGCGCCATCGCCGCTCGAAGCGGCGCGCGACGCGCAGGATCGCGCGGCGCTCGCCAAGCTCGCGGGCGAAGCGGCGGCGGCCGCGGGCCGCGCGGGCAACGATGCCGGCGCGCAGCTCGCCGCGGCGCAGGCGTATTCCTACCTGGCGGAAGTCGATATCGAACTGCAAGACCGCAAACCGGGGCGGCAGGCGGCCGAGCAGGGCATCCCCTTCGCGCTCAAAGCCACGCAGCTCAAGGCGGATTCGGCGGAGGCCTGGCGCATCCTGGGGACGCTCTATGGGCAGGCCATTACGGACCTGCTGAGCGGGCTCAGCTACGGCGCGAAGGCGAAGGACGCGCTCGCCCGGGCGGTCAGCCTGGCGCCCAAGTCTTCGGCGGTGTGGACCGCGCACGGCGTCGGCAACTACTACCTGCCGCCGCAGCTCGGCGGCGGGCCGGGGCTCGCGGTGGACGATTTCCACAAGGCACTCCAGCTCGATTCGAAGAATGCCGAGGCATGGCTGTGGCTCGGCATCGCGCTGCGCAAAGAGAATAAGGACGCGGAGGCCCGCGCGGCATTCGCCAAAGCGCTGGCGCTCGACCCGCGGCGCGTGTGGGCGAAGCAGCAGCTCGAAAAGACGCCCGCCAAATGACGGGGGCCGGAGTTCCGGAGGCCCGGGCCGCCGGGCGCGGCCGGGGCCTGGCGGTGGCGGCCGCCGCCGTCGCGTTGGCGCTGCTGACGTTTTTTCAATTTCCGGGCCACACCTGGCTGCAGCAGGACACGCAGATCTACGCGGCCATCCTGGAGCACCGGTACGATCCCGCGGTGCTGGCCAACGATCCGCTGGCGCAGCATCCGCACGTCGCATTCACTCTGTACGACGAGATCGCGATCGCGCTGCGGCGCGCGACCGGGCTCGGGTTTCGCGAGGTGCTCGAGGCGCAGCAGATCGCGGCGCGGGCGCTGGGGATTTGGGGCCTGTGGATGCTGGCGGAGTCGCTCGGACTGGCGCTTTGGCCGGCATTCGCGGCGGCGGCGGTGTGCTCGCTGGGCGCTTCCATCGCAGGTCCGGCGGTGCTGACGTTCGAATACGAGCCCTCGCCGCGCGCCTTCGCCGTGCCGCTGCTCTTCTGCGCGATGGGTTTAGCGGCCCGCGGGCGGTGGATGGCTGCATCGGTTGCCGGGTCGGCGGCATTTCTGTACCATCCGCCCACCACCCTGCCGTTCTGGCCGGTGTTTTTCGCGCTGGCGGCGCGGCGGAGGCAGTGGAGCGCGCTGGCGCCGCCGGCGGCCGCGGCGGCGCTGCTGCTTGCGGCGGCGCGCATCGAAGGCGACGGCAATGCGCAGTTTTTCGCCGGGCTCGGCGCATTCGAGGAGCATCTGCAGCGGCTGCGGGCGCCATATGTGTGGGTCTCGATGTGGCCGGCCGCGCGGATTGCGCACGAGATTCTGCTGGCCGGGATCGCGGCGGGAGCGTGGGCGCGCGTGCGGGCGAAGGCATCGCGGGAGGCGTCGGTTTTGTTGCTGGCTCTCGCGGCGATGGGGTTGGCGAGCATGCCGGTTTCGTGGCTGCTGCTCGAGCGGATGAAGTGGTCTCTGGTGCCGCAGATCCAGCCGATGCGCGCGCTGCTGTTCGTGGCCCTTGCTGCGCAATTGCTGGCGGCGGTGGCGGGGCTGCGGGCGCGGGGATGGCTTCCGGCGTTTGCCTGGCTGGCCGTGGCCTTCCTGATTCCGGTGCAGGCGGTGTGGACCGAACCATGGGAGCCGCGGCGCACGGCGGTGGCGCTGGCGCTCGCGGGCTTGTGCGCGGCGGCGCGGGGTTTCCGCGGCTGGCGGGCGGAACTGGCGCCCATTTTTGCCGCGTTTTTCCTGTTCCCCACGGCCGGCGGTGTGGCGAATTACCCGAAACTGCATACGCCGGAGCTGGCCCAATTGTCCGCCTGGGCGCGCGCCGCGACGCCGCGGGATTCGGTATTCCTGTTCGCCGATGCCGGCCGCGGCCTCGCTCCCGGCATCTTTCGCGCGGAAGCGCTGCGCGCGGTCTACGTGGACTGGAAGTCCGGCGGGCAGGTGAACTATCTCAAGGATTTCGGCGGCGAGTGGTGGTTCCGGTGGCAGCAAACGCTGGCGCGAGGTTTCCGTCCGGACGATTGGCCGCGCTACTCCGGGTTGGGAATCCGGTATGTGGTATTCGAGACTCCGGCGCCGGGCGTGGTGGGGACTCCTGTGTTCACGAACTCCCGCTATTTGGTCTATCGCGTGCAATAACCATGGCATGCAGGACTACACGGCCCTCAAAGACGTCATTGGAATCTGCCGTTCGACCGAGCAGGGCTTCCGGGGCGCCGCCAATGCGGTGAAGACGCCGGCGCTGCGCCAGCTCTTCGAAGAGTTTTCCGAGCAGCGCGGGCGATTCGCCAGCGAACTGCTGCAGGCCGGCCGGAAGCTGGGCCTGTATCTGGACGATCCGGCGGGCGTCGGCGGTGTACTGCACAGCGTCTGGATGGAGATGAAAGCCGCTCTCAGCGACCATAGCGAGCACCAGATTCTGGACGATACTTCGCGCACCGAGGAGAATACGCTGAAGACGTATCGCCAGGCACTGCAGATGAGCCTGAACGAGGAGGTGCGCACCGTGCTCGAACGGCAGGCCGGCGAGATCGAAGCGACCGATACGCGGATCCGCGCGCTCTGCGAGGCGACGGCGGCGGAGAGCGGCGAGGAACGCACGCGGCGGGCGTATTGAATTGCGTCAGACTGCCGGCCCGGCGGCGAGAATTTCCGGGGCGACGGCGCCGAATTTCTCGAAATTGCGGTTGAAGCGGCCGGCCAGATCCCGCGCGGCGCGGTCGTAGGCTTCCGGATCGGTCCACATCCCGCGGGCATCCAGGAATTGCGAGGGAACGCCGGGGCAGGCTTTCGGCACCGCCACCCGGAAAACCGGATGCGGTTCCGTCGCGGCCGTGTTCAGCTCACCGGAAAGCACGGCGTTCAGCATGGCGCGCGTGTACGCGAGCTTCATGCGGCTGCCGACGCCGAACGGTCCGCCCACCCATCCTGTATTCACGAGCCAGCAGGCGGCGCGGTGGCGGCGCAGCTTTTCGCCCAGCAGCCCGGCATACGTCGCGGCGGGACGGGGCAGGAAGGGGGCGCCGAAGCACGCGCTGAAGGTCGCCTGGGGCTCTTTGCCGAGGCCGCGCTCCGTTCCCGCCACTTTCGCGGTGTAGCCGCTCAGGAAGTGATACATGGCCTGCTCCGGGGTGAGGCGGGAGATCGGCGGCAGCACGCCGAACGCGTCCGCGGTCAGGAAAATCACATTGGAAGGGTGGCCGCCGACGCTCGGAATCACGGCGTTTTCGATGAAATCGAGTGGGTAGGCGGCGCGGGTGTTCTCGGTGATTTCGTCGGAGTTGAAGTCGAGTTGGCGCGTGCGGGCGTCCATCGCGACGTTCTCCAGCACGGTTCCGAAGCGGATCGCGTTCCAGATCTGCGGCTCGTTCTCGCGCGAGAGGCGGATGCACTTGGCGTAGCAGCCGCCCTCGAAATTGAAGACGCCGCGGTCGCTCCAGCCGTGCTCGTCATCGCCGATGAGGCGGCGGCACGGATCGGCGGAAAGGGTGGTCTTGCCGGTGCCGGAAAGGCCGAAAAACAGCGCCACATCGCCCGCCGGGCCAATATTGGCCGAGCAATGCATCGGGAAGACGCCCTGGCCGGGCAGCAGGAAATTGAGGATGCTGAAGGCGGACTTTTTCATTTCGCCGGCGTAGCTGGTGCCGCAGATCAAGACGACGCGTTTCTTGAAATTGATGACGATGGCGGTTTCCGAGTTGGTTCCGTCGGTGGCCGGGTCGGCCTGGAACTCGGGCGCGAACAGGATGGTGAACTGAGGCTCGTGCTCGCGGGTGCCGGCGGGGTCGCGCCGGATGAAGAGCTGGCGGGCGAAAAGATTATGCCAGGCGAGCTGTGTGATGACGCGGACGGGTATGCCGAATTCGGGATCGGCGCCGACGAAGCAATCCTGGACGTAGACATCGTGGCCCTGCCAAAAGTTGGCCATGCGGGCGTAGAGGCGGTCGAAATGGGCTTCGGACATCGGCTGGTTCACGGGGCCCCACTGCACCGTGGGTCCCGTGATGGCATCCTGCACGATGAACTTATCCTTGGGGGAGCGGCCAGTGAACTGGCCCGTGCGCACCACCAGCGCGCCATCGGCGGCGAGGCTGCCCTCATGCCGCTGGATGGCGTGCTCGACCAGTTGGGGCGTGCCGAGGTTCCAGTACGCGGCATTCACATTGTGGATCCCATAGGGCTTCAGCCCGGATTCGCCGGCGACAGGGCCGGCCTGAACCGCACTCTGGTCTTGGGTCATCATTCTGTTCCCGATTCTGACAGCACCGTATCGTAATATAGTCTCATGAAGCGGTTGCCCGGGGGTCTCGGCCTGGCGCTCGTGTTGTTATACCACGCCCATGGCCAAGTCATCGAATTTGAGTCTAACGGCCTCAAATATCAGACGCTTACGAAATCCGGCGTGACCGTCATGTGGGCCCCCCTGCCGAACCATCTACACGAGTACGCCATTATTCAGGTAGCGGTGTCGAACGGCTCGGGCGGACCGTACTCGATCCGGCCGGAGGACTTCGCCTGGGTACGGCCGGACGGTTCGGTACTACGGGCGTCGCCGGCGGCTACGGTGGTGGGAATGCTGCTGCAGAAGGGCAGCGGCAACGACGTGATCAAGCTGGTGACCACCTACGAGGCCACGCTCTACGGCAACGCGCATTTCAAATCGACCAACGGGTACGAGATGCGCCGGCAGGGCGCGCTTGCCATGATGGGCAATAAGGCGAAGGCCGCGGCGACGGCCAGCGCGTTGGCGCTCGTTCAGACCAAGCTGGCGAAAGGCGATTCGACCGACGGCGCGGTCTTCTTCCCCACCGAGGGCAGGCCGCTCGGCCCCGGGCACCTGGTCGTGCGGACGAACACGGACGTGTTCGACTTTGTCACGAGCGAGTGAGGATTGAGGGCTTCCGGCCGGATTATTTCAACGGGTACCCGTGGATCAGCTTGAAGGTGCGGCTCCAGCGCGTTTTCTGCGGGAAGTGCACGATGACGTCGATCAGGTGGTCGATGCCGATATTCGGGTTGGTCAAATCGGCGGTCGAGGCTTCGAACGACCAATAGATGATCAGCGGCGTGCCTACGATATTTTCCCGCGGCACCAAACCCCAGTAGCGGCTGTCGCTCGAATCGTCGCGATTGTCCCCCATGGCGAAGATGTAGCCCGGCGGCACGACCAGCTCGCCGTTCTGGATGTCATGCTGGAGCATGTACACGGCGGAGGGTTCGATGGGCATATCCGGCGGGGCTGCGGGGAAATTGTCGCGGTAGGGATCGATGTAGGGCGAGGCATGCACCGCGTAGGGCTCGTTGACGGGGTGGCCGTTCAGCCAGAGCTGCTTGTTGACCAGCTTGATGTGATCGCCGGGCAGGCCGATGGCGCGCTTGACGTAATCCTGGGAGACGTCGCGCGGATAGCGGAACACGATGATATCGCCGCGCTGCACGTCGCGGTAAGGCAGAAGGTGTCCGAAGATGCCGCTGCGCGGGGCGAAGGTAAGCTTATCCACGAGCACGTGGTCCCCGATGAGCAGCGAGGGCACCATGGAGGCGCTGGGGATGACGAAGGCCTGGACGAGGCTGGTGGTGGCGAATAGCAGCAGAACGATGGTGACGGTCCACTCCGCGATGAAGCCGCGATGCACCTCCCGCGAAATCTCGGTCAGGCGGTTCCACCCGCCGGTCTTCTGCGCGTTGACTTCCTGTGTTTGCACCCTCTAGCCATTGTAATGGATGAAACGGGCCCTCTTCATTCGGCTCTGCTACAATCCATGGACAGAAGGGGGTTTGCTTGTCAAGAGCCACACAGGAGTTACCCCGTACCCTCGGCGCCCTCCGCCAAAGTCCCTTTTCCGAATCCCGGTTAGCCCAGCGATCCGTAAAGGACGAGCTGCGCGCGAACCTGATCTGCAAAATCCAGCGCGGCGAGGAACTTTTCCCCGGCATTCTGGGGTACGAGGACACGGTCGTGCCACAGGTGGTCAACGCCATTCTGTCGCGCCACAATTTCATCCTTCTCGGCCTGCGGGGGCAGGCCAAAACGCGTCTGATCCGCTTGCTGACCTCCATCCTCGACGAGTGGACGCCCTACGTGGAAGGCTGCGAGATTCACGACAATCCCTACCGGCCGATCTGCCGGCGGTGCCGGGACCTGCTGCAAACGGCCGCGGACGATGCGCCGATCGCCTGGCTGCATCGCGATCAGCGGTACGTCGAAAAGCTCGCCACGCCGGACGTGACTATCGCGGACATGATCGGGGATATCGACCCGATCAAAGCGGCGCGCCGCGGGCAGGATATTTCCGACGAGCTGACCGTGCACTACGGCCTGCTGCCGCGCGCCAATCGCGGGATCTTCGCGATCAACGAGCTGCCGGATCTGGCGGGCAAGATCCAGGTGGGCCTGTTCAACATCATGCAGGAAGGCGATGTGCAGATTAAGGGCTATCCCGTGCGGCTGCCGCTCGACCTGATGCTGGTGTTCACCGCCAATCCGGAAGATTACACGGCTCGCGGGAAGATCATTACGCCGCTCAAAGACCGCATCGGCAGCGAAATCCGCACGCACTATCCGTCCGCTATCGAGCAGGGCATCGCCATCACGAACCAGGAGGCGTGGCTGAAGCGGCCGTCGCCGGTCGAAGTGCGGGTGCCGGATTATATGCGGGAGGTGATCGAACAGCTCGCCTTCCTGGCGCGCGAGGATAAGCGCATCGACAAGCGTTCCGGCGTCTCGCAGAGGCTGCCGATCTCCGTGCTGGAGAACGTGGTGTCGAACGCGGAACGCCGCGCGCTGAAGACACGCGAGTCGATGGCGGTTCCGCGCGTCCTCGACCTGTACTCCGCTCTGCCGGCGATCACGGGCAAGCTCGAGCTGGAGTACGAGGGCGAGCTGAAGGGCGGCGACACGGTGGCGAAGGAGTTGATCCGCAGCGCCGTGGGCAAGGTGTACGACCGCTACTTCGACGGCGCCAACGTCTCGCAGATCGTCCAGTGGTTCGACCTGGGGGGCTCGCTCAAGCTGGGCGAGACCGCCGATTCGGCCGCCATGGTGCGGCAGTTGAGCTCCATTCAGGGGCTGATGGAGAAACTCAAGCCGCTGGGCCTCTCCCCCAATGAGCCGGATGCCGTGCGCGCTTCGGCGGCGGAGTTCATCCTGGAAGGGCTGCACGCTCACCGCCGCATCAGCCGCAGCGAGGAGCGGGGCTTCGCGGCCGAAGAGAAGCGGCGCGAGCCGAGGGAAGAGACGACGCGGCCGGAAAGACCGAATTTCCGGCGGCAGTATAATTAACCGCCGGGACGCCGAGACGCCGAGAAACCTGGTTCCTCTCGGCGCCTCGGGGCCTCTGCGGTGAAAGGGATTGGGCCGCAGCGATGAAGTGGATCCGCTATTCGAAATATACGGGTGAGGATCTCGGAATCGGCGCCGAGGATCTGCTGCAGGCGCTGGCGGATTTCCTGCTGGAGAGCGGCTTCAATACGCAGTACATGCCCTTCAGCGAGTGGAACCAGCACACGCTCGAAGACCTCAAGAAGGCCATCCAGCAGGCGCTCGAGCAGGGCAAGCTGTTCGACGACGACCGCATCGAGGAGATGATGCGGCGGCTGCAGAACATGACGCCGGAGCAGATGGAGAAGCTCCTCGAAAATCTGGTCCAGAAGATGGTGGACGAGGGCCAGATCACCGTCTCGGAGCCCGGCGGCGAACAGGCGCCCGCGCCCGGCATCGGCAACGGGAAGGACAGCAAAGTCAAATTCGAGGTCACGGATAAATCGCTCGATTTTTTGGGATTCAAGACGCTCAAGGACCTGCTCGGCTCGCTCGGCAAATCCAGCTTCGGCCGCCATGACACGCGCGATCTCGCCACCGGCATCGAGACATCCGGCTCCTCGAAGCCGTATGAATTCGGCGACGTGCTGAACCTGGACGTGAGCGAAACGCTATTTTCCGCGATCCGCCGCGAGGGGCCGCGCGTGCCTCTGGAGATGGACTACTCGGATCTGCGCGTGCATCAGTGCGAATACCAGAGCTCCTGCGCCACCGTTCTGATGCTCGATTGCAGCCACAGCATGATCCTCTACGGCGAGGACCGCTTCACGCCGGCCAAGAAGGTGGCGCTGGCGCTGGCGCACCTGATCCGCACGCAGTATCCGGGCGACAGCCTGCGCTGCGTGCTCTTCCATGACTCCGCCGAGGAACTCGCGATCAGCCAATTGGCGCGCGTGCAGGTGGGGCCTTACTACACCAACACCCGCGACGGCCTGATTCTTGCGCAGAAGCTGCTCAGCCAGGAGCGCAAGGACATGCGCCAGATCGTCATGATCACGGACGGCAAGCCGAGCTGCCTGACGCTCGAGGACGGGCGCATGTATAAGAATGCCTTCGGGCTCGACCCGCTCGTCATCAGCCGCACCCTGGAAGAAGTCAACCGCTGCAAGAAGCAGGGGATTCTGATCAACACGTTTATGCTGGCGAGCGATTACGGGCTGGTCAACTTCGTCCAGAAGGTCACTGAGATCTGCCGCGGCAAGGCTTACTTCACTACGCCATTTACGCTGGGCCAGTACCTTCTGATGGATTACATGAACCGTAAGACGCGGACAATTCACTAAGTCATCGGGCAGGCCGCTCCGGCAACTGCTTACCATAGCAAAAAGCCAAGAGAGAACAAAAGGGCGGGTGCGGTGCGGCCGTGAGCCGTCTCACACGCGGCGGTTTGGTTCACTCGCACGCGTGCCTCCGCCGGCGTTCGCGCGGTCACCTTCGGGCGCTCTTCGCAGGGCGGGCGTTCATGATGCCACGCCCGGCGCCGCCCGGTGTCGCAAGGGTTCCAAGTGCGTTCGGGCCGCTGTTCCCATTCACACCGCGGCCGCAATCGCGAAATTGACAATACGCCCGCGACGGGGCAAATTGGCTTACATGCGCCACGCACCAGGCCCGCTGAGGCCTGCGCCGGAGCGAAACCGCCGAGCGCAAGCCGATAGAGCTTCCGTCAGAAGCCGGGCTCCCCTCTCGATTCGCATGGCGCGCGAGAATTCATCCGTTGTTTGCCGCGCGCGGTTTCTCCTGCGCGGAACGGAGCGGATCGTGGCGCCGGCCGGCCGCCGGCGCGGCGGTGAAGCGCAACACGACGGCAGTTTTGTGTTTCGGCTTACGAGCGGGTGCAATCGGTGCGGGCAGGCTGTGGTCCTGGCGCGGCAGAGTTGTTATGGCCATCGCATCGGACGGCGGCTAAGTCGGCGCGAGTGGCTGGTTACTGACAGCTTCGCGCGAAGCGTGATGTATCGTATCTTGACTGCAAAACGCTGCCAAGTCACACTACAAGTACATAACGCTCGGGTAGCAATCCGCTAGCTAAAAACAAACACAAAGCCGCCGATGGGGCCGGAATGGCGGTAGCATGTCCGGCGCCGGTTTCCGCGGGCGGGAAGGTTCGCGGCAGGTGGCTATTCTCGGAGGAATATGCAGAGTGGCGCGTCCTATCAGTGGTACGCCGTACGAACGGCCGCGGGCCGCGAAAAGGCGGTCTCCGCGCAGTTTCAGAACAAGGGATTCGAGCAGTTTCTACCGTTGTACCGGAGCCGGCGGCAATGGTCGGACCGCACCAAAGAGCTCGAACTGCCGCTGTTTCCGGGCTACCTCTTCTGCCGTTTCGATTTTTCCAACCGCCTTCCCATCCTCGTGACCCCCGGAGTGAAGCTGATCGTCGGCTACGGGAAGATTCCCGCGCCGGTGCCGGACGCGGAGATCGAATCCCTGCGCCGGGCGGTGGTGTCGGGCGCCGAAACGATGCCGTGGCCGTACCTCTCCGTCGGGCAGAAAGTCCGGATTCGCGAGGGCTCGCTGGCCGGCGTAGAAGGGATCCTGCTGCAGGTCAAAAACTCCTGGCGGATCGTGCTCTCGGTCGAATTGCTGCGCCGTTCGGTTTCGGTCGAGCTGGATCGCAGCGCCGTAGCGCCGCTCTTCCAGGCGCAGGATCCGGCCGATAGCGCCGCGCCCGGCCGCATCGCCCGGGAGTCCGCATTCGCATCGAAAGTCGCGGTATAGCACGCTGCGCTTCGCGCGTGTCGCGGCGCGGGGCTGCCCGCGGTGTATGCCGCTGCTGTGATCGTTTCAGGCCCCCATCTCACCTGGAGAACAGCATTGGCGGTACTCAGAAGCAGAAGCAGACTGGTTACGTTCCGGCTCGATCCCGAAGAATACGCCGCGCTGCGCCGCGTGTGTATCAGCACGGGAGCCCGGAGCATGTCGGAGTTCGCGCGCGAAGCGGTCCTGACGAGCGTCGATCTCGGCGGCGCCGCCAAACCCTCCCTCGGAGGCGACCTGGTGACGCTCACGAGCCGGCTGCAAGAGCTGGACAAGCTGCTCAACGCCGTTAGCGGCGTCATTCATCGCGTGCTGGGAAGCAGCGGGGAATTGCGGCCCGAGGGCGGCGGCGAACCGCAGGAGCAGAGCGGCGGCGGAGCAGGTTAACAGGGTGGCCGGCCCGAACAGCCGGCAAGCACGCACCAAATATCGGAGGAACGGGTGATTCAGAGGAGTGGTCTGGTTCGAATTCTGACGGTGGCGCTGGCCGCATCCGGCGCAGCCGCCATCGCGGAACAAAAAACGCTGCAGGTCAGCGTCATTGACGGCGAAGGCGCTTTCAACGACATCAAGCGCGGGCTCGCCCGCACGCCATCGGTCGAGGTGAAGGACGACGACGGCCATCCGGTGGCCGGCGCCAAGGTGGTCTTCCAACTGCCGGAAATGGGCGCCGGCGGCACATTTGCCGATGGCAGCCAAACGCTGGTCGCGACGACCGACGCGCAGGGACGCGCTGCCGCGCCGGGGCTGCATCCCAACAAAGTGGAAGGGCGCTTCACGATCACGGTGACCGCGTCCTCGGACGGCCGCATCGGTCACGCCGAAGTCCACCAGTCCAACACCATGGCGGGCGGCGACCAGAGCCTCCAGCCGAACAACCACACCAAGCTGAAGATCTTCATTGCGGTCGCCGGGGCGGCGGGCGGCGTGGCCGTCGCCGCGGCGCGCGCGGGGGGAGGCTCCAAATCCTCGAATAGCGCTTCGATCCCGACCGCCACCACGCTTTCCGTCGGCTCTCTGACGATCGGAGGTCCGCGATGATGGCGCTCCCACGATTTGCCGCCCTGTGCGCCGCGGGCGTGTTGGCGGGTTGCCCGGCGCTGGCCGATGGCATCGGCGGTCCGGTCTCCGGGTTTGTGCTCGACGCGCGCGTTCATGCGCTGCGCCCCATCGACGGACTGCCCGGCGCTGCCGCGCTTGGCGCACCGCTCGCGCTGCCGTTTCCCGTCGGCATGGCCGCTGCCGTGGCGCCCCTCGATTACGCCATCGTGACCGACGCGCGCGGCGGAGGCGCTCCGCTACTCGCGCGCGGACTGGCCGGCGGCGCGCCCTCGATTACGCCGCTCGCCGGCGCGATCGCTCCTTCGCGCATCGCCGTCGCTTCCTCCGGCGCCGCGGCCGCGCTCTATTCCGCTTCGGCCAACGCGCTGCAATACCTCTCCGGATTGCCGGCGCAGCCGCAGGCGGGCAACCCGATCGACATCAGCGCCATCGGCCCGCTGGCCGCGCTCGCGGTCGATAGCACCGGCAGCGCCGCGATTCTCGCCGCGCAGGATGGCGGGATCTACCGGCTCTCCGCGGGCGGCGCTCCGCAGTTCATCGTGCGCATTCCCGGCGCGGCCGCGGCGGCGGTGCTGCCCAACGGACGCGACGCTCTGATCGCCACGGCGAGCGGCACGGTGGCCGCAATCCGCGATTTCGCCGGCGCGGGGACCCTGAGTACCTTCGGCGGCGCCGCAGCCGGCCTCGATTCCGCGGCGGCGATTGCGGCCTTCGACGGCCAGACCGCGGCCGTCATCGACCGCGCCGCACGCCTGGCGCTGATCGACCTGAACACGGGCGCGCTCACCTGGGTCGAACTGGCGGCGGGAGCCGACCGTTTCGAGCCGCTCGGCGGCGGGCGCTATGCGCTCAACGGACCCGGGCCGCAGCCGCTGCTGCTGCTCGATCCGGCGCAGTCCCGCACCGCTTACTTCGTTCCTCCGGCCCCGGGGGCAGGCCCCGCGCCGGAAAGGGGCATCGATCCGCGGAGGCGACCGTGACGCGCCGCGCAGTAGTCTTGACCGCCGTCCTCTTCGGGGTGGCGGCCGCCGCACAGGCGCAGAATTTCACCTACCAGTACCGTACCTCGGCGAACTCGACGCTGACGACGGTGACTTCGGGCTCCGACATCACGGCGCCGCCTACGGGCCTGGGGCTTACGAGCACGGTCACGCTGGTCATCACGAACTCCGGTACAGGCACCTGGACGCTCACCCAGGACACGATCAGCGGCGCCGCCTACAAGATCACGCAGGACCCGGCTGGAACCGCCATTCCGCCGGGTTCGGCCACCACCCTCACCTTCAGCTTCACGCCGGCCACCACCGGCGCGAACAGCGGGGCACTCTCGTTTGTCCTGACCGCGAACGGCCAAAGCGTTCCGCAGAATTTTCTTCTGACCGGCACCGGCCAGCAGCCGAACTTTATCACCAGCTACATCCTGCAACCCAACGGCAACCAGGTCGCCATCTCGAGCGGCGGCACGATCACGTTCCCCGCCACCAATACCAACAGCACGGCCACCGCGAGCTTCATCATCGCCAATAACGGTACGGGGCCGGGCGTGGTCAACAGCGTGACCGCCAGCGGGGCGGCATTTCTGATCTCCGGGCTGACGCTGCTGCCCGCGACCGTGCAGCCGAACAGCAACATCACCTTCACGATTTCGTTCACGCCCACCGCCCGCGGCGCCGCTTCGGGCACCTTGACGATCGCGTTCGCCGGATCAGCCCCGATCACCATCAACCTGGCCGGCACGGGCACCGGAGCGAGCCTGACCTACACCGCCACGCTCGGCTCGCAATCCTCGCCGCTGGCTGCCGGAGCGACGCTGACGCTGCCCGCGACCAATCTCGGGGCCAGCTATACCGCCGCGATCACCGTCATCAACTCGGGCGACGCCAACGCCACCGTCGGCGGCCTCTCCGTGGTGGGCGCGGGCTTCTCGATCGCCAACGCGCCGCCCACGCCTGCGACTCTCGTTCCCGGCGGCAGCCTGGTGTTCAACCTGGTCTTCCAGCCCCAGGCGGCCGGGCCGGCCACCGGCACGCTGCTGATCGGCAGCGTCTCGTTTCCGCTGAGCGGCACCGGCGTGGGCGCCAGCCTGCAGTACGCCAGCGTGATCGGCCCGGCGACCACACCGCTGGCCAATAGCGGCACCGTGGTCTTTCCGAACACGAACGTGGGCTCCACCACCACCATCGCGATCCAGATCACCAACACCGGCAACGCCACCGCGACCATCAGCGGAATCAGCGTGTCCGGCACGGGTTTCAGCCTGCCGGGGCTTCCGCAGTTGCCCCTCACGATCAAGGCCGGCGCCAGCGTGCAGTTCAACGTGGCCTTCCAGGCCACCAGCACGGCGGCGGTTACGGGCACGCTGCAGATCGATTCCTTCGCCGTCAACCTGCGGGGCAACGGCAATCCTCCGCCGGCGGTCAGCGCCGTATCGTTCAGCAATCTGCCCGCCACCGCCAATCCGCTCGATCAGCCCTCGGTCGGCCTCACGCTGGCGCAGCCGTATCCGATGGATCTCAGCGGCACCCTTACCCTGACCTTCGCCTCCGGCTCCTTCGCGGACGACCCGAATATCCAGTTTTCGACGGGCGGGCGCACGGTCAACTTCACCATTCCGGCCAACACGACCACCGCGCTCTTCAACGGCTCGAACAAGGTGCAGTTCCAGGCCGGCACGGTGGCCGGCACCATCACGTTCACGGCCAGCCTCTCGGTGGCCTCGGTGCCGGTAACGCCCAATCCGGCGCCCAGCGCGCAGGTCGTGATCAACCCCGCCGCGCCGGTACTCCGCACCGTGCAGATCGGCACGACCACGGCCACGAGCTTCGAAGTGCTCATCACCGGGCTCTCGACGGCGCGCGACGTCTCGCAGATTACGCTGCAGTTCACGCCCGCGCCCAACGCCAACCTGCAGACCACCACCCTCACGATCAATAGCGAGGCGTCCTTCAGCACCTGGTACCAGAGCCAGACCGGCATCAGCTTCGGCAGCCAGTTCACGGCGTCGGTGATCGTCAACGTCAGCGGCGCGGCCAACGCGGTGCAGTCCGTTTCCGTGACGGCGGCCAATTCCCACGGCACCTCGAATGCCGTAAGCGTCAACCTCCAATAGCCAGCAGAAGATTCGCCTATGCGCAGTGTATTCCTCATGGCGGCCCTGTTATGGCCCGCGCTCGCCGCGGATTTGCCGCGCGGCACCATCGGTCCGGACGATACCGTCACCATCACGGCCCTCAACGTCGAGGAGATCAGCAAAGCATGGCGCGTGGGGCCTTCGGGCGAGCTGAATCTGCCGATGATCGGCCGCCTGAAGGCAGCGGGCCTCACGGCCGATCAGCTCGAAGCGGAGATCGCCACCCGCCTCAAAAAGTTTGTCGTCGACCCGCAGGTCACGGTGTTCGTCTCCGATTTCAAGAGCCATCCCGTGACGGTGTCCGGCGCCGTGGAAAGACCCGGCGTCCTGCAGCTCGAAAAACCGACTCCCCTGTTCGCCGTGCTCGCGCAAGCCGGCGGCGTCAAGGACGCCGGGCCCACCGTCACGCTCACCCGTCCCATCGAGAACGGGCCGATTCCGGTGGCCGGCGCGCGCGATAGCAAGGATGGCAAGTACAGTATCCTCGAGCTGCCGGTCGAAGCGGTGCTCCGCGGCAACGGCGAGGATGCCAACGTGGAAGTGCGGCCGTTCGATTCGATCACGGTCTCCACGGTGAAACGCCCGCGGCTGGTCTACATGGCGGGCGAATTCAACAAGCCCGGCGCGATCGAGCTCGACACCATGGACACCGTTTCGCTCTCCAAAGCCATCGCGCTGGCCGGCGGCATCACGCATGTCGCCAAGCCGGGCCGGACCTTGATCCGGCACATCGGCGCCAATGGCCAGGAAACGGCGGTTGCGTTCGTCGATATCCGCAAAATCCTGGATGGCAAAGCGAAAGATCTGGTTTTGTCGGACGGCGATGTGGTCATCGTGCCGTCCAGCTCCCTTTCGACTTATATACAGGCGATGGGCACCACAGCCATCACATCCAGCGTAATGATTCTGGCACGCCTGTAACGGAGGAACCCCAGTGGCCAGCAGTCCCCAATCTTCGGAATATTCCAGAGAGCTTGTCGTGCGCCCGGAGGTGCAGTCGCGGGCGCCCGGACTCGCTTATCTGGAGCCCTTGCAACCTTTGCCGCAGCAGGAGGAGGACGCCGGCGGGCTGCCGGCCTTGTGGCAGATTCTGCGCGCGCACCGTCTGCTGATCCTGCTGGGGGGCGTGATCTGCGGCGCCGCGGGCCTCGGTCTCAGCATGATCGAAACCCCGGTCTACGAGGCCCACACCACGCTGGTGTTCCAAAGCAATAAAGCGGATGCCGCCGGCCTCGGCGACAATCCGGATGCCGGGCTCACGCCCGAATCCTATCTCGCCACGCAGGTGCGCGAATTGAAGAGCCTCACGCTGGCCCGGCGCGTCCTCGAAAAGCTCAAAAAGGAAAACGTCGCGGCGTACGCGCCGCCCGATCTGATCACCAAGGTGCGCGCGCTGGTGCACCTGCCCGCGCCGGGTTCGGCCAAAGCGCCGCCGCCGCACTTTCCGCCCGTGGATGTGCAGGTGAAGGTGCTGGACATCAGCCGGCTCGTCGAAATCGATTGCGCTTCGCCCGATCCGCAGTTCGCCGCCACGTACGCCAACACTCTGGCGCAGGAGTACATCGATTACAGCATGGAATCGGTGTGGCTCTCCGCGCAGCGCACCTCCGACTGGCTCACGCGCCAGCTCCAGGACATGCGCACCAAGCTCGAGCAATCGGAAAACCAGCTCCAGGCCTACACGCGGCAGGCCGGCCTCATCTTCACCGGCAGCAACAACAATGTCGATGACGACCGGCTGCGGCAGATCGAAACCGAGCTGGCGCAGGCGCAGGCGGACCGCATCTCGAAGCAATCGGCCTACGAAATCGCCTCGACCACGCCCGCCGAATCGCTGCCGCAGGTGCTCGATAACGGCCGCCTCAGCGACTATCAGTCCAAGCTCGCCGACCTGCGCCGCCAGTACGCCGAACAAAGCGCGATCTACACGCCCGCCCACTACAAAGTCCGCGAGCTGCAGGCGCAGATCACGGACTTGGAAAACACTCTGCGGCGCGAGCGCACGAATATCGTCAACCGCATCCAGAGCGATTACCAGGCCGCGTTGAAGCGCGAGCGGATGCTGCAGGCCGCCTACACCTCGCAAATGCAGCGCGTCACCGAGCAATCGCAAAAGTCCATCTATTACGGCATCCTCAAGCGCGAGGTGGAGACCAACCAGCAGGTCTACGAGCAATTGCTGCAGAAGGCCAAGCAGGTGGGCGTGACCGGCGCGGTGCAGCCGACCAACGTGCGCGTGCTGGACGCGGCCGAAGTCCCGCTCAAACCATCCCAGCCGAACCCCGCGCGCAACTCTGCGATCGGCTTCGTCAGCGGGCTGGCGCTGGCGTTCGGTTTCGTGTTCGCCGGCGAATTCGTCAACCGCAGCCTGCGCACGCCGGGCGAGAGCGCGTTCCATCTCCGCGTGCCGGAGCTGGGCGTGATTCCGAACAAAACGGCCGTGCAGGATCAGGTGCTGCTTCCCAACATCCTGCCGGTGAAAGCCGAGCCTGACGCGCCCACCAAGCTGGAGCTGGTCACGTGGCAGGACCGGCCTTCCCTGCTCGCCGAAGCCTACCGCAACGCCCTGACCTCGATTCTCGCCGCCAACGCCAAGGGGCGGCCCAAGGTGATCCTGATCACCAGCCCGGGCCACGGCGAAGGCAAGAGCAGCACGGTGAGCAACCTCGGCATCGCGCTCGCCGAGATCAACCAGCGCGTGCTGCTGGTGGACGCGGACCTGCGCAAGCCGCGCCTGCACGACATTTTCAACCTGCCGAACTCCTGGGGCCTCACCGACCTGCTGCGCGAGAAATCCTCGCTGCGCGATTGCCCGCTCGAGGCGATGGCGCGCAAGAGCGAAGTGGACGGCCTCTACGTCCTGCCGAGCGGCCCCGGCACGGTCAGCATCACCAGCCTGCTGTATTCCACCCGCATGGCCGAGCTTGTCGATCGAGTCCGCCGCGATTTCGACATCACCATCATCGACACGCCGCCGATGTCCTACCTCTCCGACGCGCGCGTGCTGGGCCGGCTGGCCGACGCCGCGATTCTGGTGATCCGCGCCGCGCGCACCACGCGCGACGAAGCGCGAGCCGCCAAGCAGCGCCTGGTCGATGACGGCATCCGTGTGCTGGGCACCATCCTCAACGCGTGGGAGCCCAAAGGCAAAGCCCGCTACGGCTACGGCTATAGCGACGGGTACTACGGATACCGGCGGCACCGATCGTAGCCATGCGGCGTCTGTTCGATATCCTGGCCGCGCTGCTGCTCCTCGTGCTCGCGGCGCCCCTGATGGCGGCGATTGCGCTCGCGGTCAAGCTGCAGGATGGCGGCCCGGTGCTGTTCCGGCAGGAGCGCATCGGCCGCCTCGGCAAGCCCTTCACGCTCCTCAAATTCCGCTCCATGACGATGAGCCGGCCGGGCGCAGCCATCACGGCGAGCGGCGACCGCCGCGTGACGCCGCTCGGCCGCGTGCTCCGCGCCTACAAGCTGGATGAGCTGCCGCAGCTCTGGACCGTGCTGCGCGGCGAGATGAGCCTGATCGGCCCGCGCCCCGAGGTGCCCTGTTTCGTCAACGCCGGCGACCCCGTCTGGCAGGCGGTGCATCGCGTGCGGCCCGGCATCACCGATCTCGCCACGCTGGTCTATCGCGATGAAGAGCGCATCCTGGCCGGTTATGACGATCCGGAGCGCGCGTATCGTGAAGCCGTGCTGCCGGCCAAGCTGGCCCTCAACCTGCAATATATCGAACGGCGATCGGCATCGCGCGATCTCAAGCTGCTGGCCCTCACGGTCCGCTACAGCTTCATTCCCAGGGGCTTCGATCCGGAGCGCGTCCGCGAGGCAATTTTAAGTTGATCCATGTCTGACCGCACCTTCATCCCCTTTCACGTCCCCTCGATCGGCGAGGAGGAAATTGCCGAAGTCGCAGCCACACTGCGGTCCGGCTGGCTGACCAGCGGCGAGCGCACCGCACGCTTCGAACGCGATTTCCGCGCGTACACCGGCGCGCGCCACGCGCTGGCTGTGAATTCATGCACGGCCGGCCTGCACCTGGCGCTGGCCGCCGCGGGCATCGGTCCCGGTGACGAAGTCATCACCACGCCGCTCACGTTCTGCGCGACCGTGAACACCATCCTGCACGTGGGCGCCACGCCGGTCCTCGCGGATGTGCTGCCGGACGGCAATCTCGACCCCGCCTCCGCCGCCGAGCGCATCACGCCGCGTACGCGCGCCATCATTCCCGTGCACTTGGGCGGCATGCCCTGCCGCATGGATGCCATCTGGGATCTCGCGCGGCGTCACAGCCTCAAAGTGATCGAAGATGCGGCCCACGCCGTCGACGCTCTCTACCGCGGCATGGCGCCGGGCGCGCCTTCCACCTCCGGCCGCGCGAGCGATGCCGTGGCCTTCAGCTTCTACGCCACCAAGAACATCACCACCGGCGAAGGCGGCATGGTCACCACCAACGATGCCGCGCTGGCGGACCGCATGCGCGTGCTCTGCCTGCATGGCATCAGCAAGGACGCCTGGAACCGCTACAGCGAAAAGGGAAGCTGGTATTACGAGGTCACCGAGCCGGGCTTCAAATACAATCTCAGCGACGTGCAGTCCGCCATCGGCATCCATCAGCTCGAAAAGATCGAGCGGTTCCACGCCCTGCGGACCGCATACGCCGGCATCTATACCCGGCGCCTGGCCGCAATCGGGGAAGTCGAAACGCCGCCGCAGTGCAGCTATGGACGCCATGCGTGGCACCTCTATCAGCTCCGGCTGAATCTCGACCGGCTGGAGATCGGGCGCGACCGCTTCATCGAGGAATTGCGCGCGCGCGGCATCGGAACCAGCGTCCATTTCATTCCGATTCCGCTGCACCCGTTCTTTGCGCCCTGGGCGCGCCTGGAGCAGAATCAGTGCCCGCGGGCTATAGCCCTTTACGAGCGGCTCATTTCGCTGCCGCTGTATCCCTCGCTCACCATGGAACAGATCCATTACGTGACCGATAGCATCGCGGAGATCGCGGCGCGGCACGCCCGCCGCCAGACGATCACGGCCGGGATGAGCCTCCCTGGCGCCGAAGCGTAAATCATCGGGCCCGCGGCCCGGAACGTCCATGCCCATTCCCCAATTCGTACGGAGGCGAAACCGGTTCTTCCTGTCCATCCTGCTCGGGATGCTCGCGGCGGGCTCGGTGTCGCTCGCGTTTCTCCTGCGCTTCGAGTACACCATCCCGGCCTCGCAGTGGCCCTACCTGTGGAAGGGCGTAGCGCTGGCCACGGTTGTCCGTGTGCTGGTGTTCCGGATCGCCGGCATCGACCGCGGCGGGTGGCGTTACTCCAGCCTGCCGGATGTGTATAAGCTGTTCGCCGCCAACGCGGCCGGCAGCTTGCTTTGGACCGCGTGCGCCATGGCCGTGCTCGGGCGCGGCTTTCCGCGCTCGGTGTACGGCATCGAATTCTTCCTCTGCTTCGTCGCCACCACCGGCTCGCGGTTCCTGGTGCGCAGCTACTACGAGTCGCACAACCGGCTGCGCCGCAAGCAGAATCGCAAGCGCGTGCTGGTCTACGGCGCGGGCGCGGCCGGCTGCACGCTGCTGCGCGAAGTCCGCGGCAATCCTTCACTGGGTTACCAGGTGGTCGGCTTCCTCGATGACGATCGCAGCAAGCGCGGCTCCAAGCTGCTGGGCGTGCCCGTGCTCGCCAACGGGCGCAGCGCGCCCCTGATCGTCGAACGCTTCCGCCGCCGCGGCAGCCCCATCGATGAAATCGTCATCGCGATGCCCTCGGCCAGCGGACGCGCCATGAATGAAGCCCTGTCCAACTGCCGCTCCGCGGGCGTCCCGTGCAAGACCATTCCGGGCATGGGCGAGCTGCTCAGCGGCAAAGTGTTGACCAGCCAGATTCGCGACGTCTCGCTCGAAGACCTCCTCGGCCGCGACCCGATCCGGCTCGATGAGACCCTCATCCGCACGTCGCTCGAAGGCCGCTCCGTGATGGTCACCGGCGGCGGCGGCTCCATCGGCAGCGAGCTGTGCCGCCAGGTGGCGGCTTTCGAGCCCTCCCGCCTGGTGATTTTCGAGCGCGCCGAAAGCGACTTGTTCCGCATCCACCTGGAGCTTGCCTCCAAGTTCCCCAAGCTCGAAATCGTGCAGCAGATCGGCGATATCCGCGAACTCGCCAGCGTGCAGCAGGCCATCGAGCGCTACGAGGTGCAGTCGATCTTCCACGCAGCCGCCTACAAGCACGTCCCGATGATGGAGGAGCACCTGCTCGAAGCCATCCGCAACAACATTCTCGGGACCAACAACGTCGTGCAGGCGGCCTGCCGCGCCGGAGTGTCCGATTTCCTCATGATCTCTTCCGATAAGGCGGTCAACCCGACGAACATCATGGGGCTGACCAAGCGCGTCGCGGAGCTGATCGTCTCCTCGCTCCCCACGCCCGCCGAGGGCGCCACGACCAAGTGCGTCTCGGTGCGGTTCGGCAATGTGCTCGGGTCCAACGGCAGCGTCGTCCCGCTGTTCCGGCAGCAGATCGCGGCGGGCGGCCCCGTGACCGTCACGCACCCGGACATGCGCCGCTACTTCATGACCATCCGCGAGGCCGTGCAGCTCGTGCTCCAGGCCTCCACCATGGGCAAGGGCTCGGAGATCTTCGTGCTCGATATGGGTGAGCCGGTCTCCATCGTGTCGCTTGCCCGCAACATGATCCGCCTTTCCGGCCATGAGCCGGACGTCGATATCGAAATCCGCTTCACCGGCCTGCGCCCCGGCGAAAAGCTCTTTGAGGAGCTGGCACTGGAAGGCGAAGACCACGTGCCTACCTATCATCAGAAGATCAAGATCTTTCGCGGGTCCCGCAACGATGCTGCCGCCATGGACGTCTGGATCGCCGAGCTGGAGCGCCTCGCCGCGGAAGGCGCCGAGGCCGCCATCATCGCGCACCTCAAGAGCCTCGTTCCCGAGTACACGCCCATGGGCCGGTGGCGCCGCGTGCTCGAAGAAGCGGCTGCGCCGGAGCTGCCCGTCGCCCGGTGATCGCGCCCGCTGATTTTCTCCCGTTCGCTCTTATGACTCCGACCATCGAAGAACAACCCGCCCCGGCTGCTGTGGCCGGGGCTGAACCGGCGCTGCATCACCTGCGAATCCAGCCTTCGAAGGGCTGGGTATCGCTGCAGCTCCGCGAGCTCTGGGAATATCGCGAGCTGCTCTATTTCCTGATCTGGCGCGATATCAAGGTCCGGTACAAACAGACCGTGCTCGGCGCGGGATGGGCGATCATTCAGCCGCTGTTCACGATGCTGGTGTTCAGCCTGTTTTTCGGCAAGCTCGCCAAGGTGCCCTCGGATGGCATTCCCTATCCGCTCTTCAGCTACACCGCGCTGGTGCCCTGGCAGTTCTTCGCGCAGGGCCTCACGCAATCCTCGGATAGCCTGGTGGGCAGCTCGAATCTGATCAAGAAAATCTACTTCCCCCGCCTGGCCATTCCCATCGGCACGGTCTGCGCGGGCATGATCGATTTCGCCCTGGCGTTCACGGTGCTGCTGGTGCTGGAGTTTTCGTATCACATTCATCCCACGGCGCACATTCTGTGGCTGCCGCTGTTCGTCATCCTCGCGCTGGTGACCGCTCTCGGAGTCGGGCTGTGGCTCTCGGCCTTCAATGTGAAATACCGCGACGTCAAGTACGTTGTGCCGTTCTTCACGCAGGTCTGGATGTTCATGACGCCCATCGCCTATCCGAGCAGTCTGCTCTCCGGCAAATGGCGTGTGATTTACGGCCTCAACCCCATGGCGGGGGTGGTGGAGGCTTTCCGCTGGGCGCTGCTGGGCTCGAAGACCGCGCCGAGCGCGATGATCGGGCTCTCCTGCGCGGCCGCGGTCACGCTGCTGCTGGGAGGCGCCTATTATTTCCGCCGCATGGAGAAGACCTTCGCCGATGTCGTCTGAAATCCTCAAACATTGCATGATCATCGCCGAGGTGGCGCAGGCGCACGATGGCAGCCTCGGCATGGCCCACGCCTTCATCGATGCCATCGCGGCCGCCGGCGCCGACGCGGTCAAGTTCCAGACCCACCTCGCCGCCGCCGAAAGCTCCCCCTCCGAGCCCTGGCGCGTCAAGTTCAGCTACCAGGACGCCACCCGCTACGACTACTGGAAGCGCATGGAATTCACCGAGCCGCAGTGGGCCGGCCTCAAGGAACACGCCACCGAAAAGGGCCTGAAATTTCTGAGCTCGCCGTTTTCCATCGAGGCCGTGGAACTGCTCGGCCGCATCGGCGTGTCCGCCTGGAAAATCGCGTCCGGCGAGTTCAACAATCTGCCGATGCTCGACCGCATCCTGGAGTACCGGCTGCCCGTGCTGCTCTCCACCGGAATGAGCCGGATCGCCGAAATCGAGGCCGCGGTGGAGCGCATCCGCCCGCGCGTTCCCTCACTCACGGTCATGCAGTGCACGTCCGAGTATCCCTGCCCGCCGGAGCGCGTCGGTCTCAATCTGATCCAGGTCTTCCGTCGCCGTTTCGGGTGCGGGGTCGGACTCTCGGACCATTCCGGCACCATCTTCCCCGGGCTCGCCGCCGTGACCATGGGGATCGAGGCGCTCGAAGTGCACGTCACGATGAGCCGCGAAATGTTCGGGCCGGACGTCAAGGCTTCGGTCACCACCGCCGAGCTGCGCCAGCTCGTGGATGGCGTCCGCTTCATCGAGCGCATGCGCACGCACCCGGTCGGTAAGGACGATATGGCGGCGGACCTGGCGCCGGTACGCTCGATGTTTTCGAAAAGCATCGCGGCGCGGCGCGCGATTCCCGCGGGCTCCGTCCTCACCGCGGCCGACCTGGCTTTGCGCAAGCCCGGCACCGGCATCGCCGCCGACCGCTTCGGATCGCTGATCGGCCGGCGCACCCTCCGCGACCTCGCGCCCGGGGAGTTCCTGCGCGAAACCGATATCGAAATTATGGAGATGGCCGGTGCCTGAGACCGCCGCGCAGACCGCGCCGGCGCGCGAGTTCGAGAGCTTCCGGGTGGGCGACCGGGCGGTTCTCTCGCGCCGCATCACGGAGCAGGATGTGGCCGCGTTCGCGGCGTTTTCCGGCGATTACAACCCGCTCCACATGGATTCCGCGTTCGCCGGCCGCACGCGCTTCGGCCACCGCGTGGTGCACGGCATGGTGGTCGCGAGCCTCGTTTCCACGGTGATCGGCATGCAGTTGCCCGGCACGGGCGCGCTCTGGGTGCAGCAGACGTTCCGCTGGCGCAAGCCGGTTTTCGTCGATGACACCGTCGAAATCATGGTCGAAATCGCGCAAGTCTCGCCCGGCGGCCGCCTCCTTTCGATCAGAGTCGCGGCCGTCAACCAGGAGGGCACGGTGGTGATGGATGGCGAAGGCGTTGTCCACGTGCCGCGGGTCGAGCCTACGCAGAACCGTTGATAATTCTATGTCCGATCGCGAGCAACTCCGCCAGGAAATCGATCAGCACCTCGAAGCCGGCCGCTGGAATCGCGCGCAGGCCGGCCTGGAGCGCCTCTGGGCCGAACATGCCGGCCCGGCGCTCGCCGGTTACGCCGCCGCCGCCTGCGAGCGGCTGCGCGGCCCCCTGCGCTTCCATCCGCTGCGCGTGGCCGTGCTGCGTTCCTTCACCGTGGAGCCGGTGCTGCCTCTGCTGCGCGCAACAGCGGCCGTGCACCGCCTGGACCTGACCGTCAAAGCCGGGGAATTCAACGCCTACGCGCAGGAGCTGCTCGATCCGCAAAGCTGGCTTTACGCTTGGGCGCCTGATGCCGTCATCCTGGCGGCGGAAACGCAGTCGCTCGCGCCCGCACTCTGGGAAGGGTGCGGCGGAGCATCCGAAATCCGCTCCACCGTCGACCGCGTGCTGCAGGAGTATTGCGAATGGCTGCGGGTGTTCCGTTCGCGCAGTCACGCTTATGTTCTGCTGCACACGCTGGAGCAGCCGGCGCAGCCCGCCCGCGGCATCCTGGACTGCCAGGCGCCGGGCGGCCAGGCGGAAGCGATTCGCGAGATCAACGCCGGGCTGTGCCGTCTCGCCGCCGAATCGGCCGGCGTCCACATCGTCGATTACGACGGACTGGCGGCCAACTGCGGCCGCGCCCGCTGGCGCGACGAGCAGCGCTGGGCCACCGTCAAGCTGCCCTTGCGGCCGGAGGGCATGCTGGCGCTCGCCGCCGAATGGGTGCGGTATCTCTGTCCCATCGCCGGCCGCAGCGCCAAGGTGCTGGCGGTCGATCTCGATGGGACGCTCTGGGGCGGCGTGGCCGGCGAGGACGGGCCGGACGGCATCCGCGCCGACCGCGAGTACCCCGGCATCGCCTGGTGGAACGTGCAGCGCGCCTTGCTCGACGTAAAGGGCCGCGGCATTCTGCTCGCCGTTTGCAGCAAGAATAACCGCGAGGATGCGGCCGCGGTCTTCCGCGGGCATCCCGAAATGCCGGTCCGGCTCGAGGATTTCGCGGCCGAGCGCATCAACTGGGCGGACAAGCCTTCCAACCTGCGGGAGATCGCCGCCGAGCTGAATGTCGGCATCGAGAGCATCGCGTTCCTGGACGATAATCCCGCCGAACGCGAGCGCGTCCGCCGCGAATTGCCGGAGGTCACCGTCATCGATCTGCCCGATGACCCGATGGGGTTCGCGCCCGCGCTGCGCGCTTGCCCCGAGCTGGAACGGCTCGCCGTGCTCGAAGAGGACGCCGGGCGCAGCCGGTATTACGCTGAGCAGCGGCAGCGCGCCGCGGCGCTCTCCGGGGCCGCCAGCGTGGAGGACTATTACCGGTCGCTGCGACAGCAGGTCGAGATCGCGCCGGTCACGCCCGCGACGCTGGCGCGCGCCGCGCAGCTCACCCAGAAAACCAATCAGTTCAACGTCACCACCCGGCGCTACAGCGAACAGGCGCTGGCCGCCATGGCGGAGACTCCCGGATGGGACGTGTACACCGTGCGGGTGAAGGACCGCTTCGGCGATAACGGCCTGGTGGGCGTAATGATCACGCGCCCGTGGCCCGGCGGCGCCGATGCCGAGGCCGGCGGCTGCGAGATCGATACGTTCCTGCTGAGCTGCCGCGTCATCAGCCGTACGGTCGAGAGCGCGATGCTCGCGTTCCTCGTGGAGGAATGCCGCGCGCGCGGCCTGGCCAAACTCAGCGGCTGGTTTCTCCCCACGGCCAAGAATGCGCCGGCCGCGGATATTTACCGCAAACACGGATTCGAGATTGCCGGCACCAGCGGCGCCGGAACGCATTGGACGCTCGACCTGGCTCGCGCCGCGGTCGCCTGCCCGGAATGGATCGAGCTATCGGTCGTGCCGCGCGCCGGCCATGGCGCGCCTCTGCGCGCGACGCCTCCACCCCCGGAGTTCATCGCCGAAAGGGCCAACGCTCAGTGAATAGTCCGCATCTTGACGGCGTCCGCCGCATTTTTGCCGATGTCTTCCAGCTTCCGCTGGAGCAGATCGCGCCGCATTCCTCGCCGGAGACGATTCCGGCGTGGGATTCGCTCCAGCATTTGAACCTTGTGCTCGCGCTGGAGGAGGAGTACCACGTTCAGTTCACACCGGAGGAGATCGAGCGGATGCTTTCGGTGGAGCTGGCGGCGGAGATGCTGAACGGCAAGTGCGTAGCATCTAAGGTGGCTTAGATCGATATGGAATTCCGTTTCGCGCAGTGCGGAGAATATCCGCGGATCAGCCGGTTCCTCGACGAGTTTTGGGCACGGGACCATGTGTATTGCCGGATGCCGGAGCTGTTCGACTGGACGTTCCGGCGGCCCGGCTACGCGGAGCCCGGCTCCTACACCTTCGCGGTAGCCGAGGAGCAGGGCGAGCTGGCCGGCATCCTGGGCGGCATTCCGTTCGACTTCAACCGGTTCGGACGGCGGTCGCGCGGCGTGTGGATCGTGAACTACGTGATCAGCCCCGAGCATCGCCGTGGCTCGGCCGCCTTGCAGCTCCTGAGCCAGTTTCGCCGTCCGGAGTTCGATCCCGTGATCGCGTTCGGCATCAATCCGGCGACTTCCGCCATCTACCGCGTGCTGCGCGGCCAGGTGCTGGACGAAATCCCGCGGCATTTCCTGGTCCTGCCGGAGGCCTGCGGGCGCATGCAGCGGCTCCTGGAGGCGGCGTATCCGGACTGGACGGCGGAGCGCGCCGGGGCGCTGGCCGAAGCATTCGTGCTCCGCCGCACGCCGCGGCCGGCGCGCGATGCCGGCGATCGCATCCCGCCAGGCTGGGACGAGAAGGACTGGCCGGCCATCGCCGCGCAGACGATAGGCGCCGTGCGCGACAGCAGTTACCTCGACTGGCGTTACCGCCGGCATCCGGTTTTCGAGTACCGATTCCTCACCGTGCCGGATGGCGCCCGCACGGGTCTCGCCGTGTGGCGTCTCGAGACCATCCGGCTCCAGACCCCCGACGGACGTGCGGATTTCGACCGCATCGGCAGGCTGCTCGAATTTCTTCCCGCCTCACCGGGCAATGCGGAACCGTTACTTGGTGCATTCATTCACGCTCTGCGCGAGGCCGATGCGCTGGGGGCCGACTTCTACGGATATCATGGGCAAACACGCTGCTGGTTCCGGCAGCTCGGTTTTGCGGAAGCCGCTTCGCACCCCGACGGCCGCGCGATTCCCTCGCGCTTCCAGCCGCTCGACGGCAAGGGCGGCGGTATTTTGAGCGCCATGTTTGTTCAATCCGAGACGCCGGCTTGCGGCGATCTGCCGGATTGCGCGTGGTATTGGACTAAGTCAGACTCCGATCAGGATCGCCCGAATTGAAGGAGCTACCGATGCACTCCGACCGTATTCTTCGAGTCGTGATGTATCACTATGTCCGCGATCTGCCGCGCACTCCCTTTCCCCGCCTGAAAGGGATGCTGCTCGACGATTTCCGGCAGCAGGTGACCGCGCTGGGCGCTCAGTTCGAGATGGCCAGCATCGAATCCGCCATGGATTTCCTGAGCGGCGAATACCGTCCCCGCCGCGACCTCTGTCTGCTCACCTTCGACGACGGGCTCAAGGAGCACTACCGCGACGTCGCGCCTTTCCTGGCGGAGAAGCGCATCCGCGGCGCCTTCTTCCTGATTACCTCCGCGGTGGACGAGCGCCGCCTGGCGGCCGTCCACATGAACCACTTCCTGCTGGCGAAGCTCCCGTTCGAAGAATACGCCGACGCGTTCTTCCGCAAGGCGCTCGCCCTTGCGCCGGACGGGTTCACGCCGCTCACCGCCGATACCGCGCGCGCGGCGCAGACGTATCCCTGGGATCCGCCGGAGGTGGCGCGGTTCAAGTACGTTTTCAATTTCGGAATGGATCCCGATCTGCGCGACCGCGCCGTGCGCGACCTGTTTACCACGCACATCTCCGATGAAGCCAGCTTTGCCGATTCCCTGTACGTCACCTGGGACGAGGCGCGGCGCATGCAGAAGATGGGAATGTCGATCGGCGGCCACACGCACCAGCACAAGCCGCTGGCCAATCTTTCGCCGGGCGAGCTGAACTGGGACCTCGAAACGTGTCACCGTCTGCTGCATCAGCATCTCGCGCCGCAGGCCGTCTGGGCATTTTCCTATCCCTACGGCAAGAAGGATTCGTTCCACATCCGCGCCGTGCGCAAGCTGCAGCAGCTCAATTTCCGCTGCGGTTTTTCGACGGAGGTGTCGGATAACCGCCGCGGCAGCGATGCGTATACGATCGGGCGCACCGATTGCAAGAAAGCGCTCGTGGCTACCGCCGGAGTGTGACGTTTTCGCGCGCCAAAGAGACCCGGTGGATTATCATAAGCCACCCGAATGATGTAAGTCATTGATTTCAAAGAATGCCTTTGAGCCAAGTGGCTTACGATAAGCCACCTGCCCGATTAGACCCATCTCCATGCAACCCCGAAAAGTCTGTGTCGTTCTCGTCGATCGCGCCAATTACGGCCGTCTGCAGCCGGTCATGCGGGCCATCGCCGCGCACCCGGCGCTGCGTATGCAAGTGATGGCCACCGGCACCATGGTGCTGGGGCGCTTCGGACGGCCGGTCGAAGTCGTGCGCGCGGACGGCTTCCCCGTCGATAGCGAAGTCTACATTGAGCTCGAAGGCTCCACGCCCGCGACCATGGCGAAGTCCGTCGGCTTCGGCGTGGTGGAATTCGCCGGCGAATTCCAGCGCCTCGCGCCGGACGTGGTGCTGCTGATCGGCGACCGGTACGAAGCCCTGGCCGCCGCCATCGCCGCCGCGTACATGAACATCTGCATCGTCCACATCCAGGGCGGGGAAGTCTCGGGCTCGATCGATGAGAGCGCGCGCCATGCCATCACCAAGTTCGCGCACTATCATTTCCCGAGCACGCGCCGCTCCGCCGAATACCTGCTGCGCATGGGCGAGCGCCCGGAAACGATTCTGGGCATCGGGTGCCCATCGAGCGATATCGCGCGCTCTCTCGATCCGGCGCCACCGGCCGAGGCCATCAACGCAACCGGCAGCGGCGCGTATATCGATCCGCAGCAGCCGTTCCAACTCGTCATTTTTCACCCGACCACGACGGAGTATGGCGGCGAGCAGGCACAGATGCGCGAGCTTCTGCTGGCGCTCGAAGCCGTCCACATGCCGACGCTGCTGCTGTGGCCGAACATCGACGCCGGCAGCGACCAGATCAGCAAGGCGATCCGGGTGTTCCGCGACCAGTCTGCGCCGGACTGGCTGCGCACGGTGACCAATCTCAAGCCCGATGATTACCTGCGCGTGCTGATGTCGGCCGCGTGCGCCATCGGCAACTCCAGCAGCTTCGTCCGCGACGCCAGCTATTTCGGCACGCCGGTGGTGCTGGTGGGGGACCGGCAGGAAGGCCGCGAGACGGACGTTCACGTCATGCGCGTGCGGCCCGAAGCGCCCGCAATCGCGCGCGCCATCCGCCGCCAGCTCCGCCGCGGCCGCTACGCGCCGAGCACGCTCTATGGCGACGGCCATGTCTCCGCCCGCATCGCCGAAGGGCTGGCGCGGCTGACGCCATACCGCCAGAAGCGGCTGCATTACGTGTACGAAAAACCGGGGGTCGCGAAAGAGATCGAATATGCGAGTGTTGGGGATCATTACGGCGCGGGGCGGGTCCAAGGGAATTCCGAAGAAGAATATCGCGCCGCTGATGGGCAGGCCGCTGCTGGCT
Source organism: Bryobacteraceae bacterium (assembly GCA_035293845.1). GTDB lineage: Bacteria > Acidobacteriota > Terriglobia > Bryobacterales > Bryobacteraceae > DATGMB01. Next base: position 59,166 of record DATGMB010000324.1, read on the forward strand.
TACACGGCTGAGGCGGCGCGGGCGGCGCGCGGGCTGAGCCGGATCGTGCTTTCGACCGACGATCCCGAAATCGCCCGTGTGGGGCGGGAGTGCGGCGTGGACGTGCCGTTCCTGCGGCCGGCCGAGCTGGCCGGCGACGCCACGCCTTCCGTGCCCGTGTTGCAGGATGTGGTGCGGCGCCTGGAAGCGGCGGGCGAGCGGTACGATGCCACGTTCCTGCTGCAGCCGACGAATCCGCTGCGAACGCCCGAGGACATCGATGGCTCGATCGCGCTGCTCGAACGAACCGGCGCCGATTCGGTGATCTCGTTTGCCGCCGTCGGCGAGCGGCATCCGGCGCGCATGAAGATCGTCGATGCCGAGGGGCGCGTGATCGAGCCGCCGTTCGCCGAGCCCTTCGAGGGCATGCCCCGGCAGCAGTTGCCGCCGCTCTATTTGCGCGATGGATCGGTGTACCTGACGCGGCGCGACGTGCTCATGAACCAGAGCTCGCTCAAGGGGAAGGACTGCCGCGCGTGGATCATCCCGGAGGAGCGGGCGTGGAACATCGATTCGCCATTCGATTTGTTCGTGGTGGAGCAGATGATGAAGTGGGGCGCGCTTCGCTCGGCCAGGGGTCAGGGATCCGGGCGGTGATGCGGCGCAAACGGATTCTGGTCGCCGAATCGCGCGGTTTTTCGCCGCAAGCGGCCGCCATTTTGCGCGAATTGGGCGAGGTTACCCTGGCGGATTTGAACCGCGCGGAGCTCGAACGGGCGATCGGCGGGGCCGAAGTGCTTTGGGTGCGTCTGCGCCACTGCATCGACGAAGCACTGCTGCGGCTTGCCCCGGATCTCGAGGCCATCGCCACCCCAACCACGGGGCTGAACCACATCGACACCGCGGCGGTGGCGCGGCGCGGCATCCGGCTGGTCTCGCTGCGCGGGGAGACGGCCTTCCTGCGCGACGTGCGGGCCACGGCCGAGCACACCATCGGACTGATCCTGGCGCTGCTGCGCCACATTCCCGCGGCTGCCGCGCACACGGCGGACGGCGGCTGGGACCGCGACCGGTTCCAGGGCACGGAAATCTACGGCAAGACGGCCGGCATTGTCGGCTATGGAAGGCTGGGACGGATCGTGGCCCGTTATCTGCTGGCTTTCGGCGCCCGCGTGCTGGCGGCGGACCCCAAGGCGGCGGATGTCGAGAGCGGCGTCGAGCGGGTGGAATTGGACGAGCTGCTGCGCGAAGCCGATATCGTGTCGCTGCATGTCAACCTGTGCGAGGAAACGCGCGGGTTCTTCGGCCGGCGCGAGTTCGCGCGAATGAAGCCGGGCAGCATCCTGATCAATACGGCGCGGGGCGAACTGGTGGATGAAGCCGCGCTGGCCGAGGCGCTGCGCGCGGGGCGGCTCGCGGGGGCGGCCCTGGATGTGGTTTCGGGCGAGCATCTCGCATCGCCGCAGCGCGCTGGCGCGATCGCCGCTCTCGCCGCGCTGCCCAATGTTCTGGTTACGCCGCACATCGGCGGCTGCACCGTGGAATCGATGGAGAAGACCGAAATCTTCCTGGCCCGGCAGGTGGTGGAACTGCTGGCGCGGGAATGCGCTTTGGCATCGCACCTATGACACCGCACGCCATTCGAGTACGAAAGCTGTCGAAACGCTACACCCTCGGCGAGAGCCGTCCCTACCGCCGTCTCCGGCACGCGCCGCGCGGCTGCGGCGGGCCGAACGGCGATACGATCTGGGCGCTCGAAGATGTGGATTTCGAGGTCCGGCGCGGTGAGGTGGTCGGAGTGATCGGCCATAATGGCGCGGGGAAGAGCACGCTGCTCAAGGTGCTGGCGCGCATCACGGAGCCGACCTCGGGATGGGCCGATATCTACGGGCGCGTGGGCACGCTGCTCGAAGTCGGAACCGGCTTCCATAACGAGCTGACCGGGCGCGAGAACATCTTCCTCAACGGCGCCATTTTGGGAATGAAGCGGGCCGAGATCCAGCGCCAGTTCGATGCCATCGTGGCCTTCGCGGAAGTCGAGAAGTTCATCGATACACCGGTGAAGCACTACTCGAGCGGCATGTACCTGAAGCTGGCGTTCGCCGTCGCGGCGCACCTCGAGCCCGAGATTCTGTTTGTCGACGAAGTTCTGGCCGTGGGGGACCTGGCGTTTCAGCAGAAGTGCCTGGGGAAGATGGGGGACGTGGCGCGGCAGGGGCGGACGATCCTGTTCGTCAGCCACAACATGGGCGCGGTGCGGTCGCTGTGCACCACGGGCATCGTGCTCGACCGCGGACGGGTGGCACACGCGGGCGACATCACGAGCAGCATCGAATGCTATCACCGGCTCACGGCCGCGCGCGAACAACGGGCTCCGGCCGAGCGGCAGACCGCCGCTGGCTCGTTCTCCGCGGTCACGCTGAGCAGCCATGGCGGTTCGACGGTGCGGCAGGGCGAGGAGATCGAGGCCGCGACCGTGCTGCAACTGGAGAGCGCCGTCCCCGGCTTTACGCTGCAATGCGTGCTGGAGGATATGCACCAGCGCCGCATCTTCACGGTCCGACGCGAAAGCGCGCAACTGGGCGAGCAGCGGCGCTGGCGGGGCGCTTACGCGATCCGCGTCCGCATTCCGGCCGTGTGGCTCGAACCGGGGCTGTACTCGCTGTATTTCGAGGCGGCGCTGCCTGCCGCGGCGGGCGGGCAGCGCTACGTTTCCGATGTCTTTCACCTGGACGTGGGCGGAAGAAGCGCGGGAGCCAACGCGGTGCTCGCGCCGGACGTGGCGTGGTCGCTCGACGAGGTGTCCCGGGCGGCCGGGCAGGAGGCGCAAAGTGCTTGAGCAGCCTTTCGCCGGGGCGGCCGGAAGAGCGGCGGACCCGTGGCTGCCTCTCGCGCCGCTGATGGCCGCGCACGGGGTCACGCTGGATCCGCCGGCATTTTTCACCGCGGTGAACCGCGCCTTTCACGGCTGCGGGGCGCGATTTTACGACGAATTACACCGGCACATGCGGGAGTCGCTGCCGGAGCAGTTTCAGTATCTGGCGAGCGATTTCCTGGGGCAATATCCGCCGCCCAGCCACAGAATGAACGCGCTCGATATCGGCTGCGGCACCGGGATGAGTTCGGAGATGCTGCTCGATACGCGCTTCGGCGCGTTTGTGCGGCATATCGACCTGTGCGACCCCGCGCAGGAGATGCTGGACGTCTGCGCGGCGCGTAACAGCCTGATGAAGGTGCGGCACCGCATGATCTGCGGCCGCATCGAGAGCCTGCCGCCGCGGAGCCGGTACGATCTGATTCTGGCGAGCTGCGTTCTGCAGTTCGTGGCCGACCTGCCGGAATTCCTGCGGCAGGTGGCGATGCGGCAGCCGGCCGGCGCGGTGTTTCTGCACCTGCACGACCCGAACGCGGATGGCGCGGCGGACCCCGAGTGCGCGCGGCGCGTGGAGGAATTCGCGCGGTCCGGGAGCAGCCTCGTGCGGCGCCTCTCGCGCAGCGTCCGGCGGCGCGATGCCGCGGCGGCGCATGTGGAAGCCGTCAATCGCGAGCTGCTGGAGCGGAACGCGATCGCGAGCCCGCTCACCGAGGCGGAGATCGCGGCGGTGGTACGGCTGCGCTCGCGCCAGGGGCAGGGCATCTCAATCCGCGAAATGCAAACGCTCATGCCGGAGTACAAGCTGGTTTCCGTGCGCTCCTACGCGTTTTTCGGCGAGCTGGCTTCGGCGCTGCCGGCCCGGTTCCGCAAGCTGGAGCGCGCGCTGATCGCCGCGCGGGCGGCCAACGGGACGCAGGTGGGCGCGATCTGGATCAAGACGGAGGGACGGCCGTGAAACCCACCATTGCGATGCTGGTCCCGGATGGCGTCGGAGTGCGCAATTTCATCCTGGGGCGGTTTCTTTCCGAGATGGAGGCCCGGTTCCGGCCGCACGTCTTCCACAATATCCCGGACGGGCTGCTCGACCGGTACACGGCCCCGGCCAATGCGGGAATCGCGTGGCAGCCGATGGTGCCGTACACCCAGGCGCCGGTTCCGCTGGCCCTGCAATACACGCTGGAGCACGCGCACATGTACCGGGCGAATACGCAGGCCATGCGGCGGGCCCTCGCCCGTCCGGTGCGTGGAAAGCTGCGCTCGCAGGTGCTCATCCGCTCCTCGCGGCTGCTGGGCCGCGTGGGCGCCGTGATGGGGTGCCTGGGCGCGCTGGAGGCGGTGTACTGCGCTGCCGCCGCGGTGCGTCCGGAAGTGGAGCGCTACCGCGAAATTTTCGCGAATTTGCGGCCTGCGGTCGTCTTTTGCACCAGCCAGCGGCCCAGCACGGTGCTGCCCGCGGTGCTGGCGGCGAAGGCGCTGGGCATTCCCACGGCCGCGTTCGTGTTCAGTTGGGATCACCTGACCACGAAGGGCCGCATCGCCGCGCCCTTCGATCACTACCTGGTCTGGAGCCGTCACATGCGGTCCGAACTGCTCCGCTACTACCCGCACGTGCCGGAGCCGAGCATCCACATCGTGGGGACGCCGCAGTTCGACCCTTACGCCGATGCGTCCCTGCTGTGGACGCGCGAGGAGTTCTGCCGGCGCATCGGCGCCGACCCGGCGCGCAAGCTGATCTGCTACTCGGGCGGCGACCTGGCCACGTGCCCGGAGGACCCGCAGCACCTGGAGGCGCTGATGGAACACGTGCGCTCCGGCGCGATCCGCGGCAATCCGCAGGTGCTGCTGCGGCCCGTGCCGGTGGATAACGGCCGGCGCTACGACGGCGTGTGCAGCCGGTATCCCGAAGTGAAGCGGCTGATGCCGCAGTGGATCCACGCCGAGCCCGGCAACTGGACGCGCGTGCTGCCGCTGGCCGAGGACGTGCAGTTCCTGGCGAATCTGACGCATCACGTGGACGTCAACATCAACCTGGGCTCGACCATGACGCTCGATTTCGGGCTGCACGACCGGCCGGTGGTCAACGTGGCCTTCGATTGCAGCAATCCGCCGGTGCTGGGCATGCCGGTCTGGGACTATTACTACAACTACGAGCACCTGCGGCCGATCGTGGAGCTGGGGACGACGCGCATCGCGCGCACGCGCGAGCAGTTGGCCGAGCACGTGAACGCGTACCTGGAGAATCCGGCGCTCGACCGGGAGGGCCGCCGGCGGCTGGTGGAGATGCAGTTGGACGTGCCGCCCGGCGAATCGAGCCGCCGCGTGGTGGCCGTGCTCGCGGAGTTGGCTTCCGGCCATGCCGACGCTTGAGTTGCTGGAACAGACCATGCGGCGGGTCGGGGCGGCGCTTCCGCCGGAGGAGTTCGTCGCCGCGGTCGCGGAGACGTACCGCAAGGTGCAGGCAGTCTCCGAAGCCACCATGGATGCGCGCTTCCGCCGCACGCGCGCATATGGCGATTTCCAAGCGCTGTTGCGCGAAGCCGCTTTGCCGGCGGGGGCGCGCGTTCTCGCGCTCGGCTGCGGTCCGGGCATGGCCGGCCGCAGCGCCGCCTTCGCGGCCGCGGTCACGCGCGAGATTTACCCGGAGGTGAAGATCGAGCAGGCCGCGTTCACGCCGTGCGGCGGGACGGCGGCGCCGGCGGGGCAGTACGACCTGGTGGTGACGCATTCCTTCCTGCACTTTCTGCTGGACCTGGCGCCTCTGGGCGCGTTCCTCCGCGGCGCTCTGGATTCGGGCGGCCGTTACGTGATGGCGAACGAGCCCAACGCGCGCTTCTGGCGGAATGCGGAATGCCTGAGCGCGCTCGATCGCGTCGATGCGGACGAGGCGCGGCGCAACAGGCTCCGGCGATATACCGATCCATCCCGCTACGCTGCGAAGCTGCTGCGCAGCATCCGGCCGGCGCGGCGGCCGGACCCGACGGCGGGCGTCAACGGTGTGCTGCGCCAGCGCTTCGGCCTTCGAGGCGAACTGACGGCTCCGGAGATCGCGCGCATCTGCGATCCGTACGTGCCGCACGCCAGGCCCGGCCATCCCACGCGGGGGTATGACGGCCTCGACTGGAGCGAGCTCGAAGCCGGGCCGCTGGCCGGCCTGCGCGTGGAAGCGGTGCGCACTTCCGGCTACGTGATGCGGGACAACCCGGACCCGGTTCCGGAGCGTTGGCGGGCGCTCGACGGCGGGCTGGCCGCGCGATATCCGCTGGACGGGTGTTCGTTTTCGGCGCTGTGGAGGCGGGCTTGAGCCGATGAAGATCTGTTTCGTGTGCGGAGAATATCCCCCGGCGCGGCATGGCGGGATCGGCAGCGTGACGCAGGTGCTCGGGCGCGCGCTGGCGGCGGCGGGGCACGAGGTCCGGTCGGTGGGATTGTATCCGGCGCGAGAGGCGGAGGCCTGCACGGAGGAATCCGATCGCGGCGTGGCGGTGCATCGCATTCCGATGCCGCGAGGGCGGCTGGGATGGGCGCGCGGCCGGAAACGGCTGTTCGACATCGTCGCGCGGTGGGCCAAGCGGAAGGAAATTGACGTCGTGGAGGTGCCGGATTGGGAAGGCTATGCCGCGGGCTGGCCGTCGCTCGGCGTGCCGGTGGTGGCGCGGCTGCACGGCTCGTCCAGCTATTTCGCGCGCGAGATGCGCGCGCCCGTGCGCTGGCCGGATTACTGCCTGGAAGCGGCATCCTTTCACCGCGCCGATGACTGCTGCTCGACCAGCGCTTATACGGCAGCGCGAACGCAGCGGCTCTTCGGGCGCCGGCGGCGGCCGGTCGAGGTGCTGTTCAACCCTGTCGACCTGCCGCCCGAACCGCAGGGACCGCGGGCGGCGAACCGCGTGGTATTTGCCGGCACGCTGACGGCGAAGAAGGGTGTGATCCCGCTGATCGAGGCCTGGCCGGAGGTGGTACGGAACTGCCCGGCGGCCGAGCTGCATCTCTTCGGCAGGGACGAAGGCGCGCCGGACGGGCGTCCGATGGCCGAAGTGCTCCAGGAAATGCTGCCCGCAGATACGCGCGATTCCGTGCATTTCCACGGCGCGGTGGAGCGCGAGCGGGTGCAGCGGGAATTCGCGGCCTGCCGCGCGGCGGTCTTTCCGTCATTCGCGGAGGCGTTCAGCATGGCGCCGCTCGAGGCCATGGCGCAGGCGTGCCCGGTGATTTATTCGCGCCGGTCGAGCGGGCCGGAGCTGATCGATTCCGGCCGGGACGGGCTGCTGGTGGATCCGGGGCGGCCGGCGGAGATCGCGGAGGCAATTGTGCGGCTGCTGCGCGACGGCGAGTTGTGCGCGCGGCTCGGCGCGGCGGGGCGGCGTACGGTGGCGGAGCGGTTCGCAACGGGCGTCCTGCGGGAGCGCAATGAGCAGTTTTACGCGGATGCGATCCGCAGACATCGGGGACGATGATACGGCGGCGTCATATGACGAAACTCCCGGGGTGGCGCGCGGAGGCGCGGCGCCGCCACGGCGCGCTCGAGGATTGCGGGCTGGTGATCGCTACCTACAACCGGCGCGCGGAGGTGCTGCGGCTGCTGGGAAGCCTGCTGGCGATTCCCGATCCGCCAGCCGAGGTCGTGGTGGTGGATGGCTGCCCGCCCGCGCAGCTCGGCGCGGAGCTGCGGCGGTGGGTCGATTCGAGCGCCGCGCCGTTCGACTTCGTTTATGTGGAAAGCCCGCCCGGCCTGACGCGGCAGCGCAACGTGGGGGTGGACCTGAGCAGCCGGCCGTACGTGTACTTCCTGGATGACGACGCCGTGCCGCTCCCCGGCTATTTCCGGGAAATGGCGCGCGTCTTCGCGGAAGACCGCGAGCGGCGCATCGGCGGGATCGCGGGCTGCGTGATCAACGAAATGGACCGTCCGCTGGCGGGGCGATGGCGGCTGCGCTTCGCGCTCGGCATCGTGCCGCGGATTGAACCGATGATCTACTATCCTTCGGGCACGCACGTGCCGCGCAGCGTGCTGAAGCCGTTTTCGGGCGTGAGGCGGATCGACGTGATGCCCGGCTGCGCGTGGACGTTCCGCCGCGAAGTCTTCGAGACGGAGCGCTTCTCCTGCTTTTTCGGAGGATATTCGCAGGGCGAGGATCTGGAAATGTCGCTGCGAGTGGGACGGCGCTGGCAACTGGTCTGCTGCGGCGACGCGCGCATTCTGCACCTGCCGGCCGAACACGGCCGGCCGGTTTCCTACGCGCGGGGGGTGATGGAGATGCGGAACCGCTATTTCATCTGGAAGCGGCACACGCCGCATCCCGCGCCGCGCCACCGCGTCTCGTTCTGGGCGGACACGGCGCTGCTGGTGGCGATGGATGCCGCGTGGTTCTGCCGGCGGCCGTGGCAGTGGCAGCCGCTGGGCCACGCCGCCGGGACGCTGCGCGAAATGATCCGCTGCCTGCGCCGGCCGCCGCGGTTCGAAGAGCCGCCGGCGCGCCGCGAATACGAGCTGGCGGACGCCGGCGAGCGCGAGCTGGCGGCCGGGTGAACCGAATCGAGCTGCCGCCGCGCTCGCGGCAGCTTTGCGTGCCGGCGGCCCTCCGCGGACGGTGCGGGTATCTTCCTCCGAGTACCCCTCCGCAACCGTGGCAGGACCGCCGGCTCTCAATGACTGAACTTTCCGTTATGCCTTCGGTGCCGCTTCGCAATCGGATGAAATCGCTGCTGGGGACCGCGCTATGGCCGTTCCCGGCTTCGCTCGCCTCGCGCTGGCTGCTCGGCCGCGAGCAGGGGCTGGTGCTGACGTTCCACTATATCGGCACCCCGGTGCTGGCCGGTGTGGGCGAGGATTTGTTTCTGCCGCCGGAGGAGTTCCGGCGGACGCTCGACTTCATCGCGCGGCACCTGGCGCCTCTCCCGCCCGTCGAGTTCCTGGAGCGGATGGCATCCGGAACGCTGCCGCCGCGGGCCACGCTGATCACCTTCGACGACTGCCTGCACGAAACCGTGACGCAGGCCGAGGTGGAGCTGCGCAAGCGCGGGCTGGCGGCATGCTTTTTCGCCTGTCCCGGGCTGATGGCGGAAGGGCGCACGGTACCCAGCCTGGAGCTGATGTGGATGTGTGCGCAGGCGCGGCCCGGGCAGTACCGCGTACGGACGGGCGCGGACGGTGCCGCGGAGATCGCGATCGGCGATCATGCCTCGCGGCTCGCCGCCTACGCGCGGCTCTGGCCCGCGCTGCTCGGCACGGCGAGCCACGGGCATGCGGCGCTGCTCGGCGGGATGCGCGAGGACTTCGGGCTGAGCGGCGGGCCGCCTGCGTGCCTGCGCGTGGCGAACTGGCAGATGCTGGAGACGCTGGACGGCCACGGCATGCTGGTCGGCAATCACACGATGCTGCACTCCACGGTCACGGCCGACGGCGCCGCGCGATTCGAAGCCGATGCCGCGCTGGCGTATGAGCTGCTGGAGGAGCGCATCGGCCGACGCCCGCGCGTCTTTTGCTACCCCTACGGACGCCGGGCGGACCAGGCGCAGCCTGCCGAAGACGCGCTGCGGCGGCTGGGGACGCAATTCGCGTTCGTTACGCAGGGCGGTGTGGCGAGCGCGCGGCGGAGCGGCTGCCTGGGCCTGCGGCGCGAGGACGCGTCCTATTCGGCCAAGGCGGCGCGATTGGCGCCGCTGCTGGCGTTTTTGCGATAGCGCGAAAGCATGGAACTCGAACTTCTGGATCCACAGCAGGACCGCGCGGCGGTCGCGGCGGTGTGGCGGGCGCTGGCGGAGGTCTCGCCGCATTCCTATTTTCTCTCGTGGGGCTTTGTCGAGACGTGGCTGGACAGCCTGCCGCGGGGCACGGATCTCAGGCTGGCGGTGCTGCGGGAGCGCGGCGCAGCCACTGCTGCTGCTGCGTTTCTGGGGCGCTCGCGCGTGGTGCGGCAGAAGCTGTTCCGCAGCGAGGCGTGGCTGCTGAACCAGACGGGCAGCCGCGCGCTCGATCAGCTCTATATCGAGGATAACGGACTGCTCCTCGACCCGCGCGCGAATCTCACGCTGACGGATCTGGCGGAGCGGCTGCCGGGGAATTGGGAGGAGCTGTACCTTTCCGGCATCGATCCGCGCAGCGCGACGGGCGCGATGCTCGATGGCGTGCGGCCGCCCTACCAGGTGCTGATCGCGAACCGGATTCCGGCGCCCTACGTGGATCTGGCGGCGACCCGGAACAAGGATTATCTCGCTCTGGTCAGCGCCAATACGCGCGCGCAGATCCGCCGCTGCTACAAGCTCTACGGCGAGCGCGGGCCGGTGCGGCGCGAGGTGGCGGAGGACGCGGCGTCCGCTCTCGAAATCTACGGCGAGCTGGTCGAACTGCACCAGGGATGGTGGCGGCGGCGCGGCGGGCGCGGGGCGTTCGCTTCGCCGTATTTCGACGCTTTCCACCGCAGCCTGATCGCGCGGCGCTTCGCGGCGGGCGAGATTCAACTCCTGCGCGTGCGGGCGGGCGCGGAGACGATCGGGTGCCTGTACAGCTTCGTGTGGAAGGGCACCGTGTCGTTTTACCAGAGCGGCTTCCGGTGGGAGGACGACAACCGGCTGAAGCCCGGTTTCCTCTGCCACACCGAAGCGGTGCGGCACAATGCGGAGCGCGGCCACGCGGTGTACGACTTCATGGCCAGCTTCGACGAGTACAAGCTGCGCATGGCCACGCACCGGCGGGAGCTGGTCTGGGCGCGGCTGCAGAAGCCGCGGCTTAAGTTTGCGGTGGAGCGGATGATGCGCTCGGGCGCGCTGCGCGCGATGGAGCACTACCGCCGGTGGAAGTCGGGCCGGAAGCGTCCGGCGCGGGCGCGGGCCGCGGAGATGGCGTGTTGATAGTGCGGAGCGCTTTGCGGGCCGGCGCGGCGGCGTGCTCGTTCCGCCGCAAAATTCTCTTCGAGAGCGGGCTGGATGACCCGCGGCCGGCCGCCGCATCCCTCGCGGTGAGCTTCCGCTACGGCGGCGAAGCGGACCTGGCGGCGCTCACGGCGCCGGAATTCGGCTACAGCGCCCCAGCACGCGAGTTCGGCCGCGAGCGGCTGCGCGCGGGCGACCGCTTCGTGCTGTGCGAAGCGGAGGGGCGCGTGGTGTTCTATGCGTGGGTGATGTTCGGGCAGCTCGACCTGAGCTGCGGGCATTACGTGCCGCTGAGCGCGGATCGCGCGTACACGTACAAGCTCTACACCGTGCCGGCGTATCGCGGGCTGCGGATCTGCCCGGCTTACTATTCGTTTCTCAAGCGGGAGCTGCGCGCGATGGGCTACGGCCGCGTGCTGGCGTGGGTGAAGGCGGGCAACCGCGCCTCGATTCGCGCACACACGCGGGCCGGCTTCCAGCCGGTGGGGACGATCTGGCATTTCCGGCTGCTGGGGCAGTCGTATTTTGTGAGGCCAAGGGTGCTCGGGGAGGCGGCTGCCTCGCGCGCCGTGCAGGAGACCGAATGCGGCTACTGATTACTTCGCACGTGATTCATTACCAGCATCAGGGACGGCTGTACGCGTATGGGCCGTATACGCTCGAAATCGACCAATGGGCGGACCTGTTCGCGGAAGTCGAGATCGCCTCGCCGTGCCGCCAGGAGGCGCCGCCGGGCGATTGCCTGCCTTTCGAGCGCGCGAACATTCGCATCCTGCCGCAGAAGGAGGCGGGCGGGAAGACGCTCGGGGCGAAGCTGGGGCTGATTGCGGCGGTCCCCGGGATGGCGCTGGGCCTGGCGCGCGCGATGCGGCGCGCGGACGCCATCCACGTGCGGTGCCCCGGCAATCTGGGGCTGATCGGCGCGGTGCTGGCGCCGCTGTTCAGCCGGCGGCTGATCGCCAAGTACGCGGCGCAGTGGAACGGCGGGACGGCCGAGCCATTTTCGGCGCGCGTGCAGCGGGCGATTCTGCGGTCGCGGTGGTGGAAGGGGCCGGTGACGGTATACGGGAAGTGGCCCGGCAGCCCGCGGCACGTGATTCCGTTTTTCACTTCGCTTCTGACCGAAGAACATCTGGAGCGGGCGCGCCTCTCGGCCGCGCGCGAGCGGCGCGGTCCGGGGCTGCGGGTGTTGTACACGGGCCGGCTATCCAAAGCGAAGAACGTGGATGTGCTGCTGCGGGCGGTGGCGCGCGCGCGGGCGGCGGGCCACGAAGTTGCCGTAACCGTCATCGGCGAAGGGCCGGAGCGGGCGGGGCTCGAAGCGTTGGCGGATTCGCTCGGTGTGCCCGCGGAATTTACCGGCGGGCTGCCGTTCGATGGCGTGATTGCGCATCTGGAGCGCGCCGACGCGCTGGTGCTGGCCTCAGAAACCGAGGGCTGGCCGAAGTCGATCGCGGAGGGGATGGCGTTCGGGCTGGCGTGCATCGGCTCGAAGGTCGGGTTCGTTCCGCAGATGCTGGGCGAAGGGCGCGGATTCACGGTGCCGCCGCGGGACGAGGCGGCGCTGGCGGCGTCGCTGGCGCGCGTGGCGGAGTCGCCGGACCGGCTGGCGCCCATGCGGCGCGATGCCGCGGCGTGGGCGCAGCGGTACTCGCTCGAAGGATTGCGCGAGGCGCTGCGGGACTTGATGAATGAATGGTGGTTCGGCGGCGAGGCGACCTGCGCTGCCGGCACCGAATCGCGAGGATTTGCGGAATGAACCGTCCTGCGGGGCCTACGGGAGTCTTGCATGTGGTGGACGCGCTGCTGATCGGCGGCGCGGAGCGCGTCGCCATCAATCTGGTCAATCTGATGCCGCCGGAGCGCTTCGCGCCGTATCTCTGCACGACGCGCTCGGAAGGGCCGCTCAGCAGCCTGGTGGCGCCGCACGTGGTGCGCCTGTGCCTGGAGCGGCGCAGCAAACTGGACACTACGGCTCTTCGCGAGTTCTGCGATTTCGTGGCGGACCGCGACATTCGCATCGTCCACGCGCACGCCTCCGCGCTGTTCTTCGCGCGGCTGGCGTCGGCGCTTTCGCGGCGCTGCGCGCTGATCTGGCACGATCACTACGGCCGCGCCGATTTTTCGGACCGCCCGGTATGGCTGTACCGCGCCGCGACGCGGGGGGTGGCTGGTGTGATCACGGTAAACGAAAAGCTGCGCGGCTGGTGCTGCGAGCGGCTGCGGATTCCTGAGGACCGCGTGTGGTACATCCCGAACCTGGTGCCTTCGGATGATGACACGGCGGAACAATGCGATTCCCTGGCACTCGCGGGCGAGCCGGGCAAGCGGCTGGTCTGCGTGGCGAATTTCCGGCCGCAGAAGGACCATCCCAACCTGCTGGCCGCGATGCAGTTGGTAGCGCGGGAGGTGCCCGGCGCGCATCTGTTCCTGGTGGGCGATTCCTCCGATCCGGCGTACGTGGCCGCGATCCGCGCGCGCATTTCCGAGTGGAGACTGGAGGGCTCGGTGACCTATCTCGGGCCCCGCAACGACGTGGCGGCCATCCTGCGGCAATGCGATATCGGGGTGCTGAGCTCGGCCTCCGAGGGGCTGCCGCTGGCCCTGCTCGAATACGGACGGGCCGGTCTGGCCGCGGTGGCGACATCCGTCGGGCAATGCGCGGAAGTGCTGCAGAACGGCTATGCAGGCGAGCTGGTGCCGCCGGGCAATCCGGCGGAGTTGGCCCGCGCGCTGGTGCGGCTGCTGCGCGATGGCGGCGCGCGCGCCGAGCTGGCGCGCCGTTTCCGCGAGCGCGTGGACGAATCCTACCACCCACGGCGCATCCTGGAGAAAGTCTACGGCGTTTACGAAGCGGTGCTGCGCGACGACCCGCGGTGGACGGCGCGCAAACCGCGGGGAGCGGCGGCGTGACGGTTCTGCTGGTTGGCAATTTTCTCTCCGCGGCGGTTGGTAACCGCGGTGTCTGCGAGGATCTGGCGGAGCGCCTGCGTGCGGCCGGTTGGGACGTGCTGACCACCTCCTCGCGCCTGGCGCGGATTCCGCGGCTGGCGGACATGTTGAGCACCGTATGGCGGCGGCGCGGGGAGTACGAAGCGGCTCACGTCGACGTGTACAGCGGTCTCGGGTTCCGCTGGGCGGAGGCGGTTGCGTGGACGCTGCGGCGCGCCGGCAAGCCCTACCTGCTCACGCTGCACGGCGGCGCGCTGCCGGAGTTCGCGCGCCGGCACGGGCGGCGCGTGCGGCGTCTGCTCGAATCGGCGACCGCCGTTACGGCGCCATCCGCGTTCCTGGCGGAAGAATTGCGGCCCTTTCGCCCGGACTTGCGGCTGATCCCCAATGCGCTCGATGTGGCGCGCTACCCGTTTCGTCTTCGCAACGCGCCGCAGCCGCGGCTGGTGTGGGTGCGGGCGTTTCACGAGGTATACGACCCCGGCCTTGCGGTGCGGGCGCTGGCAAAGATTCGCGGCCGGCAGCCGGAAGCCACGCTGCGCATGGCGGGTCCGGACAAGGGCGACGGGAGCTTGCAGCGGGCAATGGCCGCCGCTCGCGAGCTGGGCGTCCAGGAGTCCGTCAGTTTTGCGGGCGCGATTCCGAAAGCCGCGGTTCCGGCGTGGATCGCGGAAGGCGATATCTTTCTCAACACCACGACTGTGGACAACACGCCGGTTTCTGTGATGGAAGCGATGGCCTGCGGCGCCTGCGTGGTGAGCACGAATGCGGGCGGGATGCCGCACCTGGTGCGCGATGGCGAAGACGGGCTGCTTGTGCCGCCGCGGGACGCGGGCGCGATGGCGGCGGCGGTCGAGCGGCTGCTGGCCGAGCCGGCGCTGGCGAGGCGGATCTCGTTTTCGGCGCGCCGCAGGGCGGAGGCGTGGGACTGGGCCGCGGTGCTACCCCAATGGGAGCAGTTGTTCGCGAGCGCGGGACGGCTGCGCGCGGTTCCTACGGGCGTTTACGCATGAGACTCGCTATCTCCTTCGACTACGACTCGCCGGAGGGCTATCGCAATTCCTTCGCGATGCAGGGCTGCCGCGCGGATGCCGACCAGCAGGGGACGGACGCGCTGCTCCGTGTGCTGAGCGACCACAATGCCGTTGCGACGTTCGGTGTGGTGGGGCGCGTGGCGCTCGACGGCCTGCCGCCGGAACACTGCCCGGAGCAGATTCGGCAGATTCACGCCGCGGGCCACGAGGTCGCGTCCCATTCCATGTACCACCGCTTCCTGCCGCCGATGCGGCGCCGCGAGCTTTTCGAGGATGTCGCCGCGAGCCGGCGGGCCCTCGAACATTGCATCGGCGCGCCGGTGCGCGGCTTCATCCCGCCGTTCAACCGGCCGATGCATTTTCCGCAGCGGCGGGCGATCAGCGTGAGCGAAGTGCTGGGCCTGCACGGGCGCGGGCGCGGGCGGCAGAGCCTCGGCTCGCTGCTCCGCGTGCTTGGCGAGGCGGGTTTCGGCTGGTCTCGCGTGAGCTTCGAGGATAAGCTGGCGCGGATCTTCGGCCGCGCCGCCGCGCCGGCCCAGCCCTTCCTGTATGGCGGTGTGGTGGCGATTCCGCTGCATTCGACGGGCTTCGGCGAAGCGTCGGCCGCGCTGGTGCGCCGCTATCTCGCAAGCGACCTCACGCTCGCCATCTACGGACATCCCAACCAGGCGCTCGAAAATAACGACCAGAGCGCGGCCATGCTCGACCGCTTTTTGACCGAGTTCGCGGGGGAGCGCCGCAGCGGCCGCCTTCAGTTGCACACGATGGCGGAGATCGAAGGACTCACGCGCGGCGCGGCAGCCCCTCAGCCCGAAGGTGTCTGCTATGCCGGCTGAATCCGTAGCGACTGCATCCATCTCGATCCTGGTGCCCTGCCGCAACGAGCGAGCTGCCATCGCGGAGACGCTGGACTCGATCCTGGCGCAGGATCTGGCCGGGTTCGACTGGGAGGTGCTGGTGGCGGACGGGATGTCCGACGACGGCACCCGCGAGGTTCTCGAACGCTACAGCAAGGCGGAGCCGCGCATCCGAATCATCGATAACCCGGGGCGCGTTGTGCCCTCCGGGCTGAATGCCGCCATCCGGCAGGCGCGCGGCGAGATCATCCTGCGGATGGACGCCCACACCTCCTACGCGCCGGATTACGTACGGCGATGCGTGGAGACGCTGGTGGCGACCGGGGCGGAGAACGTGGGCGGGCCGGCGCGCACGAAGCCGCAGGGATACTGGGGCCGGGCGATCGCGGCCGCGTATCACTCGCCGCTTGCGTGCGGCGGCGCGCGCTTCCACAATCCGGAATACGAAGGATGGGCGGACACGGTGCCGTACGGCTGCTGGCGCAAATCGACGCTGCTCAAGCTGGGGCTGTTCGATGAGGCGCTGGTGCGCAACCAGGATGACGAGCTGAACCTGCGGTTGTGCCGCTCGGGCGGCCGGATCTGGCAATCGCCGGCGATCGTTTCCTGGTATCAGCCGCGGGCCTCGCTGGGGCGGCTGTTCCACCAGTATTTTCAATACGGCTTCTGGAAGGTGGCGGTGATCCGGAAGCATCGCATTCCCGCGTCGTGGAGGCATCTGGCGCCGGCGGCATTTGTGCTGGCGCTGGCGCTGCTACCGCTGATCTGGCCGAAGCTCTGGCTGGCGCTGCTGGCGATTTACGCGGCAGCGTGCCTGGGCGCGTCGGTATCGGCCTCACGGCAGCACGGATGGACGCTGTTTCCGGTGCTGCCCCTGGTGTTTTTCGCCTACCACTTTTCTTACGGCTTCGGCTTTCTGACGGGGCTTTGCCGGGCCGGTCCGCATCCGCTCTTCACCAGAGTCACGCGATAAATTCGCGGCCGATGGCGGCCCGACAGGCCCGGATGCAGGCGCGAATGAGCTTGCATCCGGGCCTTTGTTTTCGGCGACTGTGTATCAGGGACGCGCCTGCGGACGAGGCTGCGGCGGTGGCGTCGAGCCGGTGCGCTGCCTCGGAGCGTACTGGCTGCCGGAGCGCACCACGAAGACGCCGAACTGCGGCGCCGTGTGGGGCTGCGGGTTCGGCACCACGCCGTTGGGCAGCGCCACATTCAAACCGGTCATCGGAATGCTGACCGTGCCGCCGTTGTACGTACCGGAGAGGATGGGGCCCGCGGGCCAGTTTTCGCCGTCGCGGATCTCGAACGGATCGCCGGGCTGCACGCCGGCCTGGCTGAGGTCCACGGGCACGGTGGATTGCAGGTTCCAGTTGTAGATGACGATGTTGGCGCGGCCGGGTTCGTAGATGTTGGGCCGCACGAAGACCCATAGCCCGGAGGGCGGCCCGGAGTTCATCGTGCTGTGCGCATCCACGCCGACGCTGCTCTGCCAGTCGCCGAAGCTCAGCGTCCGGCCGTTAGAGCAGCTTGCGGTTGCGCAGCCGGGATAGACGGTGAAGTGGCCGGAGCCGTAATACGTATTGTTGTCCCACGCATAGGAGGCCGGATTCTGGCTGGGGTCCCAGAAGAGCGAAACGTCGTCGTTGTCCCTGGAATACAGCGTGTTGTTCTGGAAAACGAGCGAGTTCCAGCGGAACAACTCCGCCGCCTCGCGCCCGCCGATGAAGTAGTTGCCGAGCGCGGTCATGTCGTTCGAGAGCGGCGTCCAGATATCGCTGAGGTCGTTCAGGCCGTCATCGGCGGCGGGCGTGTGGTAGGTGTAATTGCTGACGACCACGATGCCGGACGGGCCGCCGTTGCCGCTGCCAATGATGAGATTGTCGTCGCGGTTCCCCGCGGGCGGCGCGCCGTTGTTGGTGTTGTTGCCGGTTCCGATGCTGCCGTTGTTCATCGCGACGTTGCCTTCCACGTGAAAATTCTGCACGTACGCGGTGTTGGAGCCGTAGATCTGGATGCCTTCGCCAAAGTTGTTGAAGGTGATGTTATCGACCAGAGACTTCCAGGCCGGCGCCGCGTTCTGGAAGTAAAATCCGTGGCCGTGGCCGCGGTCGGTGCCGTAGCCGCCGATGTTGTAGGTGATGTTGCCGTAGGCCTCGGCGTCGCCGGATTCGGTCCAGAGCGAGATGCCGCCGGCAGTGTCATGAACGATGCAGTTGATGACCTTGGTGCCGGGCGCCCAGGAATCGATGGCCGCGTGATTCGCCTGCGCCGCCCATTGCGGCGGGCCGCTGGTGCCGCTGGTGCGGTCCGGGTTGTAGCTGGCGAACTCGAGGCCCCAGAACCAGACGTAGGAGCCGTTTTTAAGATTCGGCTGCTGGTCGCAGCAGCCCACCTGCAGCCAGGCGTCGATGATCGGACGCTCGCCGGGATAGGCGCGGACCAGAATCGGGTTGCCGGGCGCTCCCACCAGCGTATTGTAGATAGTCGCGCTGGCGGTGCCGTCGCCGTAACGGCCGTCGCGCAGCCAGATGGTGTCGCCGGGCTGCACGGTGCGCGAGTGGAACGCGGTGACGATGTCCCATGGGTGGGCCAGGCTGCCATCGCCATCGGGCGTGCCGGCCAGCGAGACATACCAGTTCTTTCCGGTGACGACGCTCGCACCGCGCGCGAGCGCTACCGCGAGCGTCACGGGAATGGACGTCACCGCGGTTCCGCCCGAGCTGATGGCGATCATATCCGCGTAGACGCCGGGCAGCATGCCCGAGGGCTGGACGCTTACCGTGAGGCTGCCGGGTCCGCCGCCGGACGCGGGCGAGAGGCTGAGCCAGGGCGCTTTGGCGGAGGCGGTCCATGCGCCGCTGACGGAGATGCCGACGGTTTGCGATGCGGGCGCGGAGCTTCCGGACGCGAGGAAAGCCAGGTAAGGGGGCGCGGCCGGCGGAACGGCGGCCAGGGCCCAAGATGCCGCGGGGAACAGCACGGCAGAGATGCGAATCCATGCTCTCATGCAGGTTCTCCAAGAATGATTTTGAAGGTGGACAGGCTACCGCATCCGCGGTTACGGGCGGCGGGGATGAGCGACTCTCGCACGATTATACGGCGCGACGCCGCGGCCGGGACGGGAGCAGGCTCACAGTTCGCGGCGCGAGTGTCCCGGCGGTCACTTTTTTCGCGGGCGCGGTCGGATATGATGCAATCGTTCGGACGCACCGCCGAGGGGGTCCGGCTGCGGTAGCCTGCCCGTTCCGTTTCCACGATGCAATCTCAACCAGCCCGTGAACCGCTGACTCTCTGCCCGCCCGCCGCGGCCCCCGCCTCGGATGCGGTCATCCGCGACATCATCGAATGGGATGTGCTCAACTGGAGCCGCGCACTGCCGTTCTGGGCGGAGGCGCTGGGGCGCTACGATCCCGCGTGCCACACCGTGCTGGCCGTGGGGGAGCGCCGCGGCGGGCTCAGCCTGTGGTTTGCCTTGCAGGGCTTCCGCGTGGTGTGCACGGACATTCGCCCGCCCGGCGAGGCCGCGCGCGAGCTGCATCGCGCCTACGGCGTGGAAGGCCGGATCGAGTACGAGACCGTGGACGCCCTGCGGATGCCCTTCGCCGACCGGTGCTTCGATATTGTGGCGTGCAAGTCCGTGATTGGGGGTCTGAAGAAGGTTTACGCGGATCCTTCCACCCGCAGCCTGGAAACGCAGGCGATGGCTCTTCGCGAAATCCACCGCGTGCTGAAGCCCGGGGGATGCTGGCTGGGCGCGGAGAATATGCGGGGCACGCTGCTGCACCGCAAGGGCAGGGAATGGGGCCGCATCACGCCCGGCTGGCGATATCTCGCGACGGCGGAATGGCCCGTGCTGTTGCAACCCTTCCGCGCGCACGAGATCGGCTATTTCGGCTTCCTGCCGACGCGCTTCGGCGGCGAGCGACTGCGGCGCGCGTGTTATCGCATCAACTGCTGGATCGAGCCGCTGCTCCGGCCGTCCTGGAACTACATTGCCTTCATCCGTGCGTTCAAATAGCGCCGATCTTTTCCGCGATCTCTCATGAACCCGACGAAATTGAATACGGCGATTCTCGGCCGCACTGCCCTCGTGATCGCGCCCGCCGCGCTGCTGCTGGCCGGCGGGAAGGTGAGCCTCGCCTGCTACTCGTTCTACGGCGTGCTCGCCGTGATTCTCCTGTGGGACATCTTCCGCCACCGGCACCTGCACCCGATCGCTCTGATGATCGCGTGCCTGCCGATGCTGGTGCTCTTGCGAGGCCGGTTCTTTTACAGCGGACCGCTGTGCTATTTCGGGCTGGCACTGGCGCAGGCGCCTCTCGAGGACTGGAGGCAGTTACGCCGCAATCGCCTCGTGTTGAGCCTGCTGATCGGCATGCTCGTCTACTGGCTGGCGACGTTCGCATACGTGGGAAGCTATTACGAAAACTACCGCGCGCTCGAACTCGCGATGGCGGCGACCGCCATTTACCTTCTGGGACAGCACCGGCTCTACCTGCGTCCGGCGTTGCTCGCGTTCGTATTTTCGGCGCTCGGGGTGGCCCTCTCGCTGCTGCCCGCGGGCGCGATGATCATCGATGGCGTGCCTGTCTTCCGCCTCGGACTGGCGCGCGTGGAAGGCCGCTCGATCGGCAACCCGATCGTGCTGGGAACCAACCTGGCGATGGCGCTGCTGCTTACGCTTACGGGCAGCGGCGCGTGGCTGGGCCTCGACCGGCGCCCGCGGCTGCGTCTGCTCCTGCAACTCGCATTGGCGGTGTGCCTGCTGCTGACGACTTCGCGCGGCAGTTGGGGCACGACGCTGATCTGCGCCTGCGTAATCCTGTGCACGGAGCCGCGGCAGCGCCCCAAACTGCTCCTGGGAGCCATCGCCGTGGTCCTGATCGGCGCCGCCCTGATGGCCTTTACGCACGACAATACGCTGACCTCCTACATCGACCGGACGTTCACCGGGGAATCGTCGCTGACCAAGCTGACTACCGGCCGCGACAAGATGTGGGAATCCTTTCCCGCCGCATTCTCGGACGCGCCGTTTTTCGGCCACGGGCCGGGCACCAGCCTGGCGGCCGGCCGAATCTATTTCGGCCGCAATCTGATCTATCACGCGCTCTACCTGCAAGTCGGCGTGGAACTTGGGACTTTCGGGCTGGTCTGCCTGTTCACTTTCCTTTACGTTCTGGCCGTGAAGGCCTGGCGCTTCTACCGGCTCACGGGCGATCCGGTGGGGCTCGTGGGCGCCATCGGCTACATGGCCCTCGGGCTTTCGATTCCTGCCTTCGATGCGGCCTCCGGCTGCCTGCTTGGGCTCGGGCTGATCGCGAGCGATCTCTCGCGTTTCGTTATCGTCTCGCAAGCGCCCGCGGTTCCCTATGTGGTGCGGCCGCTGCGGGTAGTGACGGCGGAGCAATAACGTGCGGCGCGGGTTGATGGCTGTGGCACTGGGCGGGTTCCTGGTGCAGGCGTTTTCCGGGATGCAGGCGCCTTCCGCGGCTTTCGGGCCGCGCAACCTTCCCGTGAGCGCGCCGGTCGAAATGCCGCACGGTCGCGAATTCTTCGCGGCTCCGAACGGAGCCGCCGAGGGCGACGGCAGCCGCGACCGACCCTGGAATCTCGAGACCGCGCTGGCGCAACCGAGATCCGTGCACCCCGGCGATACGATCTGGGTGCGCGGCGGCCGCTACGGCACCGGCGTGGCCAACGCCGTCCTGCGCAGCCGGCTGGTGGGCGCTCCGGGCGCGCCGATCGTGGTGCGCGCGTGGCCGGGCGAGCGGGCCATCATCGATGCCGCCCTGCAGGTCGGCTGCTGTGAGGGCGAATCGAAGCCCGCCGAGGGGGCCTGGGTCTGGTTCCGCGATCTGGAGTTTGCCGGGTACAATCCCGACCGAACCAGCGGGCGCAGCGGCCCGCCGCTTTACACGCCCATGGCCAACCACGCGGGCGCGGATAGCTGGGCACCCGGCGCGCGCTTTATCAACTGCATCTTTCATGACACCTCGGGCGGCCTCTCGCTCTGGTCGGAGAGCGCAGGCGCGGAAGCCTACGGCAACATCGTTTACTTCGCCGGCGGCCAGGGCCCGGACCGCGGCCACGGCCACGGGTTCTACGTGCAGAACGCCACCGGACAAAAGCACCTGACCGACAACATCGCCTTTGATAATTTCGGCAGCGGCTTTCACTGCTACGGCTCCTCGCAGGCGAGCGTGCGCGGGCTGGTGCTGGAGGGCAATGCGTCCTTCAATAACGGCGGCATCGCGACGGCCGCTTCCGCTTCGGATAATTTCCTGTTTGCCGGCGGACGCGACGGCGTCGACGATCTGCAATTGATCGGCAATTTCAGCTACTTCAGCCCGGGCATCAACGGATATAACGAGATCGGCTATCCCTGGAGCCTCTCGAACGGGAACGCCGTGATCGCGGACAACTACTTCGTGGGCGGCTTCGATCCGCTCGATCTCTGGCGCTGGCGCGGGCTGGTGCTGCGCCGCAACCTGATCTTCAGCGCGGAACGGCCGGCCATCAATCTGAAGCCCGCGAGCGACCGGTACGATTACCGCGGCGAGGCCAATCTCTACTACGGCGGCGGATCGTTCACGTTCGACGGCACCGGCAAGGACTGGGCGCACTGGCGCGAGGCGAGCGGCATGGATGCAGCCAGCCGCTACGGCGGCGAGCATCCTTCCGGCGCCTCGGTGATCGTGCGGCCCAACCGCTACGAGCGAGGGCGGGCCCACATCGTCATTTTCAACTGGGACCGCGCGCGCACCGTATCCGCCGACGTTTCGCGCGTGCTCGAACGCGGCGCGGCGTTCGAACTTCGCGATGTTCAGAATCTGTTCGGCCCGCCCGTGCTGCGGGGCGTCTACCGCGGCGCGCCGCTCGAAATCACGATGACCGGTCTCACCGCCGCGCAGCCCAACGGAAGCGTCCCGCGCGCTGCGGTGCATACGGCCCCGGATTTCGCGATCTTTCTGCTCCGCACGATACCTTCCCCATAACACCAGCGCAATGACACCCGCACGCCAACCCCTACGCGCCCCGGCGCGGCGCTCTGGCGCGATGGCCGGCATGGCCGCGATCGCCGCTCTTTTCGGCCTCGTCTATGCCTGCTCGCTCACATTCGTCTATATCGAGGGCGACGACGCCACGTCCATCGCGTACCATGCGCTCGGCCGTCTTCGCCCGGTGCAGCCGCCGTATTCGGCGTACCAGTCGATGATGGATGCTGTGCTGGCGCTGCTTCCGGCGCGCGAGCCGGTGCTGCGCACGGCGGCCATGAGCATGACCGCGCTGGCCGCGCCGGTGCTCGTGTTCCTCATCGTCGTGCTGGCTTACGACTGGCTGGGCGACCGCATCCGCCTCTCCTGGCCCCTAGCGGCGCTGCTCGTGCCGCTGGCCGCGCCGGAGTTGATCTATCTCGGGCTGGTCTATACTCCGGCCATGGTGTCGCTTGCCGCGGCGGTAGGAGCGCATCTGCTGGCGCGCGCGGCATGCCGCCAGGCGAATGGATGGGCGATCGCGCGGTCGCCGCGCTTTTGGATCTCCGCCGCGCTGTTCGGCGCGGGCGTGGCGTGCCGCTGGGATGTGCTGGCCTACGGAGCCATCGTCGCCGCCGATCTCTGGATCGGCCCCGGCATCGGTGGGAGGCGCCGCGAGCGTTTCACCGCCGCGTTCGCCTGGGGGCTGGCGGCATTCGGCGCGTGGCTGGCCGCGGTATGGGCGAACGGCTTCAGCCCGGATCTCGTCTGGAAAATCGTGCGCACCGCCGGTCCCGTGGAGACCTACCCCGGCCTGGCGGTCGCAGCCGCGACGATCCAGACGCTCGCCACTCCGGCTTTCGTGCTGCTCGCGGGCGCGGGATTCATTCTGCTGGCCCGGCAGCGGAATCCGCTGTGCTGGCTGGTGCTGGTGGGCTTCGCCCTTACGGCCCGTTACATCCCGTTCGGCGTTCCGAAGTGGTTCCTGATCGCGACTCCCGCGCTCGCCGCGTGCGTGCTGGCGGGCTTTTCGGCGGCCTGGGAATACCGCGGAAGCGCCGCGCGGCCTCTGCGTTTTGCCATTGCCGCGTGCCTGGCTGCGCCGTGGCTGATGGGCGCGCAGATGCTGTTCGGCGATAGCGCCTACGGGCCCGGATTCCAGGTGCGGCCTTTCGATCGGCCGGTGCACCGGGGCGGGTTCTTCCGGCCCGTGCTCGGCGCGGGCGCTCTGGTTCCGACCTCCGAGGGAGCGCGGCCGCTCGGCGGGCATGCGTGGGTGCTGCTCGGCGGCTGGCGCCGGATCGCGCGGGAACAGGCGGACGATCTGGCGCGCGCCGCCTCGCAGGCGGCCTCCACCGGCTTGCCCATCCTGCAGGATTACGGGCAGGGCCTGGTGGTTGCGGAGCTCGCCGCCAGGGGCTACACCACACGCGATCCCTGGAAGCAGGAGGCGCGGACGTTTGTCTCCGCCAACGGCAGGCCAATCCGCGTGCTGCGCCTCCACGACCGCGACGATCTGTTCTCGCCCGCGGGACAGGCGCGCATCGAGGAGATGGCGGGCAATCGCGTGGTTGCCTTCGCGTATACGTCCACACTGCGGCGTCTCTACCGCGCCGCGCCGCTCTCGCTGCGGAAACTGGGCGCGACCGCGGCCGTGCTGGATCTCGGCATTCTGCGGGAGACGGCTGCTAAGATGGCAGACGGCGCCCGCTGACGGCGCTTCCATGACCGCCACCGTCGTCGTCATTCCGTGTTTCAACGAGGCGCACCGCCTGAAAGTGACGGAGTTCGTTAGCTACGCTGCGAATTTTCCGGACGTAGCGCTACTGTTTGTCGATGACGGCAGCCGCGATGCCACCTGGGAGGTGCTGCAGGATCTGGCCGGGCGCGCCGGCCAGAACGTTCACCTGCTGCGCCAGCCGCGCAATGGCGGCAAAGCCGAAGCAGTCCGCGCCGGGATGAATTATGCTCTGGAGCGGCTGGAGCCGGAGGTTGTCGGCTTCTGGGACGCGGATCTCGCCACGCCGCTCGAAGCCATCCAGGATCTCCGCTGCGTGCTGGCGAAAAGGCCTGGCGTCGATATGGTCTTCGGCTCGCGCGTCCGCCTGCTCGGGCGGCAGATCGAGCGCCGGCCGGTCCGCCATTATCTCGGCCGTCTCTTCGCCACGGTCGTTTCCAACCTGCTGCGGCTGCCCATCTATGACACGCAGTGCGGCGCCAAGCTGTTTCGCGCATCGGACGATTTGCGCGCCGTGCTGCGCGATCCGTTCGTGTCCCGCTGGGTCTTCGACGTGGAGATGATCGCCCGCTTCATTCAACGGGCCGGCGGCGATGCCGCGCGGGTGGCGCCCCGCATCTACGAATTCCCGCTCTACGCGTGGCAGGATGTGGCCGGCTCGAAGGTGCGCCCCGCCGATTTCTTCAAGGCTTTCCGCGACGTCCTGCGTATCCACCGCCGGTATCTGGCCTAGCTCGCGTTTGCCTGCAAAAAAAAGCCGCCCGCCTCGCCCCGGACTGGAGCGAAGCAGGCGGCAGAGCACTACCACCAGCTACGACGCTGTTGTCAGTACGTGTTCGCCAGCGCCTGGCCGGAGAGCAGCACGAAAACGCCGAATTCCGGCGCGGTGTGCACCGCCGGAGCGGGCACGGAGCCGTTCGGCTGCGCGATCGACAGGCCGGTCATCGGGATGGTCACCGGCGCGCCGGAATAAATCCCGGAGACCACGGGGCCGTTGTACCAGTTCTCCGCATCGCGGATCTGATACCGGTCCCCGGCCTTGATGCCGCTGGAGCTGAGATCGACGGAGACCGAACCGTTCATGCTCCAGTTGAACACGATGATGTTGGCGCGTCCGGGCTCGTAGGCGTTGGGCCGCACGAACGTCTGCACGCCTGTCGGCGCGCCGGGAGTGAAGGTGCTGCCACGGTCCAGCCCTTCGGTGGCCTGCCAGGTTGCGAAATTCATCCCGACACCGCTGCCGCAGCTCCAGCCCACGCAGTTGTTGTAAACCGAGAAGCTGCCGGAGCCGAAGTAGTGGTTGCCGCTGTCCTGGTACGTCGACGGGTTATCGCCGTTGACCAGCAGGAGCATGGATTCGAGGGAGTTGGAGTAGATGGTGTTGTTCTGGAATGTGAGGTTCTGCCAGCGCTCGAGGTCAATGGCGTTGTTGCCGCCGATGAAGAAGTTGTTGGTCACCACGGCGCTGCCCTCACCGGGATCCCACAGGAAGCCGAGCTCGTTGTACCCGTCGGTGAAGGAACGAGGGTAGTAGAAGTAGTTGCTGTTGAGGGTGATTCCATTCGCGCCGCCGGCGGCGCCGCCGCCGCCGATGCAGAGATTGTCGGCGACGGAGCCGTCCGGCTGGCCGGAGTTGAAGACCACGTTGCCGTTGAAGGTCAGGTTCTGCACGTAGGCGCTGCTGCTGCCGTAGGCGTGCATGCCCATATCGAAGCTGTCGAAGCCGATGTTGTCGTTCAGGGTGACGTAGTTTGGCGCCGCGTTCTGCACGTAGAAATCGTGGCCGTGGCCGCGGTCCGGGCCGTAGCCGCCCACGTTGTAGACGATGTTGCCGGTGAGCTCCGTGCCGCCGGCGCTCCAGACGGAGATGCCGCCGCCGGTATCGTGCACGATGCAGTCGATGATCTTGGTGCCGGGAGCCCAGATATCGACCGAGTTATGGTTCTGACCCCCGCCGTATCCGGGAGGCCCGCTGGCGGCGGTAGCGCGATTGGGGTTGAAGGCCGCGAATTCGAGGCCCCAGAACCAGGTGTAGGAGCCGGCGGAAGGATTGACGGCGCCATCGCAGCATCCGACCTCGAGCCATTCGTCGATGGTGACGCGCTCGCCGGGGTAGGCGCGCACGATAATGGGTGCGCTGGCCGTGCCCACCAGAGAAGCGCTGACGCTCGAGTTGGACTGGCCGGCGCCGTACTTGCCGGCGCGGATCCAGACGGTATCGCCGGGCTTGATCCTGCCGCCCGCGCCGGAAAGCGCGGTGGCGAGATCCCAGGGGCTGGACATGGTGCCGCTGCCGCTCGGGCTGCCGGAGGTGGTGACATACCAGCTATTGCCGGTGGATGCCGGCGGTTGAGTGGGCGGGGGATCGGGCGCCACCGCGAACGAAACCCCGATGGTCTTGCTCGCGCCCGCGCCGGTCACGGTGATCGCGCCGGAATAGTTGCCCGCCGCGAGGCCGCTCAGGCTGGCGCCAATGGTCAGCGTGCCGCTATTCGTGCCGCTGGCCGGGGAGACCGTGAGCCAGCTCTGGTTGCTGGATGCGGTCCAGCTCAGCGTGCCGCCGCCGCTGTTGCTCACGGTGGCGGTCTGCGAGGCGGGGTTGCTGCCGCCGGCCGTTCCGCTGAAGCTGAGAGCGGTGGTCGAAACCGAGAGCGCCGGGGAAGGCGCTGCTGCCACCGCGAGCGATACCGCGACGCTCTTGCTCGCGCCCGCGCCCGTGATGGTGATCGCGCCGGAGTAGTTGCCCGCCGCGAGGCCGCTCAGACTGGCGCCAATGGTCAGCGTGCCGCTATTCGTGCCGCTGGCCGGGGAGA
This sequence comes from Bryobacteraceae bacterium, assembly GCA_035293845.1. Taxonomy (GTDB): domain Bacteria; phylum Acidobacteriota; class Terriglobia; order Bryobacterales; family Bryobacteraceae; genus DATGMB01. The sequence continues at coordinate 86,257 of DATGMB010000324.1, forward strand.
CACTGAGCCAGCTCTGGTTGCTGGATGCGGTCCAGCTCAGCGTGCCGCCGCCGCTGTTGCTCACGGTGGCGGTCTGCGAGGCCGGGCTGCCGCTGCCGGCCGTTCCGCTGAAGCTGAGAGCGGCGGTCGAAACCGAGAGCACTGGTGAAGGCGCCGGGGCGCCGACCGTCAGGCCCACGGTGATCGTCTGGGAGCCGTTGCTTGCGCCGGGAGCGCTTACCGTTACCGTGGCGGAATACGTGCCCGCCGCCAACCCGTTCAGGTTCGGCTGTATCGAGAGCGTGCCCGGCGCCGTGCCGCTGGCCGGAGAGACCGTAAGCCAGCTCTGGTTGCTGGATGCGGTCCAGCTCAGTGTGCCGCCGCCGTTGTTGCTCAGGTTCACCGTCTGGGCCGCCGGATTGGACCCGCCCGCTGTGCCGGTGAAGGTCAGCCCGATGCCGCTCATCGAAAGCGAGGGAGCGGCCGGCTGGCCGGACGCGGGAACCACCTGAATCGCGTTCAGAATTCCTTTGTTGACCACGCCCGTGACGTTGATCTGCAGCGTGCCGTTCGTCACCGTGACGGGGAACTGCTCGACAAGCGGCGTGAGCGGCGTGGTATGCGCCAGAATGTCAAACCGGCTCAGCACCGTGTTGCCGTTGATCGCTACGTTGAACAGGCGCTGTCCCGAGGCGGCGTACTGAATTTCCGCGAAGATCAGGCTCACGTTGTAGGAGCCGTTCGCCACCGGGATCGAGTAGCTGAAATCGCCGTAGAGCCCGGCGCGGGCGCTGCGGTAGAGGTAGTAATCCTGCGGGTTGGCGCCAGGGATCGCATAGCCTGTGTATAGCAGGTCGCCGCCGCTATAGTACTCGTCGGCCGCCCACTGCGTTCCGTCCGCCGTGGTCATGGCGCTGCCGCCGCAATTGATGCTGATGGCTGGCTGCGTGGCCGGCGCTGGCGGAGCAGCCGGGCCAACCGTCACGGTAACCGCCACCGTCGCCGGCGAACCCGCGGCGCCCGCGGCGCTCACCGTGACCGTGCCGGTGTAGGTCCCCGCCGCGAGGCCGGAGATGTTGGGCTGGATGGAGATCGAACCGTTGCCGGCGCCCGAGGCCGGAGAAACCGCAAGCCAGCTCGGACTGGCCGCGGCCGTCCAGGCCATTGTGCCGGAGCCGGAATTGGCGATGCCGACGCTCTGCGCGGCCGGGTTCGATCCGCCCGAAGTCGCGGCGAAAGAAAGAGCCTTCGCGCCGACGCTCAGCGCCGGGGCAGCCGGCGGCGCCCCCGTTCCCGCGCCCGGAGCCGGAGCGACCTGAATCGCACTCAGCAATCCGCGATTCACTACGCCGTTGACTGCGATTTGCACCGCCCCATTGCTTACCGTGACGGGAAACTGCTCGATCACCGGCGTGAGCGGCGCCGCGTGCGCCAGAATGTCGAAATTGCTCAGCACTGTGCTGCCGTTGAGGACGACGTTGAACACGCGCTGCCCCTGGCCGGAGTACTGGATTTCCGCGAAGCGCAGGGTCACCGTGTAGGAGCCATTGGGCACCGGTATGTTGTAGCTGAAATCGCCGTACAACCCGGCCCTGGCGCTGCGGTAGAGGTAGAAGTCCTGCGGCTGGGTGTTGGCGATTGAGTATCCGGTATACAGCAGATCTCCACCGCTAAAATCCGTATCGGCCACCCACTGCGTGCCGTCGGAGGTCGTCATCGCGCCACCGCCGCAGTTGATGTTGACCGTCTGGGCGGCCGCCTGACCCGCCAGCGCGGCTGCCAGCAGCGCGGCGAATAGATACTTTCCCGTCATTCGGTTACTCCTGAGTAAGTCATCGAGCGAAGACACACTTGTCCTCGCTTTGTAAACATTTGTAAGACAGTTGCCTGGCGATTTAGGGGAGGAAGCTCGAGCGGGTCCTGAACTTAGCTTCCCGGAGCCGAGCCGAGAACGAGAGCCGATGTACGAAAGCGGACTCGGAGTACATAAACTAACACAGGGTTCCGTGTGGGGCAATACACTGTTGCTAACGTTCGGGAGTTAACAAGAATGAATGTAAGGAACCTGACAGAGCGGCTTAAGTGCGGGCATCGGCTTAGGCCTAGGCCTATCTGGCACCCCGCGTGCGAGCCGTCGCGCGGCGGGTCCATTCCGCCATACTGATGCCGTCCGGGATCTCTGCGGGATAGAAAGTGACGTGGCGGCCGGCGGATTCGAGAAGCGCGCGGATGGGCCGGATGAGCGGGCAGGAATCGTATTCCGGTTCTTTCCCGTTCGTCTCCATTTTGCAGGGGCCGTTAGCCTGAAAGTCCAGAGCGCACTCGTTGCCGCCGCTATCGTGGAGCGCGCGGGTTTTTTCGGGCCAGTGAAATCCGTAAAACGGGCATCGCTTCCTGCTGAGGGAATCAGCCATCCGGCGCCTGCATCTGCTGCGATTATAGAAGCGCCATTTCGCGGGAAAACGCGGCGAATCCTCAGCCCGCATCGGCGGATACAGAATGGCGCGCGAACTGAGCCGAAGGTCTCAAAGACTTTGCGCGCTGCGGGACGTAAGAGCCTGCAGGAGCGCGAGGCCGCGCGCCAGATCGCGCAGCCGCTCCTGGTGGTCTTCGGTCTCGCGCTCGACGTTCAGCGGTCCGCGGAAGCCGATCTCCTCCAGCGTGCGGACGTATCGCGCGATTCCCACTGCACCCTCCCCGAGCGGGCGCTCCCGCCCGAGGGCGCCGGCGACGCCGGGAGGAGGCCAGTCCCCGTCCTTGCAGTGCACGGAAACCACGCGCGGCCCGAGCAGACGCAGCGCTTCGATGGGATCGCCGGTGCCGTACAGGATCATATTGGCCGGGTCGAAATTGATCCGCAGGTTGGGGCGGTTCACGTCCTCCATGAAGCGCAGCAGCACGCGGGCCGGCTCCTGCCCGGTTTCCAGAGCGAAGGTCTGGCCGTGGCGCGCGGCATAATCGGCCACGCGCCGCACTACGTCGCGCACTGCGGCATAGTCCGGATGTGCCGGGTCCTCGGGCACGCACCCGATATGGCAGGCGATGCTCTCGACCCCGATCGCCGCGGCGAAATCGCTGACCTCGAAGGTGCGCCGCTCGCGCGCGGCGCGCGTCTCCGCCGGGAGGAACCCGACCGTACGGGCCACCGCGGGGATGTCCGTGTAGTCCTCGCCCTCATAAGCCGCGAACACCGTCACCAGCTTCAGTCCCGGGTTCCAGGCCGGCGCAGATGCGGCATCCAGCTTCAGCCCGCCCGCCACACACATCTGCCCGCAGCGGACGCTCAGCGCGCGGATGTCCTCGGGCCGGTCGCGCTCCGCCCAGAACATGACGCCGGGCTCGAGCGGCTTCAAATCGTGCATGCGATTTTTTCTCCTTCGAGGCGCCGTGCGTCGAGCGCGAAGCGCAGCAGGCGGATGGCATCCGCCGACTCGCGCGGCGGGCACAGCTCGTTCGGCTGGCCGCCGCAGCAGGCGACGAAATGCGCGAGCTCCGCGGCGTACGCCTGTCCCGGCGGGCCGTCCAGCACGCCCGCTCCGCTTGCCGTGCTGAATTCCACCGTATCCCGGTCGAAGGTGGCGGTGAATTCCATCGAGAATGGATAATCGCCGCGGTTCAGCCAGCCGCCCGTGATCAGCACCGCCGCGCCGCCGGCATAGAACAGCGTGGCGTGCAGCAGGTCGATGCGGGCCTCGTCATCCGCGTAGCCGCTCGCCGAAACCGCCTGGGGCCGGCCGAACAGGTGCAGGGCGAAATCGAAGTCGTGAATCAGCAGGTCGAACGCGCCGCCGCCCTCCCACGTGCCCCAGGAAGGCGCCGCACAGCGCCGGCGGAACACCGCGCCGCGAAACGCTCCCAGATGGCCGCTGCGTAGCGTTTCGCGCAGGGCGGCGTATTCCGGCCAGAAGCGGATTACCTGCGCGGCCATCAACACGCGTCCGCACCGCTCCGCCTCGGCCACCATGCGATCGGCGGAGGCGCCGTCGAGCGCCATCGGCTTTTCGACCAGCACGTGCTTGCCCGCGCGCAGGGCTTCGACCGCGATCCCTTCATGCATCCCGGTCGGCAGACAGATATCGACCGCTTCGATGGAATCATCGGCCAGCAGCGCCGCGATCTCGCGGTACTTTGCCGCGCCTGTCAGGTCGATACATCCGCCCGTTTCGCCGTGATTGCCGCGAACCTCGCGGAAATCGCCGGCCAGCTTCCGCGAGTCGCGGCTGCACACCGCCGCAATCTCGAGCCCCGGCACGGATTGCGCCGCTCGAAGATGCGTGCTTCCCATGAACCCGAGCCCGATGACGCCCAGCCGCATAGGCTCCAGTGTAGCCTGTCGTGCAGGGCTCTGGTCCGCGCCGCTGCTTACTGGATGAACGCGATCGTGGGCGTGCCGATGCCGGTGTGCACGCCATTCGTGTCCTTCGCGAAATTGCTGGTGCCGCGAAACGCGATCTGCCAGGCCACAATCGCGGTATAGGTGTTGGTCGTATTGGCGCCGCCGCTATAGGTGATGTTCGTGGTCGGGAAATACAGGCTGCCGTTGAAGAGCGTCGTCGAGCCGCCGTTGATCGTGGTGCTGAATGCGCCGACGGCGAGGCTGCGGTCCTGGTAGAAGATCAGCCCCTGGGTCGGACCCGATGTCGGCGCCGAGAGGTCCACGTTCACGTTGCCGTTGATGGTGATGCCGCTGAAGGAGCCGGTCAGATAAAACGTCACGCCGCTGCCCGTGAGCGTTCCGTTGTGCAGAGCGATCGAGCCGCCGTTCATGATGTAAATGCCCGGCGGCAGGTTTACCGTGGGGTTTCCGCTCATGCTGAATCCGCCGCCGCAATCGACGAAATAACCGTCGGAGGGCATGACGATATTGCCGCTCGAAAGGTCGGCGGTCGAATCGCAGGTCGCATGGCCGGCCGGCGGCGTAACCGCGGGCACGTTGGCGAACGGATCGGCCGCGGGCGATTGATTGATGAGCGGAGTGGGGCTGATGGTGGGATGCCCATTCGTGCTGTAGTTGCCGACGATATTGATGGTGCCCCCGTTGGAGACATTGACCACGGCCTTGGAGCCGCCGACCGAAAGCGCGTTGGATGCGCTCGAATTGATGTAGATGCCGCAGCTCGACTCCACATCCGGGTTGCCGCTCGCGTCCACGCCCACATCCGCGTTCGGGTCCAGTGCGTAGATGCAATTGGCGGATGGCTTCTGGAAAATCGCCGCGGTTCCGCGCGCCGCCACGGTGGCGTTTTTCTGCCCGAGAATCGCGGAAAATGTAACCGGAATCACCTCCGAGACGGTCGCGGTCACCCAATAGGTCGGTGTCAGGTTCAAACCCGCCGGGCTGATGTTGTCGGGGCCATGCGCCTGGATGGTGACCGTCTGTTTCCCGCTGTTCACGAAGCCGTTCTTCTGGGCGTAGAGGCAGCCGTTGCCGATGTTGTTGGCCGGCGGCGAAACCGGACTGGCGGGACACGCCGTATCATTCTGGCAGGTCACGCCGTTCGCGTTGCACGTAGTCAGGGTGCTGGTGCTCACCGCCATCACTGCGGCCATTGCGGCGGAATCGGCGGCGGTCTTTGCTGCTTCACGTCGCCAGTAGGCCCATCCGATGTCCACCACGAGGCCGAGAAGGCCGAGCGTGACCACGAGCGACATCGTCAACAGGATGGCTGCCTGGCCGGCGCGCGACGAACGGTGACAGGAAGGCTTCATCGATCCCACACTCTCTCTGTGCATGGTGCCGTGAGTACTGGCAATCGTCTATGTTGAGCGCAGTTAGTACCGTTTTGTTAACCGGGCTCGGGAATTCCCCGGTGGTGCGCCGGGAATGCAAGAATGAGGGAATGTCATCGTCCCTCCGATACGTCCTGGCCGCGCTCCTGCTGGCGGCCTCGGCCTCCGCGGCCGATTCCGAATGGCACAATCTCTTTGACGGCAAGACCTTCGCCGGCTGGGTGGACCCCACCCGCAAGTCGCCGCCGGGCGATTCCTTCGTTATCGAAGACGGGTGCCTGAAGGCGACCCGGCATCCGCGCATCACGGAGGACCTCTTCAGCGCCGAAACCTACCGCGATTTCGAGCTCGAGTTCGATTGGAAGATCTCGCCCAAGGGGAATAGCGGCGTGAAGTACCGCATCCAGGACACGGTCTGGGTGCCCGAAGGGGCGGATGCGCCGCGCAAATTCGAAGACAAGGTCAATGCCGGTCTCGCGCACCGCATCCGGCAGCGTCCGGACCACGGCCAGGATTACGTAGTCGGCTTCGAATACCAGATCACCGATAACGCCGCCAATTCCGACGCCATCCACAACGGTCCGCTGCACCGTACCGCGGCCCTGTACGACGTCTTCGCGGCCTCGCTGGATGCGACGCGTCCGGTGGGCGAGTTCAACCATTCCCGAATCGTCGTGAAAGGCGATCACTTCGAGCACTGGCTGAACGGGCAGAAAGCGGTGGAGGGCAGTTTAAAAGCCCCCGAGGTTGCAGAGGCCGCGGCCAAGCGCTGGGGCAAGGACAGCGCAGTTTACAACCTGCTGGTGAACCAGCCCCGCCGGGACTGCCCCATTTCCCTGCAGAACCACGGCGACGAGGCATGGTTCAAGAACATCCGCATCCGGCGCCTGTGAGGGCGGCGTGGGGGCCGCATCCTCACGCCGGGGCTCGGTTTGTCGGCGTGCCTTGCCGCTTGGGGAATGGCCGTCAGCGCGGTTCCGAATACCAGCGCGAAAGAAATAGCGCCGTCTTGTCTTCCTGGTGGAGGTCGAGCGCTATGCCCTGTTGGTTGCGGGAAACCCAGCCGAAGCGGGACAGGCCGGGGCATTTAAAAAAAAGAAAACCGGTGGTACCGGCGCCACTCTTTCGAGCGGTCACCAGCCCACCGGTTCGCGCCACTTCAACTACCCTTGCTAGTGCACGGCCCGTGCCATCCCGGAGGTGCCGTCTGCGTATCCCCGGGCGCGTGCCGGTCTTCACGAAAATCGGCCCTTCCACGCGCAAGCGAGGGAATCCATTACACGAAGCCGGCCCGCAAAATTACACTAACGTGTCTATAGTTCACGCGCGCCGCCCGGTTTGCCCGTGGCGAGGCGATCTCACACTGCCCGGGCACGCGCAGAGTCTTATCGCCGATTCAGCACCTCATCTTGGTGGTGGCGCGTGAAAATGCACTCCAGAATCTCGGGTATCTCGAAGACGGCGCGATTCTCCAGCCGCTCGGTCGCCGCACGGAAGCGCCGGTACGTTGCCGGTTCCAGCAGCCGGCCGACTGCTTCACGAATGCCCCGGAAGTTCGGCAGCACCAGTCCGACACCTTGTTCCCGCACCCACACGGCGTTGTACCGTTCCTGCGGCAGCGTCCAGGCGTTCGACTCCACGATGACCGGCAACCGCATCGCTACCGCCTCGCTGATGCTCCCCGGCCCCGGCTTGCCGATAAAGTAATCGGCGAGCTGCATGTAGCGCGGCACTTCGCGCGTGAAGCCCTCGATGAATAACGGCGCCGGATGCGCGAGAGCGCGCAGCCGGGCCTCGATCTTGCGATTGTGCCCGCAGATCATCAGGAGCTGCCGCTCCGGCAGCCGCCGCGCGATCTCGAGCATCACTGCCGCGCCCTGCCCGCCGAACAGCACCAGGCCGACGGGTTGCGCCGGGTCGAATCCCAGCTTGGCCCGCTCCTCCGCCCGCCGTTCCGGGCTCAGAGGTTCGATGTCATAGAAGCGCGGATTCAGAATCATGCCGGAGACGCGCGCCACCCGATCGCCGGTGTGCCCAAGCTCGCGCGCCTGCTCCACTGCCTTGTCCGTCCCGCAGATGAAGTATTGTTCCTGGCGCTCTATCCAGAAGTGCGGCGGATAGTCCGCCAGGTCGGTCAGGATGGTCACCAGCGGCACGCCAGGCAGCGCGCGCCGCAAGCTGTCGTACAGCGCGCGATTGAGATTGGGCACCAGCGAGACCACCATGTCCGGCCGGTGCGCGCTCCAAAAGCGCTCCAGAATCCGCACCTGCTGCCGGTGGAACAGCCGGATGACCGCGTGCATCCCAATGGTGAGCTGCGGCGAGCCGAGCGTCCAGCCCTTCTTGAGCATCAGATTGTAGAGATCCTGCAGCCGCACGCCGGTGATCTTGCGGAAAACGTCGATTTCGTCCAGCACTTCCTGCAGGTTCACCAGCCGGATTTCGAAGCCGCGCCCCTGCCGCTGCATGATCTGCTGCAAGGCGTTGGCGGCGGCACGATGCCCGCCGCCGGCGTCGAAGTACACGAAATCGAGCTTGTGCACAGTTCGATTGTGGCACGCGGCACAACACAGCCATGAAACAGATTCGTTAACTTGCGTTTTTTCCTAACGTAACGTGGTTGTAGCGTTTGGGGGCTATATACTTGAGTATGAGGCCCGATTTTTATGCCGCAGTAGCAGCCACTGCGGCGTCGCGCGCCTTGGCATGCGGCGTGCGCACCGGGCAGGAGAGCGGTTTGTGCCTGGCCGGCTTCCTTGCGGAGGCGGCCGCATGACGATCGGGAACGCCATGCTCGGTTTCATCACCCATCGCGATCAGCGCCTCATGCGCCGCATCAACCGCTGGCCCGCCCCGCGCTGGATCCGGCTCTGGATGATTGCCGCCACCCGCGGCGGCGATGGCTGGCTCTGGTACGCGATGGGCGTCGTGATCCTGCTGTTCGGCGGCG
>DATGMB010000325.1:0-12623 GCA_035293845.1 Bryobacteraceae bacterium
GGAGTCGAAAAGAAGAAGTTCATCATCATGGCCTGCTGCTGCGTCTGGGAAACGGTCGAGAGGAACAGGCCGGCGCCGAGCGAAGTCATCAGGAACAGGATGGAGCAGGCAAACAGCAGCAGCGGGCTGCCGCGGAAGGGAATGTGAAAAATGAGCAGCGCCGCGCCCGTGATCATGAAGACCTCCAGCAGGCCGATCACCGCGAACGGCAGGGTTTTGCCCAGCATCAGCTCGATCGGCCGGATGGGCGTCACCATCAACTGCTCCATGGTGCCGATCTCCTTTTCGCGCACGATGGCGAGCGCCGTCAGCATCAGGGTGATGATCAGGACGATATTCGCCACCACACCCGGCACGAAATAGTTGCGGCTATAAAGATCGGGGTTGAACCACACGCGCGTGACCGGCACGACCTGCGGCGCGCCGGTGCTCGGCGGGCCACTCGGGTTGCGCGCCAGCACGCGCACGTTCTGAGTCAGCGGCATGACTTTGCTCGAATAATTCGCGATGACCTGGCCCGCGTACTCGCTGACCAGCGAGGCGGTATTGGAATCGGTGCCATCGACCAGCACCTGAACTTCGGTCGGCCGGCCGCGCCGCACGTTGCGCTCGAATTCGGGCAGCACGCGCACCACGGCCTGCGCCGCGCCGCGGTCGAGGGCGCTGCCGGCCTGCTCCTCGTTGGCCGGCTGCGCCACCACGTCGAAGCGGCCCGAACCCTCGAACGCCGCGCGCAGGTCGCGGCTGAGCGGCGTGCGGTCCATATCCATCCAGGCGATGCGCACGTGGTCCACGTCCATGTTGACGGCGAAGCCGAAGACCAGCAACTGGATCAGCGGCGGCAGGAACAGCAGCGTCCGCATGCGCGGCTCGCGCAGCGCCTGAATCAGCTCTTTGCGAATGATGACGCGAATCCGTTCCCACATAGGCTCACACCAGTTTCTGCCGCATTTTGCGCGTGGCCAGCAGGAAAACCGCCGCGGCGTAGATCGTAAGAAACGCCATTTCCATCCACAGAAACTTCAGGCCCACGCCCTTGAGAAACACGCCTTTCATGATGGTCACGACGTAGCGCGCCGGCACCACGGCGGTAACCGCCTGGATCACCTTCGGCATGGTATCGATCGAATAAATGAACCCGGAGAGCAGAAATGCCGGCAGATACGAGCTGAGCACGCCCATCTGGTACGCCTGCAACTGCGTGCGCGCCGCGGCCGAAACGAACACACCCCAGAAGAGCGCGCCGAACAGAAACAGGCAAATCGCGGCCATCATCAGGAGCGGGCTGCCGCGAAACGGCACGCCGAACACGAGCAGGCCGACGGCCAGCGCCACAGCCGCGTCCGCCAGCCCGACCACGAAGTAGGCCATCATCTTGCCGAGCACGATCTCGACCGGCCGCAGCGGCGTCGAAAGCAGTTGCTCCATCGTCCCCATCTCCCACTCGCGGGCGATGGTCAGCGAAGTGAGCAGCGCCGCGATGATCTGCAGGATGACCGCGATCAGCCCCGGCACCACGTAGTTTTTCGATTCGAGCGAGCTGTTGTACCAGACGCGGAGGCGCGCGTCGATGGGCGGCTTCAGTTGCTCGCCGCCGCGCCGGTTGAGGATGTCCGACCGCATCTGGATCGAGTAGCCGCGCACCAGGCTCTCCGCATAGCCCTGCACAATCGACGCCGTATTGGAGTCGCTGCCGTCGATCAGCACCTGGACCTGCGCAACCTGGCCGGCATCGAGATGGCGCGAATAATCGCGCGGGATGACCACCGCCATCAGGATGTCGCTGCGGTCGATGGCGCGCTCGATCGAGCGGTAATTGGTGACGTAGCCGCGCACATCGAAGAAGCGCGACCCGGTGAACTGCCGGATCAGATCGCGGCTGGCCGAAGTCTGGTCCTGGTCGTAGATCAAAGTAGGGACGCGATCCACGTCCAGGCTGAGCGCGTAGCCATAGAGCAGGAGCATCATCACAGGCATGAGCAGCGCCATGGCGAGGCTGCGGGCATCGCGCGTGATGTGGTGCAGCTCTTTGATGAAGATGGCCTTGAGGCGGCGAAAGCTCATAGGATCTCCCAAGCAGCCAATTCACCGCCGGGACGCAGAGACGCCGGGAGATTCTTGAACATGTGTTTCTCGGCGCCTCGGCGCCTCGGCGGTGGACTTTGTTTCACGCGGCCGCTCTCCTTTCCTCGTTCTCGATCATGGCGACGAAAACATCTTCCATCGAAGGCTCGATGCGTTCGAGCCGCCGGACCGGAATGGACTGCGCCGCGAGCGCCTGACGGATGCGGCCGAGCGTCTCGCCGGGGGCGTCCACGGTGACGTGCAGGCCGCTGCCGAAGACGGCGACGTCGAGGACGCCGGGGACGCCTTCGAGCGCGCGCATGGTGTCGAGCGGCCGGCCGGTATCGAGCTGCAGCAGGGTATGGGAAGTGAGATCCGCCTTGAGCGCGGCGGGGGTGCCGAGGGCGATTACCTTGCCGCGGTACATCAGAGCCAGCCGGTCGCAGTATTCGGCTTCGTCCATGTAGTGGGTGCTGACGAAGATCGTGTGGCCGGTGCGGGAGAGGTCGCGGATCAGCGACCAGAACTGGCCGCGCGCGATCGGGTCCACGCCGGAAGTCGGCTCGTCGAGAAAGAGCACCGGCGGATCGTGCAGGATGGCGCAGCCGAGCGCGAGGCGCTGCTTCCAGCCGCCGGAGAGCTCGCGCGTGGTGGCGCGGCTGCGCTCGGTCAGGTTCGCCATTTCGAGCACGTAGGCCTTGCGCTCCGCCCGCAGATGCTGCGGCACACCGTAGATACCGCTGAAGAAGTCGATGTTCTCTTCGACGCGGAGATCGTCATACAGAGAAAACTTCTGCGACATGTAGCCGATGCTGCGGCGGATCTCCTCGGGCTCGGTGGCAACGTCGAAGCCGTTCACCGAGGCGCTGCCGGAGGTCGGCCGGAGCAGTCCGCAGAGCATCCGGATCGTGGTCGACTTGCCGGCGCCGTTGGGCCCGAGGAAGCCGAAAATTTCACCCTTGGCGACCTGCAGCGAGACATGGTCGACGGCCACGAATTCCCCGAAGGTCTTGACCAGATCGTGGATTTCCACCGCGTGGCCGTTCGGGGAGCCATTATGCGGCACTCTCCACCTCCCGAATGGTCTTGATGAAGGCGCCTTCGAGGTTCGCGGAGGCGGTGGCCTGCTTCATGGCTTCCGGCGCCTCGCAGCGGATCAGCCGGCCGCGGTGCATCATGCCCACCCGATTGCAGCGCTCGGCTTCATCCAGGTACGCCGTGGTCATGAAAATCGTGATGCCTTCCTTGAGGAGCTGGTAGAGGATCGCCCAGAAGTCGCGGCGCGAGACCGGGTCGACGCCGTTGGTCGGCTCATCGAGAAACAGGATCTGCGGGCGGTGCAGCAGCGTGCACATGAGCGCCAGCTTCTGCTTCATGCCGCCGGAGAGCTTGCCGGCCTGGCGCGCGCGGAAGGGCTCCATGCGGGTCATGCGCAGGAGTTGCGCGCTCAGCTCGCGGCGCTGCGCGCCCACGATGCCGAACAGGTCGGCGTAGAACTCCATATTCTCGTCGACGGTGAGGTCCTGGTACAGCCCGAAGCGCTGCGCCATGTAGCCGATGTGGTCCTTGACGTCCTGCCCGTGGGTGGCCACGTCGTAGCCGGCGACGCGCGCGGAGCCCTCGGTGGGGTCGAGCAGCCCGCACAACATGCGCAGCGTAGTGGTCTTTCCCGCCCCGTCCGGCCCGACGAGGCCGAAGATCTCGCCGGGCTCGACCGCCAGGTTGAGCCGGTCCACCGCGGTCAGCGGTCCGAAGCGGCGCGTAAGATCGCGGGTCTCGATGATCGCGGCCATTTAGCGCCCCAGCACAATCTCGGCATCGGCCGGCATATTGGACTTCAGTTCGTGGTTCGGATTTTCGACCTCGATCTTGATCCGGTAAACCAGCTTGACCCGTTCCTGCTGGGTCTGGATCTGCTTGGGCGTAAACTCGGCTTCGCTCGAAATGAAGCTGACGCGGCCGCGATAGACCTTGCCGGGGTAGGAATCGGTGGTGACGCGCGCCAGCGAGCCGATCTTCACTTTGGCGAGATCCGTCTCGTTGATGTACCCGCGCAGCCAGGGATGATCGATATCCCCGACCGTTACGACGGTGGTTCCGGGCGCCAGGATTTCGCCCACATCCGCCGCCTTCACCAGCACCACACCGTCCACGGGCGACTCGGCGACGGTGTCGGAAATCTGCGTCCCGATGAGCGCCAGGCTCGCCTTCGAGCGCGCGGCCTCGGCGCGCCGCGTGGCCAGCTCCTGTTCGCGACGCTTCAGCTCGAGCGCGTTCGCTTCGGTCATCTTGAGAAGCGCGCGGGAGCGCTCGACCTGCGCCGCCTGCGCCTCGATCTGCTCGATGCGCGGGCCGGCGAGCACCAGATCCAGCCGCTCCTTGGCCGATTTGAGGGAGGCCGCGGTGGCATCGGCGCGGTCGCGGTATTGGTCGAACTGAGCGGCGGAAATATCGTCGTTTTTGATGAGCGTCTGGCCGCGCTCGTAGTCCTTTTGGGCGCGATCGGCCTCCGCCTGCGCGGCCTCGACGGCGGCCCGGGCATCCTGGATCTCCTGCGGGCGCGAGCCGTGCTTGAGCTCGGCCAGCCGCGCTTCGGCGGCCGCCAGGTCCGCTTTTTTCTGTTCGATATCGGCCGCCAGCGTGGCCTTTTGCCACTGCAGCGAGGTTTCCGCCTGCGCCAACTGGTATTCCGACGATTGGAGGCCGGCGGTTTCGCGCTCCTGTTGCGCGATGAGCTGGTCGCGGTCGAGGCGGGCAATGACCTGGCCCTTGCGGACGGTATCGCCTTCATCGACGGCGCGCTCGATCAGGCGTCCGGCCGTCTTGAAGGCGATGTTGACCTCCTCCAGCTCGATATTTCCGGAGACCACGATGCGGTTGGGATCGCCGTGGTGGAGGTTGCGGTAGGCGATGGCGCCGGCCACTGCCGCCAGCACGATCACGAGTATGGGTACGATTCGCTTCTTCATTGCTGCGGCCTCCCTGTAGCCTGCGCCAGGTCTACGCGCGCGACATTGTAGAGATAGAGCGCGGCGGTCTGGTTGTCGCGCGCGCGCTCGAGGCGGGTCTGCGCGTCGGTGACTTCGATGCCGGTCGCCACGCCGGCATCGTAGCGCCGCCGCGCCTGCGTCAATTCCTGTTCGGCCAGTTCCAGGCCCTCGCGCGCCACCTTGACCTGGTCCTCGGCCGATTGCAGCTCGTCGAGCGCCAGGCGCACGTCGAGCTCCACCTGTTCCTTGAGATCCGCGGTCCGCACCTGCTCCTGGCGGTACTGGGACGCCGATTCGGCGCGCCGCGCATCGCGTCGTCCACCGTCGAAAATCGGCACCTTGATCGAGAGGCCGTAGGTGCGGGTGGGCATCGAGTTTTCGAGTCCGGTGCCGATCGTGCCGTAGTCGGCGAATGCCGAAACGGAAGGCAGGCGCTCCATTTTGGTCGCGTCCGCGGAAAGCCTGGCCTGCTGCTCGCGGCGCTGCTGGGCGATCAGATCGGCGCGCTGCTGGAGCGCTTCGGCCCGCGCCTGCTGGAGCGTCACGGCGTCGACCGGCGTGTATTCCAGCTTATCGGTGAGGCGCAGGTCCATATCGAGCCGCATGCCGATGGTGCGGAGCAGCTTGAGGTTGGCCGCGCGGCGCTGGTTCTGGGTATCGAGAAGGCGCTGGCGGTCGTTGGCGAGCTGCACCTTGGCGCGCGTGACCTCGATGCCGGTGCCCGTCCCGGCGGCCTTCTGGTGCTCCGCCTGCGCCAGCACGGCCTCGGACAGCTTGACATTGGCCTCCGCGGATTCGACATCGGCCTGCGCCTTCTGCGCCGCGAGATACGCCCGCGCGACCTGCGCCGCGACGGTCTGCCGTGCGTTGGCGACGTCTCCTTTTGCCGCGGAAACGCCGGTTTTCGAGGCCTGGAAGCGGCGGATCGAGCTGAAATCGAAGATCGACTGCGAGCCCGTGATCCGCGCATCCGAGGTATTGAACGGCCCGATCAGCGAGGGGATCTGGAAACCGGGAATCGGAACGCGGAAGGCCTGGTTCAGCCCCAAAGCCGCCAGGTTTTCCGTCTGGCTGCGGATCGTGTAGGAGCTTTCAAGATCGGGCAGGAGCGCGCCCTTGGCCTCCGCCGCGCGCGATTGCGCCTGCTTCAGCGCCTCTCCGGAAAGCTGGACGCTGGTGTTGCCCTCGGGCGAAGTCGCAATCTCGATCGCCCGCCGCAAGCTCAGATCGAACCCTCCCGGCGCCACCGGGTCCTGGGCGAATGCCGCCGCCGCGGCCAGGCCCGCAAGCACAAGCGTTCTCATGCGTTCACCTCCGCCGGCTTGACCGCCGGCGCTTCGAATCCCGCCGCCAGAAACCGGATCAGGTAGCCGATCCGCGTCTCGAAGTCTCCTTGGGCCTCCGAATGGCCGTACAGCGTATGGCACATGGCGCCGATCAGGAAGTGCCGCCTCCAGCCGAACTCCTCATCGGTCAGTTCGGGAACCGAACGCCGGATCTCCGGGAAAAATCGCTCGCCGACCGCCCGGAAATACTTTCCGACAATTTGCGGCATGAGCCCCTCGCCGATCACCCGCCCCATCACTTGCACGAACTGCGGGTCGGCGGTGGCCACCTCCGCCACCGGCAGCAGGAACGCTTCCAGAATGGCTACGAGCGGCACCGGAGCCGGACCCGCCGCGGCCTTCGCGCGTTCCAGCAACTCCAGCCGTTTCCGGTTGACCAGGTCGGCTTTACGGTGGATCAACTCGTCCAGCAGCTCCTCCTTCGAGCCGAAATGGTAGTGCACCGACGCCAGATTCACGCCCGCCTCCGCAATGATCTGGCGGAGCGATGTAGCCGAATAACCCTGGGCGGCGATCAGCCGTTCCGCGGCATCGAAAATCCTCTGTTTCGTGTCAGTCATTCGATCGTTTAAAACAAGTGATTCAATTATACGATTAGCTAGCCTTTTGTCAACAGGAAAAACACGGACCGGCGGCGCGCGCCGTAACTGCAAGCTGCGGAAGGGCGCTACTGGGAGCGGCGGAATGTACCGGGCCGCGCCGCGGCCGCTGGAAGGCCAATTGCACCTCGGAAGGCAGGTGGGAACTCGAATCGAGCTCGGACGCGTTGTACTGCCGAAAAGGAACACAGGAACTATGCCGGACCGGATTTCTCAGTGGTGGTGCAAGACGATGCACACGAGAGCAATGTGGCCGATCCACGGACGTTACCTCTGTCCGACGTGCGGGCGGGTGTATCGGGTGGCGTGGGAGGCCATACCGCGAAGCAGCGAATATGCGGTCCGCCTGGAGGACCGGGGCAAGAGGGGGGCGCCGTTAGGCTGGAGTTGGCGTTCTCTGTGGCGCGGCTCGCCGGTTCGGAATTTCCTGCTCCGCAGCTTTTCGTTCCGGAATGCGCCGGTTCGGCATTCCAGCCGGCACACCGAGGCGCTCTGAGGGCGCCTGTAGGCGGGGTAAGATAGGGCTCTGCGGCTCGGCATCCATGTCTTTACCGGCGGCTCGCTCGAAAGAGCGGCTCTGCGGACCGTAGAGCTGGGGGCCAATACCTTCCAGATCTTTTCGGCGAGCCCGCGCATGTGGCGCGCCGGCGTGCCGGACCCGGCGCAGATCCGGGCGCTGCGGGCGATCCGCGAGCGGCACGACCTGCGGCCGCTGGCCATCCACGCCAATTACCTCGTGAACCTGGCCTCGCCCGATCCGGTGATTCGCGCGAAATCGATCGAATGCTTCCGCGGCGAGGTGGAGCGCGCGGCGGCAATCGGCGCCGAATTCCTGGTGGTGCATCCGGGGAGCTACCGCGGCCAGGCGGTGGAGGAAGGGATCGGATCTTTCATCCTCGGCCTGCGCGATGCCACCCGCGGTGTGGCGGCGCGGGATCTTACGATCCTGATTGAAAACACGGTGGGAGCGGGCGCGCAGCTCGGCAGCCGTTTCGAGGAGCTGCGCTCGATGCGCGAGCTTTCGGCCGGCGCGGTGGAAATTCCGGTCGCTTTTTGTCTCGATACATGCCACCTGCTGGCTGCCGGTTTCGATCTCTCGCGCGCGGCCGGATTGCGGGCGATGCTGCGCCGTGCCGAAGAACAGCTCGGGTTGAACCACATCCGCCTGATCCACGCCAATGACTCGCGGGCGCCGCTCGGCTCCCGCATCGACCGGCACGCCGGCATCGGCGAAGGGCACATCGGCCGCGAAGGCTTCCGGCGCCTGCTGCAACACCCGCAACTGCACCGGAAGCCGTTTATTTTAGAGACTCCCGTAAAAGACGTTGGTGACGACCGCCGCAATCTGGAGATGCTGAAAGCCTTAGCAGCGCGAGCGCGCACATCGGCACGGCAACTGTAGCATCCCAGGCCGGGCTCCAGCCCCTACAGACAGGCACGCCGGAGCAAAAACGAGCGTGCACACCCAAAAAGAAGGAACTTCAGGTTTCTATGCGGACCCTTTCTGTCTTGTTTTGCCTGATCGCGGCAGCGCAAATTCCCATTGGTGCGGCAGACGACGGCGGCCCTCGTCCGGACGATCACCAGACGATAGCCCGGCACGCTCCGCCGCAGAAAAATCCGGCGGACATCCGGGTGGATGTGAACATGGCGCTCGTACCCGTCACGGTGATGGATACCTATGGGCACAACGTGACCGGTCTGAACCGGGAAAATTTTCGTGTGTTCGATGAAACCGAACCGCGGGACATCATCTCGTTCGGCTCGGCGGACGCGCCCGTGAGCGTCGGCCTGATCTACGATGCGAGCGGCAGCATGGGGGACAAGTTCCGCATCGCACGCGAGGCCCCGGCGCAGTTATTCGCGCAGCTCAACCCGGAGGACGAGGCGTTCCTGGTGACCGTATCGGACCGGCCCGAACTGCGCCAGGATTTCACCTCGCGGCTTCAGGAGATCACCAACACGCTCCTGTTCGTGAGTCCCCGCGGGCAAACTTCGCTCGTTGATGGCATCTACATGGGCCTGCAGCGGCTTCGTAAGGCGCACAATAAGCGAAGGGCGCTGATCGTGGTTTCCGACGGCGGCGATAACAACAGCCGCTACAACATCCGGGAGCTGGCCAATCTGGCGGCCGAGGCCGATGCCCAGATCTTCACGATCTGCCTGTACGGGAATCCGCAGAGCCCCGAAGAGTTGACCGGGCCGGCGCTGCTCGACCGTCTCTCGCGGGTGAGCGGCGGGATCAACTACATGATCACCGATGTCAACAACATGAAATCGGCGTTCGGCCGCATCGGCGTGACGCTGCACCACGAATACATGCTCGGGATCTATCCGGCTGACGGCGCGCCGAGCGGAAAATTCCGCAAACTCAAGGTCCAGGTGCTGGCGCCGGCCGGTATTCCGAGGCTGCAGATTTACGCACGAAGCGGATATTACGTGCCCTAGGGAGGCGCACGTGAGCCGCAACGGCGGGCCAGGGGGTCGGGGGGCAAGCTCCCGGTCCCTGGCCCTAACCTCTGCTTTTCAGGCCCACTTCTCCATCAAGGGTTGATCGAATATGTGCTCCGGGACGCCTTGGGCGAGGGCGGCTTCCCGGGTGCAGATCCAGTATTCCGGTTGCCAGCGTTCCTTGCGGTCGTACGGTGGACGGTAAACAAAAAAACCCGGAGAGCGGCGACGTACCCTCGGTTCGGTGCGCGTTTCCTTGCCCAGCGTACACGCTTCCCGAAGGGCCGTTTCGAAGCTGTCATAGGGCCCGTCGATATAATCGCGATGATTGATAATATGCCAGTCCATGGGCGGGAGAACTTACCTGCCTTACCAATAATTTGGATGAGAAAAGACGGGGTTTGGTTTCACTGGGGCCGCGGCCGGGGCCGCGGCCTCCGGCGGGACTTCGGACGGCAGGCGGCCTGCCGGGGCGGCGGGGAGCCGGGCTTGCTACGATGAAACTTACCCCGTCCAAGCAGCCCTATGCCGGAAAAGCCATACGACCACAACCAGATCGAACTGAAATGGTTCGAGCGGTGGCGCGACGCCGACTTCTACCGCGCCGAGGAGAATTCCGCCAAGCCGAAGTTCTACGTCCTGGAGATGCTGCCGTATCCGAGCGGGACGCTGCACATCGGCCACATCCGGAACTACTCGATCGGCGACGCTCTGGCGCGCTACAAGTGGATGCGCGGCTTCAACGTCCTGCACCCGATGGGGTGGGACGCCTTCGGCTTGCCGGCCGAGAACGCGGCCATCGCGAATCAGCGGCCGCCGCGCGAGTGGACGCTACAAAATATCGCGGCGATGAAGAAGACGCACCGCCGCTTCGGATTCAGCTACGACTGGGACCGCGAAGTCTCCACCTGCGAGCCCGAATACTACCGCTGGAACCAGTGGTTTTTCCTCAAAATGCTGGAACGCGGCCTGGCCTACCGCAAGCGGGCGCTGGTCAACTGGTGCCCCAAGTGCGCCACCGTGCTGGCCAACGAGCAGGTGGTCGAAGGCTGCTGCTGGCGGCATGAAGACACGCCGGTCGAGCAGCGGGCGCTCGAACAGTGGTTCCTCAAAATCACCGATTACGCGCAGCAGCTCCTCGATGACATGCAGCAGCTCGAAGGCGGGTGGCCGGAGCGCGTGCTCACGATGCAGCGGAACTGGATCGGGCGCTCGGAGGGCGCGGAGATCGATTTCCAGCTGCAGGGGTCAGGGGAGCCCATCCGCGTCTTCACCACCCGCGTCGATACCATCTACGGCGCGACCTGCGTGATTCTCGCGCCGGAGCATCCGTTGGCCGAAAAGCTGCTCGATGCCGAAGGCCGGGCGCGCGCCAAGGCGATGGTCGACGCGCGGGCGGGCCGCGATCCGGGCGATATCGAAAAAGAAGGCTTCTTCACGGGGCATTCCGCCGTGAACCCGTACAGCGGCGAGCAGGTCCCGGTCTGGATCGGCAACTTCGTGCTGATGGGTTACGGCACCGGCGCGATTATGGCCGTGCCGGCGCACGACGAGCGCGATTTTGAGTTCTGCCGCAAGTACGGGATCGCGGTGCGTCCGGTGATCCGGCCGGCGGATGGCGCGCTAGCGGTCGAGCCGGGAATGAAGGAGGCATTCACCGAGTACGGCATCGTCGAAAACTCCGGGCCGTGGTCCGGCCTCGCGAGCGAAGAGGCGCGGCGGCGGATGGCGGCGTATGCGGAGGAGCACGGCTTCGGCAAGGCCGCGATCACCTTCCGCATCAAGGATTGGGGCATCTCGCGGCAGCGTTATTGGGGCACGCCGATCCCGGTGATCCACTGCGCGAAATGCGGGGTGGTCCCGGTGCCCGAAGATCAGCTTCCGGTGGTGCTGCCGGACCGGGTGGAAATCACCGGCACCGGCCGGTCGCCGCTCGAAAATGTGCCCGAGTTCGTGAATGTGGCGTGCCCGAAGTGCGGCGGCGCGGCGCGGCGCGAGACGGACACGATGGACACATTCATCGACTCCTCCTGGTACTTCTACCGCTACTGCGATCCGCACAACGCGAAGCTGCCGTTCGACCCGGAGAAGATCGCCTACTGGTTCGAGATCGACCAGTACATCGGCGGCGTCGAGCACGCCATCCTGCACCTGATCTACTCGCGGTTCTTCACGAAGATGATGCGGGATATCGGGCTCATTAAGAACAGCGAGCCGGCGCAGCGCCTGTTCACGCAGGGCATGGTGATCGCCGAGGGCGCGAAGATGTCGAAATCCAAGGGGAACGTGGTGGGCGCCGATATGCTGGCGGAAAAATACGGCACCGACACCGCGCGGATGTTCGTGCTCTTCGCGGCGCCGCCCGAAAAGGAAGTCGACTGGCGCTGGGAAGGCGCCGACGGCATTTACCGCTTCCTCGGCCGCGTGTACCGCTTCGCGACGCGCCATATCGGCGCCGCGGCGCCGGAGACCGGCGAATCCGACCGTGCCGTGCTTCGCAAACTGCACCAGACGCTGCGCAAGATCACCGAAGATTTCGAGACGCGCTGGCACTTCAATACGTGCATCGCGAGCGTGATGGAGCTGGTCAACGTGCTCTATGCGGAGGAGGCCCGCATCGGCCGCGCCGCGATGCAGGAGGTTCTGGAGAAGCTCGCGCTGATGCTGGCGCCGTTCGCGCCGTATCTCTCGCAGGAGATCTGGGACGAGCTGGGCAACCAGGGACCGGTGTTCCGGCAGTGCTGGCCGGCTTTCGATCCGGAGCTGGCCAAGGAGGATCTGGCGGAAGTGGTGGTGCAGGTGAACGGGAAGCTGCGCAGCCGCGTCTTCGTTCCGTTCGGGACGGCGAAAGAGGAACTGGAATCGCGGGCGCGGGCGGATGAAAAAGTGCAGCCGTTCCTGGCCGGCAAGCAGGTGGCCAAGGTGATTCTGGTGCCGGACAAAATCGTGAATTTCGTGGTGAAGTAGACCCGCAGGCCGGGGCGTTCGTCCAGGCGAAGGCGGTTTGGCAAACAAAAAACCGCTACGAATTAGCCCGCATTTCTCACAGGCGTGATCACGGCGGCCGACGCCCGCCGGTTTGGGGGCTGGATCTCTGTAGAGAGCCCAAAATGGGCATACACCAGCGCAACGTGTATAACGCAGAAGCGTCGCGGCCGATGGGGACCGCCGTG
>DATGMB010000326.1:0-7083 GCA_035293845.1 Bryobacteraceae bacterium
GCGGTTGCCGGGTCGCAACGACGAAATACTGGAGCAGATCGTAACCAGGCTGTCCCTCGAGGATTGCGTCACCGCGATCAGTTGGAAGTTGTTGCCCTCCTCAGGCGAACACCCAACCAGGTTGAGCACCGCGATCCAGGAGGAAACCTAGGAGCGGCTTCGACCGCGAACCGGCAACAGCCAGTGTCGGGATTTCGCCCATGGTAGCTGCCCCGGGGCAGGATCGGTTGCGGAGCGAGGCGCGGGCGCTTTGGATCCAAAGGGCCTTGTTCGCCTCGGCCTCCGCTCCTCCACGCGAGGGGTTGTGTGAAAGCGGAGATCCGAAGGCAGCGTCACGGAGACGTCGGGGCCGCGGGCGCGACCCGGCACTCACCGAGGCACTCGCCGGCAATCTCCGCCTCCACGGCGCGAGAACAGGACCGCGCGCAGCGCGCGGCGCCGCGCCCGTTCCGACAAATCACCCTCGGCATTGGCCTGGAGCCGCCAGGCGATGCGGCGGTAGAGGTAGGCTTTGTTCCCTGAGCGGGAATCCTCGCGACCGCCCGGTACTTCTCGCGCAGGCCGTTCACGGTCAGGCCGCGCAACCGCTCAATCTCCTTCAGAATGGTGGCGTTCATCAATTCTCGTCCGTTCTCTCGGGCGATCTTCGAGTAGAGCAGCGGCTCGACAGGGCGGATGAGGGTGAGGCGGCGCTCTTTGATATCGCGGTGGGTTGAAGCAAAATGTCTCTGCGGCCGTCTTTCTCTCGCGCCGTCTCTCGCTTGGCCAGTCCGGGGGTTCTGCTCGACTGGATTTCGAACGCCCCCCGGCCTGTTTAGCAGGCCCGGTGCAGAGAACGACCGATCAGCGCAAGTCTATGGCGTTATTTGGGTAAGCGTCTCGTGAACCGCTCTTCCTGATCCGTCAGCGGTCGTTGCAAGGTGGTGTCATGAGCGAGACCACCGTCGAGCAGCGACCCGCCAACCCAAAGGCAGACCAGTGGGCCGAAAGAATCGCAGCGCAACAACGCAGCGGAGTTTCCGTGAAGCAGTTCTGTAGGGAACAGGGACTGACGGAGTACTCTTTCTACGCCTGGCGGAAACGGCTCCAGCAAACAGGGCCGGTTCGGTTCGCTTTGGTGGACAGGAGCCCGCGGCGGCCGGAGTACACGGCGGAGGCGGCGCTGGAACTTGTGTTGGCGACCGGCGAGCGGCTGCGCATCAGCGCGGGCGTGGACGCCGCGACCTTGCGGACCGTGCTGGACGTGTTGCGGGGATGATCCACCTGCCAGCCAGCGTGCGGGTGTACTTGTGCCTGACGCCGTGCGACATGCGCAAGAGCTTTGACAGTCTGCACGCGCTCGTCCGCGACCACCTGGAGTTGGATGTCCTCGCCGGACACCTGTTTGTGTTTACGAGCCGTCGCAGGAATCGGGTGAAAATCCTGTACTGGGATCGCGACGGCCTCGCGGTCTGGAGCAAGCGGCTGGAGGAAGGGACGTACGCGGTTCCGTTTGCAGACGGCATCCGGGAACGACAGCGGGAGATCACGGCGCAGGAGTTAGGAGCGCTGCTGAGCGGCATCGATCTGAGCACGGCGAAGCGGCGCAAACGGTATCGGCGCAGCCGTTGATAAAACGTTTCGGCTTACTGTTGTTTTTACTTGGAATCGAGCTGTTTTTCGCGTACTCTGGACACACGGTGGCCATCGATCCGAACAGCTTGCCGCGGGACTCAGAGACGCTGCGAAAGATTGTCGTTGATCTGGCCGAGCAGCTGGACCGTTCGCTGGCGGAGCAGAACAAGTACCAGAGCTTGCTGCGCGAACTCCTGGAGGCGCAACGCAACCGCAAGAGCGAGCAGTTGTCGAAAGAGCAACTGGCGCTGTTCGAGGCGGCCTGGCAGGCGCGGAGCGCGGAAGCCGAATCCGCTGCCGCTGCCGCCGACGACGATGATGACCTGGATGGGGATGCGGGATCGGCGTCGAAACCGAACGCGACGCCGAAGCGCGGCGGGCGGCAACCTCTGGCGCGGCATCTGAAGCGCGAACGCGTCGTTCACGATCTGGCGGAAGCGGAAAAGCATTGCCACGACTGCGGCAAGGACCTGCGGCTGATTGCGGAAGAGACCAGCGAACGCTACGAATACATTCCCGCGTCGATGAAGGTGATTCAGGACGTTTGCCTGAAGTACGCCTGCGAGTGCACGGTGAGGACCGCCACCAAGCCGCCGCAGCCGATCGAGAAGGGCACGGCGGGAGCCAGCTTGTTGGCGCAAGTGATCGTGGCGAAATGGGCCGACCATCAGCCGCTGCACCGGCAGGAAAAGATGTTCGAGCGGCACGGCATCGAGATCTCGCGTAAGACCATGGGCGGATGGATGGGGCAGTGCGCGGAGTTGCTCGATCCGTTGTACCAGTTGATGAAGAAGGAGTTGTTGAGGTCCAAGGTGATCGGCACCGACGACACCAGCGTGAAGGTGCTGGACCGAAAACTTCCCTTCGCCAGGAACGGGCGGATCTGGCCGTATCTCGGAGACGCTCACCATCCGGTGATCGTGTACGACTACACGCCCACGCGATCGCGCGCCGGTCCGGCGAAATTTCTGGAAGGATACAAAGGATATCTGCAGGCGGACGCGTACTCCGTCTACGACGCGTTTTTCAAGCCCCAACGCGGGATGACCGAGGTCGGGTGCTGGATGCACGCGCGCAGATATCTGTTCAAAGCTCTGGAATCCGATGAGCCGCACATGGGGCCGGCGCTGCACCTGATCGCGCGCCTGTATCGAGTAGAGGAGAGAGCCAAGGCGCTGTCGCTGTCAGCGGATGAACGGCTGGCATTGCGCCGGCGCGTATCGGCGCGGCTGATCGAGAAGCTCCATCAGTATCTGCTCGAATTGCAGCCGGAAGTGCTGCCGAAGAGTCCGTCTGGGGCCGCAGTGCGCTATGCGCTGAACCAGCGGACGGCCCTGACGCGATTTCTGCAGGACGGCGAGTTGGAGATCGATAACGGCGCCACGGAACGAGCCAACCGCGACATTGCGCTCGGCCGCGGCAACTGGACCTTTTTCGGCAGCGACGGTGGCGGCAAAACGGCCGCCGTGCTTCGCAGTTTCATCGCTTCCTGCAAGCGGTGCCGCGTCGAGCCGTTCGCGTGGTTCCATGATGTGCTCTCGCGCATTCCCAAGCATTCCATCACCCGACTGAGCGAACTGCTTCCCCACAACTGGAAACCAACGACCTGCCCGGTTCAGGCTTGAGCTGCGAAACCTGCGGTCACTACCGTAACTTCAACGCCAGCGCGACGGTGGTTCACGAGACGCTTACTTATTTGGGATGTTTCGACGGTAGGCGCGGACGCACGGATTGCGTCGGCGTGAACTACTGGGAAGGAGAAATTCGTATGGACAAAAAATTGGCTCCTCAGGTAGGATTCGAACCTACAACCCTTCGGTTAACAGCCGAATGCTCTACCGTTGAGCTACTGAGGAGCAAAGTGGTGTTCCTTCATTTAACCAGACCCGTAACCGCTGTGTCAAACTTCCCATGTTTGGCGCTCTTCAGCGCCCCTCAGCGCTGGCTCAGTCCCCCGTCCACCGCCAAAATCTGTCCCGTGACGAAGTTCGACGCCCTCAGAAAATACACCACTGCGTCCGCGATCTCATCCGCTGTTCCGCCGCGGCGCGCCGGCGTCGCGGCGATCATCCGTTTTCCGCGCTCGTCGATATCGTCGAACGGAATCACCCCCGGCGCCACCGAGTTCACCGTGATATCCGGCGCGAAGGCCTTCGCCAGTGCGCGCGTCAGCATGATCACGCCCGCCTTGGACGCGCAGTAATGTGCGTGCTCGGCCCACGGCCGGATGCCGCCGAGCGAGCTGAGGTTGACGATCCGTCCTCCGCCGCTCCGCTGCATCAGGCGCGCGGCCGCCTGGCAACAAAAGAACGTGGCCTTGAGGTTCACGGAATGAATGAAATCCCAGTCCCGCTCCGTGATCTCGAGCGGGTCGAAACGGGTGAAGCGCGCGGCGTTATTCACCAGCCCATCGAGGCGCCCGAAATGCGACGCGACTTCCGCGAACAGCCGCCGGATCTCCTCCACGGATTCCAGATCCGCGCGAAAAACCGGCGCGCCGCCGCATTCCGCGGCCGTGCACCGGGCCTCCTCCTCGGAGGTGTGGTAGTGGATGGCCACGCGCGCCCCTTCGGCTGCGAGCCGCAGCGCGATCCCGCGGCCGATCCGCTTCGCGGCGCCCGTCACCAGCACAACCCGATCCTTCATGCCGAGTACTCCTTGTGGATCTCCACCTCTTCGGGCTCGATCCCGGCGCGCTGCGGCTCCGGCAGCCGCCCCGTGAAATGCGCCCAGCCCCAGAAGATGGCCGTCGTCGAGCTCAGCAGGCCGGCCACCGCGCCGATCGTGCGCGGATTCCAGTACTCCGAAGCCACTCCCGCGGCGGCCATCGAAAGCATCATCACCGACCACTGGCACGATTCCATCGTGGAGAACACGCGCCCGCGAAATTCGTTCGGGACGATGCGCAGCAACTGCGACATGTTCAGCACCGAGCTGACCCCCACGCCCGCGCGCGAGAGCGCGATAAAAAACAGCGCCCAGGAAAACGTGGGTGCCTGGCTGAACAGGATGTACGAGCCCCCGTGCACGATATAGCAAACGACCACAGTGCGCTTGTAGGCATTGAAGCTGAGCCGCCTGCCCAGATTATAGGCGAGCGCGCCGCCGCACAGCAGGCCCACGCCCGCGAATCCCCACACCATGCCCAGCCCCGCCGGGCCGCGGTTGAACACAATCTCCCCGAAGACGCTGAACAGAATCTGTGCCGCGCCGCCGCCCGTCGCCCACCCGATGTTGATCAGCAGCAATCCGAGGATCAGCGGCACCGAGCGCATATATTGCAGCCCCTCGCGGTACTCGTGCCATGGCCGGACCACGGTGGTCTCATTCAGCGCCCGCCGCGGCGGCAGGAAGCCGCGGCCCGCCAGGTACAGCCGCGAGATACACGCCGCCGAGATCAGGAACGACATCGCATTGGCGAAGAAAGCCCACTCGAAGCCCACCGCGGCCACGCTCGCGCCGCCCAGAAATGTGCCGATCGTGAGCGTGCTCCAGCCGGTCGTCTGCGTCAGCGAATTGGCGGTGTGCAGCTCCTCTTTGGTTGCAATTGACGGCAGAATCGCGGAGCGGCCGCTGGTGAAAAACGGCGAGGCGATCATCAGCAGCGCGCTGAGCAGGTACAGCAGCCACGTATCGTGGCGATGGATCGTGAAAATGAACAGCGCCGCAATCACCGCGCGAAACAGGTCGCTGGCGATCATGATCGACTTGCGGTTGAACCGGTCGAGCGCCACGCCCGCAAGCGGTCCGATCAGCATCGCCGGGATCGCGCGGGAGAGCATCACGCCGCTCACCACCAGGCCGGAGCGGGTCGCGGCGACCGCCAGGCTGAACACGGCGATGTTGTTGAAGTGGTCGCCGACCTCGCTGACCACCTGGCCGATCCACGTGTAACGGTAGTTCTTGTTGTCCCGCAGCAGCGTGACAAAGGCGTTCAACCGAGGGTCTCCTCCCGCACCGTGATCGAGCGGATGAAGTCGTGGTCGAGCGCGTAGCCGAAACCGGCGTCGTCGCGGATCGCGATGGTCCCGCGCTCGGTCGTTTCCACTGCCGGCTGGATGATGTCCCGCTTCCAGTAGCGCTTGCTGGCGGAGACATCGCCGGGCAGCACGAAATTGGGAAGCGTCGCCAGCGCGATGTTGTGAGCCCGCCCTACGCCGGCTTCGAGCATTCCGCCGCACCACACCGGAATGCCGGCCGCCTCCGCCACATCGTGCAGCCTCTTCGCCTCCGAAAATCCTCCCACGCGCCCCAGCTTGATGTTGATGATGCCGCAGGCGCGCAGCCGGATGGCCTGCTCCGCATGGTGCGCCGTGCGGATACACTCATCCAGGCAGATGGGCGTCTGGAGCTGCGCCTGCAGTTCGGCGTGATCGATGATGTCGTCGTGCGCCAGCGGCTGCTCGATCATCATCAGGTAGAATTCATCCAGCCGCTTGAGATGCTGGGCGTCCGCCAGCGTGTAGGCGGAGTTGGCGTCCGCCATCAGCTTGATCGTGGGAAATCGCTCGCGCACGCGGCGGACCACATCGACGTCCCAGCCGGGCTTGATTTTCATCTTGATCCGCTGGTAGCCGGCCGCCAGTTCCGTCTCGATTTTCTCGAGCAGCTGCTCCACCGAATCCTGAATGCCGATGGAAACGCCGCACGGGATCTCGCGGCGCGCTCCTCCGCCGATCTTCTGCCACAGCGGCACACCGGCGCAGCGGGCTTCCAGGTCCCAGACAGCGGTTTCCAGTCCGCCCCGCGCCATCTTATGACCGCGGATGTGCGCCGTGAGCGGCGCCACGTCCTGCGCGGAGGCCAGCTCGCGCCCGAGCACGCGCGGCGCCACGTAATCGCGCAGAATGAGCCACGCGGAGTCCGTCCACTCCTCGTTATAGAACGGGTTTTCGCCCGCCGTGACCTCGCCCCATCCCGAAATACCGCCGCCCTGCGCCTCCACCAGGATGATGTCGCGCTTGTAGGTGCGGGAAAAGCTGGTCTCGAAAAAGTGGACCAGCGGCATCTGGATCTGGCGGAGGATGATGTGATCGAGTTTCATTGATAGGGCTCCAGAAGATAGGCCGATTCGGTCTCCCCGCGCTCGAAGCCGGTGGCGGCCAGGCCGCGCGCGAACGCATCCTGCAGTTTGCGGCCGTTGACCCGCTGGATTTCGCGGGCGCACTGCCGGTCCTCCGCGCGAATGCGAGCGATGTCGGACGGGTACGCCACGCGCTCTACGGGGTTGTGCGTGAGCCGTTCGCCCGCCAGAATCCGCCGCACGCGCGGGGAATCGATCCACCATTCGGCGATGCAGCGATCCGTCGGAAGGCCGCCGTGCAGCGGGCTCGCGGTCACGCCGTATTGGTTTTCGTTGTATCGGCGGACAATCGCGCCCAGCCGCTCGATGTTGAAGAATGCGTTTTTGACCTCGAGCGGATCGAACGTCCACTCGATGAGCCGAATGCCCCGCGCCAGCGCCTCGTC
>DATGMB010000327.1:0-12454 GCA_035293845.1 Bryobacteraceae bacterium
GTCCGCTTCACCTTGCCATCCGGATTCCCGAGGAACAGCATGCGGGTCATATCGCTGCAGTAGCCGTCCTGCAGCGCTCCCATATCTACAACCACGAGCTGCCCGGCTGCGAGGCGCGCCGCGGTGGGCTGGGCGTGCGGCAGGGCGGAGCGCGCGCCGCCGGCGACGATCGTATCGAAGCTGGGCTTTTCCGCGCCGAGCCGCCGCATGCGGTATTCGAGCTCCGCCGCCAGGTCCGATTCCTTCATGCCGGCCCGCACGCGGCGCGCCGTCTGCTCGAAGGCGCGCGAGTTGGTTTCGACCGACCGGCGGATGCGCGCCAACTCCTCCGCGGATTTCACCATACGAAGCTGCTCGATCCACCCGGCGGCCGGCTCGAGCGAAGCACGCATCGGAAGCTTGGATTTCATCAGCTCGAAGGCATCGCACGTCATGCGCGCCGGCTCGTAGCCGATGCGGCGCAGACCCAGCCGCTTAATCGCCGCCACGACATCCACAAGCAGCGGGCCGCGCGAGATCTTCACGCGGCAGGCCGCGGAGGCCGCCTCCTGCGCGGCCTGAATTTCGAAGCGCGGATCGGTGAAGAGGGTGGCACGCCCGCCGGCCACCAGCACAGCGCCGTTATCACCCGTGAAGCCGGTGAGATACCGGACGTTGGGTGCGCCGGAAACCAGCATGGCGTCCAGATTGCGCCCGGAAAGCCCGCCGGCGACGGCGGCCAGCGGCGAAGTTTGGTTCATGGTTTCAGCTCGCGCGCGAGCACCAGAGCGCGCTGCGCCAGCTCGCTGGCCTGCCGCATATCGCCGCGGCGTTCCGCTTCATCGGACTGCTTGAGAAACGTTTCGACGCGGTCCAGAATGCCGCGCTGCTGCCGGCTCAGGCGCGCGCGATCGAGCGGCTCCACAACCTGCCGCACTTCGCGCCTTCGCGCCTGCGCCTCCTCCTGCAGCCGTTTCAGCTCGGCGGCTGGCAGCACCTCGAGGATCGGGTGGCGTTCCTCGGCGGGCGGCGGGGTGGGCACGGCCGCGGGCGGCGGAGGCGGCGTCTCGGCCGGACGGGGGCCCGCGCTGGGCCTGCGTGGCGGCGCCGGGCGCGGCGGCGCGGGAGAAGCCGGCTGCTCTTCCTGCGGCTCCGTAGTAGCCAGCGCTTCCGGCGTCAGAGGCTGCGGCGGCGGCAACTGCACCTGCGTCTGCGGAACCGAAAGCGGCGGCGGCGGAGCGGCCGGCGCGGCGGCGGGCGCGGGCGCCGGCGGAGCGGCCGCGACCGTCTTTGGCTTGCGCAGCGAGCATCCGCAGGCGCACACGCCTACCGCGACGAACAACGCCGCCCACGTGATGTTCGGAATCTGCCTCATGAAATGCCTCGGCAGCTACTTCCCTTCAAACCGCAATCGGAATGCGAATGATGAAGGTCGTGCCCTTTCCCGGCTCGCTGGTGAAGTCGATTGTACCATCGTGCAACTGCACGATCCGGAACGCCATCGCCAGGCCGATGCCCGAGCCCTCCTTGCGCGTGGTGAAGTAGAGGCGGAAAATTTTGTCGCGCAGTTCGGGCGGGATTCCCACGCCGGTATCCGAGACGCGGATTTCCCACATGTCGTCCACCGCCGTAGATTCGAAACGCAGCTCGCCGCCCTCGGGCATCGCCTCGATCGCATTCACCACCACGTTGAGCAGCGCCTGCTTGAGCAGGTCGCGATCCACGCGGATCTCGACTCCCTCCGCCTCCTGCACCACGTTGACGTGAATCCGGTTGGACTCCGCCTGCGGGCGCGCCAGTTCGACGACTTCATCCACGAACTCGCCGGCGGGCACGTTGCTGAGCTTCAGCTCGACGGGCCGGGTGAAATCGAGGAACGTCTTGACGACGCGATCCAGGCGGAGGATTTCGCGCGAGATGATCTCCATTTGCGGGGCCACATCGGTCTCCCCGTGCGCCAGCCGCGCCTTGGCGACCTCCACGTGGAGCAGGATGGCGTTCAGCGGGTTTTTCACCTCGTGGGCCACGCCGCCCGAAACGCGGCTGATGGCGGCCAGGCGGTCCGCCGTCTGCAGCTCGCGGCCGAGCTTGCGCTGTGCTTCGGGATCGCGCAGGCGGACGAGGAGGCCGGAGCCTGCGACCGCAACGCCGGGCAGCGTTTCGAGCGCATCCACCGAGAGAAGGACGATGGCCGGACCGGCGGCATCCTCTCCCGCGCCCTTCACCGGAACGCGGCGATTGCGCACGGGCCGGCCCGTTTGCGCCGCCTGCGCGATCAGCAGGCCCAGAGGCGTCGCGGGCGGAAAAATTGCGGAGATGGACTGCCCGGATAGATCGCCCCGTTCACGCCCGAGGAACTTCTCCACCGAGCCGGAGGCGAAAACGAGCTGCCGCTCGCGGTTGAAGATGAAAACGGCGTCTTCCAGGTCCTGCAGGAGCCGGTCAATATTGCCGCGCAGGTCGGAGACTTCGTATTGCGCGCCGCGCAGGCGTTGCCCCAGCAAGTTGACCTTGGACGCCATTTGCGAGAGCTCGTCGTTGGCAGGCTTGGCGATGGCCTTCTCCGGCTCGTATTCGCCGCTGGCAACCAGATCGAGCTGCCGGCGCAGACGGCCGAGCGGGCGGAAGGCGATCGCGGAGAACAGGAATGTGACGCAGATGGCGCCCGCGATACTCGCGACGGCGAGGTCGGCCTCGCGGGTAAGCGCGGGATTGATGTCGTTGCGGATCAGGGCGGGCGCGATGATCACCCGGACCAGCAGCACGGTTTCGCCGCCCGAAGCAAGCGCGCGCTCGAGTTCATAATACTGCGGCGCGTGCGTGTTCAACACCCGCAGCTTCTCGA
Source organism: Bryobacteraceae bacterium (assembly GCA_035293845.1). Classification (GTDB taxonomy): domain Bacteria; phylum Acidobacteriota; class Terriglobia; order Bryobacterales; family Bryobacteraceae; genus DATGMB01. The sequence continues at coordinate 2,825 of DATGMB010000327.1, forward strand.
ACCAGCCGGTGTGGGCCACCAGGTTGCGAAAATTGGGGTACGGCCCGGAGGTCTGGCCGATGCGCTTGGGATCGCTATCCGCCAGGACCTCCTCCGTCTTGGGTGCGACGACGGCGATTTCCAGGATCGCGCGAGCGTCGGTCACCAGGTCGAGCAGATCCTTGGAGAGCTGCGGATCGCGCAACGCCTCGCGGAGCGGCACGGTGAGCCGCGAATTGAGCGTCTGGCGCACGAACGTCGTCGCCACGGTATTCAGGACCTCGGCGCGTTCCAGCGTGGCGTCGAAGTGCTGCTGCACATCGCCCGCCAGGTTGATGGCGGAGATGATGCTGACCAGCGCTACGACCAGCAGCACGTTGCCGAGCGTCAGCTTGGCCTGCAGATTCATGAGGCTGATTGCACGGTGAGGAGCAGCTTGCCGGAGGTGCGCCGCGATTCCAGTTCGCGATGGGCGGCGGCGGCCTCGGCCAACGGGTATTTCCGGTCGATGCGCAGCCGCAGCGCGCCGGAAGCCACCTGGTTCAGCACGTCCGTGGCGCGCCACAGCAGCTCCTCGCGCGTTTGCACGTAATGCGCGAGCGAGGGGCGCGTCAGAAACAGGGAGCCCCTGCCGTTCAGCACCGTGGGATCGAAGGGCGGCACGGGACCGCTCGACTGCCCGAACAACACGAGCATGCCGCGCGGACGCAGCGAGCCGAGGCTCTTTTCGAACGTCGTGCGGCCCACCGAGTCATAGACGACATCGACGCCGCGGCCGCCTGTGAGCCGCCGCACTTCGGCCTCGAAATCCTGCTCGTCGTAACGGATCACTTCATCCGCGCCGCATTCGCGGGCGATGCGCGCCTTTTCTTCGCTCCCCACGGTGCCAATGACGCGCGCCTCGCGCAGGCGGGCCATCTGCACGATCAGACCGCCCGTTCCGCCGGCCGCCGCATGCACCAGGCACGTTTCGCCCTTCTGCAACGGCCAGGTGGAATGGGTGAGATAGTGCGCGGTCATGCCCTGGAGCATCGCGGCCCCAGCGGTTTCGAAGCCGACGGTATCGGGAATGCGCACCAGCCGCGCCGCCGGCACGACCGCGTATTCGGCATAGGAGCCGCGGGCCATGGCGTAGGCCACGCGGTCGCCGGGGGAAACCTCGGATACGCCGGGGCCGACGGCCTCGACGGTGCCCGCTGCTTCGCTGCCCAGCGCGATCGGCAGATCGGATTTGTAGAGGCCCGTGCGGAAGTACACGTCGATGAAGTTGACGCCGCTGGCCGCAATCCGGACGAGGGCCTCGCCTTCGCGTGGCGAGGGCGTGGGCACATCGACCAGTTGCATCTTCTCCGGGCCGCCGGGTTCTTTGACTTGAATCGATTTCATGAACTCCACCTCATGCGGCCGGCGCGCCGCACATGCACCGCCGCGGCGTACAGCAAAAGATACGCGAGGGCGAACGGGAAGCACAGCACGCTGGCCAGTGTGCGCACCGCGCCGGCCCCTGCCAGGCCCGAACGAAGCAGCAGAATCTGGCGCAGAAGGTCCAGGTGCCCGCGGTCGAGCCAAAAATAGTCGCCGTTCTCATTAATGAGGAACACTTTGGCCGGCAGCCGGAGGGCCAGCGCCCATTTCCACTTGGTCATGATCGGCTCGCCGGAGCAGATCATGCCGAGAAGCGCGTAGCGATTCGCCTTCAGTTCGGCCACCAGCCGGCGCCGCGCCGCGGGATCGCGGTAATCGGTGGTGCGGTAGACGCGAGTGCTCTCCGCCGCCATACCCTCCGGCAGCCGCGCGTAACAGGTGACCAGATCGATGGCGACATCTGCGCCCCAGGTCGCGCGCAGCCCGGGGATGACCGATTCCAGGAGCCCGCGCGACCCGCTTTCGATCAGCAGGATGGCCTCGGCGTGCGGGATCCGGCGCGAAAGGAAATAGCGCACAACTATAGGGTACCGCGGCGGAACTGCCTCACCGCTCCCTTATGTCCGCGGCCTTGCCAGATCATCCAGCACCTGCGCCGCGTGCCCGGCGGCTTTCACTTTGCCGTAGATCTTTTCGATCCTGCCATCCGGGCCAATGACGAACGTCGTGCGCTCGACGCCCATCGTCTTCTTGCCGTACATGTTTTTCTCCTTCCACACGCCGTAGGCTTGCGCGGCAGTCTTCTCGTCGTCGGCGAGGAGCGTGAAGGGGAGGCTGTACTTGGCCTGGAACTTCGCCTGAGCCGCCGGCTTGTCGGGAGAAATACCGACCACGACCGCGCCCTTACTGTTGAATGCCGCGATGCCGTCGCGGAATTCGCAGGCTTCTATGGTGCAGCCGGGTGTATCGGCCTTGGGATAGAAGTAGAGGACCACGCGGCGGCCCCGGAGATCGGAAAGCCGGAAATCTTCGCCGTTAGCCGTCTGCAGCCGGATCTCCGGCGCCGGATCGCCCTCTTTCAACACGTTTGGCCGCCTCCGAGTTTGCGCTTGAGAATCTCCGTGACGGCCCCCACGTTGGCCTGGCCGCGCGTCGCTCGCATCGCCTGCCCAACCAGGAAATTGATCACCGTAGCCTTGCCGCCGCGGTACTGCTCGACCTGCTTCGGGTTGTTCGCAATCACTTCGTCCAGGACGCGGTCGAGCTCGGCGGTATCGCTGATCTGCCGCAGTCCCTCGCGCTCCATGATCGCGCCGGGCGCGCCCCCGCCCGCGAACATCTTGGCGAAGACCTCCTTGGCGAGCTTGCCGGAAATTTCGCCCTTGGCGATCATGCGCACGAGCTCGCCCAGATCCTCCGCGGGAACCGGCGATTCGGCGATATCGCGCCCTTCCGCCTTGAGCAGGCCAATGAGGTCGCCCATCACCCAGTTGGCGGCGGTCTTGGGATCGCCCGAGATGCGCGCAGCGGTCTCGAAGTAATCGGCGGCCGCGCGGCTGGCGGTGAGCACGCCGGCATCGTACTCGCGCAGGCCGTATGCGGCCACGAAACGGGCCTTGCGCGCGCCGGGGAGCTCCGGCATTTCGGCGGCGAGGCGGGCGAGCCACTCCTCGGAAATCGCCAGCGGCACGAGGTCGGGCTCGGGGAAGTAACGGTAGTCGTGCGCCTCTTCCTTGCTGCGCATCGCGAAGGTCTCGCCGCGGGCAGGATCGTAGAGACGCGTTTCCTGCGCCACGCGGCCGCCGCTTTCGACGAGCGCCACCTGGCGGGCGATCTCGAAATCGAGCGCCTCCTTCAGGAAGCGGAACGAGTTGAGGTTCTTGACCTCGGCCTTGGTGCCGAACTTTTCCGCGCCGCGCGGCCGGACGGACACATTCGCATCGCAGCGCAGATGGCCCTTTTCCATGTCGCAGGTGGAAACGCCGGCGAACTGGAGGCGCTGCTTGAGCTCGGTCAGATACGCGTAGGCTTCCTCCGAGCTGCGCATGTCGGGCTCGCTCACGATTTCAATGAGCGGCGTGCCGCAGCGGTTGAGGTCGACATAGGAGAAACGGTCGGAATCGCGGAAGCCTTCGTGGATGCTCTTGCCGGCGTCGTCTTCCATGTGGACGCGAGTGACGCCGATGCGCCGCGTCGTGCCGCCGATCGAGAGTTCGACGAAGCCGTGCTCGGCGAATGGCTCCTCGTATTGCGAAATCTGGTAGCCCTTGGGCAGATCGGGATAGAAGTAGTTTTTGCGCGCGAAGCGGGAGTGCGGCCGGATGCGGCAGCCGAGCGCCAGGGCGCCTTGGACGGCAAGCTCGACGGCGCGGCGGTTCAACACCGGCAGCGCGCCGGGAAGGCCGAGGCAGACCGGGCAGACGTTCGTGTTGGGCGGAGCGCCGAAGCCGGTGGGGCAGCCGCAGAAAATTTTGGTGGCGGTCGCGAGCTGCACGTGGACTTCGAGCCCGATGACAGGCTCGTAGCGAGCCAGCGCTTCCGGCGTGGCCAGGTCGAGTGCCGAAGAGGACATGGGTTTACCTAATTATAGTGGGGCAAACGCTGGTTTACAGCGCGCGCCCCGTCAGGCGCCGCAGGATCGAATCGAGAGCTTCGTCGAACCGGTCGAAGACGCCGTGCTGTTTCAGGTAACCGAGCACCTGTTCATTGGTGCCGCCGAGGGTGGCGTGATCGGCGGCCAGTTCGCCGAAGCTGCGGCAAGGCGCTTCGACGGTAGTCTGCGCCAATCCCATGTAGATGCGCGCCACGTAGTCGCGCGCCTGTGGCGGATCGATGCCATGCCGTTCGAGCCATGCGGCCGAGGCCCCGGCGAAGGCGAAATAGGCCGCCATGGTGGCGGTGATCACGCAAAGGGCATCGAAGCGCGCTTCGTCCTCCACGGCAATCGCCGTGCCTAGCCGGTCGAACAGTTCCACTACTTCCGGATCGCGGGGATAGATCGGGGTAGGGCTCAGACGGCGCGCGGCTGAAGGCAGGGGAACCGCACGCGAGATGCGCGTGGCGGGCGCGGTCAACTCGGCCAACCGGCGCACCGGCAAACCCGATACCAGGCTGATCACGTTGGCGTGTGCCGGAAAATGCAAGCCGGCGAGAACTTCCTCGGCGATCTGCGGCCGCACCGCGATCACGATGGTCTCGCATTGATCGACGACTTCCTGATTCGATGCCGCCACGGAGACATGGTCAAACCGATCGGCTAGGACGGCAGCCGTTGCCGCATTGCGCGGCGAAAGGAGAATGGGCCGCGGGTCTTCTCCCGGCGCTCTCAGCCCCGTAACCATCGCGGACGTGATCGCGCCCGTTCCTAAGAATCCGAGTTTTGCTGGCATTCTTCCATCTTCATCTACTGCACGCTCCAATAGCCGGAACGCGCGCGGACCGTGAGATCGGACCGCCCTTTCACCTCGACGCGGATGGAATGGAACACTCCGGCCGCATCGGGCTTCGGCTGGAAGCTGACGATGTACTGCCGGTGCACTTCGGCGCCCACGGCCTGAATCGCCGATTCGAGGCCGCCCTGTTTGACGAAGCGGAACGTCCGGCCGCCGGTGGTGCGAGTCAGGAGGGCTGCGGCGTCGACTTTGCTCTTGTGCGCCAGCTCGGTGAACACGTTGAGCAGGCTGCCGGGCGCCATGGGGAGCGGCTCTTCCTCCTCGGGCAGCGGGATCCTGGATGAATGATAGCGGCCGGGGTCCTGCTTCTGTTCGTCCGTCATGCGGTCCCACCTGGTCTTGCGCTTATTGGTGAAGGGCTCGAGCAGAGTCGAATACGTAAGCCAGTAGACGGCGGTATTCTGCAGCTCGGGGCGGCGCATCAGCTCCGCGATTTTGATCTCGCTTGAACGGTCGCGGCTCTCGGCAATGGCGAGAATGACGCGGCGGCGGCCGGCGGGGCGCGCGGCGAGCAGCCGCAGCGAACGATCGATTGCGTCCAGCACCGCCGCGCCATCGCCCTGCGCGCGAAGGCTGCGCATCGTGTGATTCAGTTCGGCGGAGTCGGCGGTGAAATCCTGCGCGATGGAGACGCGGGATGTGAAGGTGACGAGCGCGGTCTCGCCCCGGTCGCCGGCCAATAGATCCGTAAAGAGCGATCCGCTGCGGCCGAGTTTCTCCAGAACCGCGATCGATGCGTTGTTGGCTTCGATTGCGACCACCAGCGAAATCGGGTGGATCGCGTAATCGAGGTGTACGGACTGCGGCACATTGTTGTCGTACAGGACCAGATCGCGCTCGGTCAGATCGTCGACAAAATGCCCGCGCTCATCCGCAACGGTGACGGGCGAAACCACCAGCGGGACGGTGCTTTTGAACTGCGCAGCCAGCGGGGGCGAGGCGAGCGAGACCAACAGGAGCAGCCGCATCGGGGAGCGAGAGAGCACTTGATATGCCAGGAACCTGGGGTGCCAGCGCCGCAGGTGGAACATGGATGTTCCACTTGCCGAAATTTCGCCCAACAGCTTCAACAACTTACAAAGCCAGGTGGAACATCGTGTTCCACTTGGCCCCTCGCGCTACCCCCTGCGTCCATGCGGCAGGCCTAGCGCGCGGGCGGCGGGTTGAGGCGCTTCTCCAGCTCGCGCGTGAAGTCCTGCAGCGCTTTGCGGTCGGCCTCCTGCCATTTGATGACGACGAAGTAATCGCCGGCCCAGAAGAAGATGGTATCGGCGGAGGGACGCCACCGCTGCGCGAGATCGACGCCCACCGCCCTGGAAGTCAGCTCGTAGGCGCGGGCCTCCAGCTTGCCGGGCCCTTTATATTCGGCGAGGACGAAGCGGCGCACCTCCGAGCGGGGGACCGGATCGGGCACATCGGAGAGAGAGGGTTGCCGCAGCTCCGTGCGATGCCAGACGCCGGCCATCGTCTCCGGAAACGGCTGCACGGCGGGCGCTCCCCGGCTGCCGCAAGCCGCAAGGGCCGCGAGAGCGAGCACGGTTGGAGCAAGCGCGAGATTCGCAAGGCGGCTTCGGCGTGTCATCCCACTCGATTCTCACATGTTGCGCGGGAACGCGGTGCTACCATCGCATTTATGGCGAAATTCAAACCGGTCAAGCCGAAACGGCCGAAAGTGACCGGTCCGCCGCCGGGCGGAGTGGCGTGCGTGACGCTGGTAATCGTGGGAATGGTTCTCGTAATGCTGCTGCTTTATTTCGCGATGAGGAGCGCGGGCTGATGCGTGCGGATAACCGGCAGGCCGGCGAGTTGCGGCCGGTCGAGATCGTGACCGGGTACCTGGCGACGGCGGAAGGCTCGGCGCTGATCAAAACGGGCGCAACCCAGGTGCTGTGCGCGGCGACGGTCGAGGATACGGTGCCGCCATTTCTGCGCAACAGCGGCAAGGGCTGGATCACGGCCGAGTATTCCATGCTGCCGCGCGCAACCTCCAAGCGCACGCCGCGCGAGGTGACCAAGGGGCGGCCCTCCGGGCGCACGCATGAAATCCAGCGGCTGATCGGCCGGTCGATGCGGTCCGTGGTGGACCTCGGCGGATTCGGCGAGCGCACGGTGATGCTCGATTGCGACGTGCTGCAGGCGGACGGAGGCACGCGCACCGCATCGATCACCGGCGCCTTCGTGGCCATGGCCGCGGCCTTTCAGCAACTGGTGCGATATGGCGCCATCAAGCGGACGCCGGTGCGGGATTACGTGGCCGCGACCAGCGTGGGAATCGTGCGCGGAGAGGCGCTGCTCGATCTCTGCTACGAGGAGGACTCGCAGGCGGATGTCGATATGAACGTGGTCATCACCGGCGGCGGGCGGTTCGTCGAGGTGCAGGCGACCGCCGAGCACAATACGTTCGACGACGCGCAGATGGCGGATCTGATCGGGCTGGCGCGCTCGGGCATCGCGCGCCTCGTGGAATTGCAGAAGCAGGCGGTCCGGCTTTGATGCGCCTGTATTGCGCCACCGGCAATGCCGGCAAGCTGCGGGAGTTCCGGCTGGCGGCGCTCCAGGCGCCGGTCGAAATCGATCTGCTGCCGCGCTTCCGCGAGTTGCCGGCAGCCGTGGAGGATGGCTCCACATTCGCCGAGAACGCGGTCAAAAAAGCGCTGCATTATGGCCGCTACGCGGACGGCCCGCTGTTCGCCGACGATTCCGGACTCGAAGTCGACGCGCTGGGCGGCGCGCCGGGTGTGTATTCGGCGCGATTTTCGGGGCCCGGCGCGACGGATGAGTCCAACAACCGGCTGCTGCTCGAAAAGCTGCGCGGAGTCGCGGATCGCTCGGCACGGTTCGTGTGCGCCATCGCTCTGGTGGAGGCGGGCGAAGTGCGGGGCGTGTGGCACGGAGCGGTCGAAGGGCGAATTCTCGATGCGCCGCGCGGCGGGCACGGCTTCGGCTACGATCCGCTATTTTATTACGAGCCCTTCGGCTGCACGTTCGGCGAGGCGGGCGACGAGGAGAAGTTCGCGGTCAGCCACCGCGGGCAGGCTCTAAGGAAGATGCTGGAAGCAGTCCAAGATTAACCGGCTACCCCAAATCGCCATTTCCCTTCGTCTTGTCCAGCTTCTCTTTGAGCGGCAGCAGAACGGCCAGGGCGATGACGTTCAGGGCCGCCAGGAGGATGGCCATCGCAAAGCGGTCGAGCGCGACCGCAGCGCCGAGAGCACCGGTGTTCCAGATGCTCGCGGCCGTGGCGGTGCCATGAATGTTGCGCCCGGTCTTGAGGATCGCGCCGCCGCCGATGAATCCGATGCCGGCAACCAGGCCCTGGATGATGCGGGATTGCGCGGCGGCGTCCATGTGTTCGCCGGTGGCCAGCAGGACGTAGCCGCAAGCGGCGACGGCGGTCAGCGGGAACGTGCGCAGCCCGAGGCTGTGGGTCTGCTGTTCGCGATACAAGCCCGCCGGCACGGCCAGGATATAGGCCAGCAAGAGACGTCCGATATCGTGCCAGCCGGTGTGCCAGTCCTGCGCGGTGAATTGCATAGTCTCAGAAATCCAGATACGCGGGAAGGCTGGTGCGGGCGTCGCTGGCGGCGCGCTGGAGCTGCTCCCGCGTGAGTCCCAGGGCAGCGCTCAGGTTGGCGGCGGCGATGTTGGCCTCGTCGAAGATGGCCCCGCAGAGATTGGCGCCGGAGAGATCGGCTTCAGTCAGATCGGCGCCGGCCAGGTTCGCTCCCGTGAGATCGGCCTGGCGCAGGCTGGCGGCACGCAGGTTCACGCCATTGAGCATAGCGCGCGTGAGCACCGCGTAATCCAGCTTGGCGCCGCCGAGGTTGGCCGTGCCCAGGCAAGCTCCGTGCAAATCGGCGGAATTGAGATCCGCACTCTGGAGATCGGCGGACGCGAGGTTGGCCTCGGGGGCCGTTACACCGGCGAGTACGGCTTCCGTGAGATCGGTTTCGCCGAGATCGGAGCGGCCCAGATTGGCATTGGTGAGGTCGGCGTGACTGAGCACGGCCCTGGTCAGAGCCGCGCGGCTCAGGTTGGCGCCAATCAGCCTGGCGCCCGCAAGATCCGCTCCCGCGAAGTTGGCGCCCGGGAAATTGGCGCCCATCAGGGTGCTCCCGGCAAGCTGAGCGCCGGCAAGATCCGCGCCGCCGGCATCGGCCCAACTCAGGTCCGCCTGGTTCACCACGGCGCCGCTGAGGATGGCGCCTGTCAGCGTGGCGCGAATCAATTTGGCGCCGCCCAAATCGGCCTGCGCGAGACGGGCTTTGCTGAGATTGGCCTTGGTGAGATCGGCATGGGAAACCGCGGCTTCGGCGAGGTTGGCCGCCGTGAAATCGGCGCCGGCGGCGATGGCGCCGCCCAGCACTGCGCCGCGAAAGTCCGCGCCGGTGGCATAGGCGCCCGAGAGGTTCGCGGCGCTGAGATTGGCGCCGGTGAGAATGGCCTGGTCAAGCTGGGCGAAGCTCAGGTCGGCGGATTTCAGGTCGGCCGAAGCCAAGCCGGCCTCGCTGAGGTAGGCCTGCTTCAAATTCGCGCCGCTCAAATTGGCCCGGTTGAGGTTGGCGGAGCTGAGGTCGGCCTCCTGGAAATCGGCCTCGCTGCAATCGGCTTCCTCGAGGTCGCTCCGGTTCAGGCTGGTTTTGACCAGGTTCGCGCCTTGGAGCTGGGCGCGGCTGAGATCGGTCTTGCTGGCATTGGCGCTAACCAGACTGGCCCCGATCAGATTGGCGCCGCTGAGGTCGGCCGCTACCAGGTATGCACCATTCAGATCGCCCGCACTGAGGTCCGGCACGACGTCCGGCCTCTGTTCCCGGGTAAAGTTCCAGGTGCGAAC
>DATGMB010000328.1:0-26761 GCA_035293845.1 Bryobacteraceae bacterium
TTCACCGCCATCGCCGTGGCCGCCCTGGCCCTCGGCATCGGCGCGAATACCGCGATTTTTACGGTCGTCAACAATGTGCTGCTCCAGCCGCTGCCGTATCCGCAGCCGGATCGTATCCTCGCCATCGGGCGGACCTATCACAATAACGGCAAGACCAATTACGGCTTCTCCTGCTCCGTCCCCAAGTTCATGATGTGGCGTCAGACCCAGGCGTTCGAGGCGATGACTCTGTACTTGCCGAGCGCGGTCGCGGCCAAGATCGGCGGCGATGAGCGCGCCGCGCCCGCCAAGGCCATGGCAGTCTCGGAAGGCTTTTTCCGCGTTTTCGGCGTCGAGCCCGCGCTGGGCCGCACGTTCACGCCGCAGGAGGATCTCCCGAACGGTCCGAACGTGGCGGTGGTCACGTATGAAGTCTGGCAGTCGCGGCTCGGCGGCGATCCCGGAATCCTGGGGCGCTCGCTGCCCATCGATGGCAAGCCCACGACCATCATCGGCATCCTCGCGCGCGGTTTCCGCTCCGACCCGCCCGCCGACATCTTCACTCCCTTCCATGCCGATCCCGCCAGCGACAATCAGGCGCACTACTTGCGTGTGGCCGGACGCCTCAAACCGGGCGTCACCGTAGAACGCGCCAATGCCGAGCTTCGCGCCGCGGCCGAACGCTATCGCGCGCTGTATCCGATGTGGATGGACAAGAACGAGAGCGCCGGCGCGGAGCCGCTGCGCGATGCCATTGTGGGCAATGTTCGCACGCCGCTCTTCATCCTGCTTGGCGCCGTCGCGTTCGTCCTGTTGATTGCGTGCGCCAACGTGGCCAACTTGTTGCTCGCGCGCGCCGCCGCTCGCCAGAGGGAGTTGGCCGTGCGCGCCGCCATCGGCGCCAGCCGGGCGCGCGTAGTCTGCCAACTCCTTACCGAAAGTCTGCTGCTGGCCCTCACGGGCGGCGCACTCGGCTTCGTGCTGGGATCGTGGGGCGTGCGCATCCTGCTGCTCTTCGCGCCGGGCAACATCCCGCGCATCAACGATCCCGAACGGCTGACCGCGCCCATTCCGGCGCTCGATTGGCAAGTCGCGGCCTTCACCTTCGGCCTCGCGATCCTCACCGCCGTACTCTTCGGGCTGCTGCCCGCGCTTCATACGTCGAATCCCGACCTGGCTTCCACCCTCAAGGAAGGCGGCCGCTCGGGCACCAGCCGCGCCCACAACCGCGCGCGCTCCCTCCTCGTGGTTTCGGAGGTGGCGCTGGCACTGGTGCTGCTGGTCGGCGCATCGCTCATGATTCGCACCTTCATCGGCCTGCGCACCGTGAACTCCGGGATCGACGCGCACAATGTGCTCACGCTCGAAACCTCCGTCGGCTCGGCTTACAAGACCACCGCGGCGGTCGAAGGCTTCATCACGCGCACCGCGCAGCGCATCGAGGCGCTGCCGGGCGTGGAAGCGGCCGCAGTTACCGTCGCCCTGCCGACCACCAACGAGATCGATATCCCCTTCTCGATCGCCGGCCGCCCCGATCCCAAGGGCAGCCCGTACAACGGCGATGAGCAGTGGCGCTTCATCTCGCCTCACTATTTCCGCGCCTTCCACATCCCGCTGCTGCGCGGCCGCGTCTTCACCGAAAGCGACACGGGCAATTCCGCGCGCGTGGTGATCATCAACGAAGCGATGGCGAAGCAGTACTGGCCGAAGCAGGATCCCATCGGCCAGGTGATCACGATCGGCAAGGGCCTCGGCCCGCAGTTCGAAGAACCGCCGCGGGAGATCGTCGGGATCGTCGGGAATGTGCGCGAAACCGGGCTTTCGGACAATCAGAGCGCTGTGATGTACGTCCCGCAGAGCCAGATCACCGAAGGCCTCACGCAACTGGCGAACTCCGTGCTGCCGCTCACGTGGGCGGTACGCACCGCTGCCGACCCGGCCGGCCTGCGGAACGCCATCGAGCGCGAAATGCGCGCCGTGGATAGCCGCGTTTCCGTCGGCCATGTGCGCACTATGGAGCAGGTGATCGCGGAAGGCGTCTCCCGGCAGAACTTCAATATGGTGCTGCTCACCGTGTTCGGCGCCATCGCGCTGCTGCTGGCCGCGATCGGCATTTACGGCCTGATGGCGTATTCGGTCGAGCGCCGCACCCAGGAGCTCGGAATCCGCATGGCCTTGGGCGCCGCCGCCGCGGACGTGCTGAAGCTGGTGCTGTGGCAGGGCGCGCGGCTGACCGCGGTGGGCCTGGCGATCGGGCTCGCGCTGGCCTACGCCCTGATGCGCCTGCTCGCGAGCCTCCTGTTCGGCGTGAAATCCACCGATCCCGTGAGCTTCGCCATCGTGGCCGCGATTCTGGCGTTCGTCGCGCTGCTCGCCAGCTATATCCCTGCGCGCCGCGCCGCGCGAATCGCGCCGTCCGACGCGCTGCGCTGCCAGTAAGGCGGGCTCAGCGCGCGCACGCGCTCAGGGTATCCCAGAACTCCGGGAAGGAGACGGAAGCCGCTTCGGCCCCATCGATCGCGCATTCGCCGTCCGCGGCCAGCGCCGCCACTGCGAACGCCATCGCAATCCGGTGATCGCCGTAGGAATCGACCCGCGCCGCGCGGAACCGCTGCCGGCCGGGAACGAACAGCCCGTCCGCCGCCTCCTCGGCCGCGAGGCCCATGCGCCGCAGGTTCTCCACCACGGTCTTGATCCGGTCCGTCTCCTTGATCCGCAGCTCGCCGGCGTCCCGCACCGTCAGCCCTTCCTCCGTCGCCGCCCCCAGCACCGCGAGCACGGGAATCTCGTCGATCAGGGCCGCCGTGAGCCCGCCTTCGATCGTGCCGCCGCGCAGCTCCGAATGCCGCACTTCGATCTCGCCGATCAGCTCTCCGTTGATGCTTTCGAGCTGCGGGATCCGGATGCGCGCCCCCATCCCCATCAGAAAATCGAGCAGCGCCGATCGCGTCGGGTTGAGCCCCACGCCACGGATCGCCAGCTCCGAGCCGGGCACGAGCAGCGCCGCCGCCAGGAAGAATGCCGCCGAGGAAAGATCCGAAGGCACGGTCAGCTCGCGCCCGCTCAGCTTCGGCCGGCCCTTGACCGCAATCCGCAGCCCGTCCACCGAGACGTCCGCGCCGAATTCGCGCAGCGCGATTTCCGTATGGTCGCGAGACCGCACCGGCTCGGTCACGGAAGTCTGCCCCTCCGCGTGCAGCCCGGCGAACAGCACGCAAGTCTTCACCTGCGCGCTCGGGACCGGCGTCGCGTAATCGATCGGCCGCAGCCGCGCGCCTTCGATGGCAAGCGGTGGAAATTTTCCCTCGCGCGCCTCGATCCGCGCCCCCATTTGCGCGAGCGGCTTCATAATCCGCTGCATCGGCCGCCGCGAGAGCGATTCATCGCCGAAAATGCGCGAGGGGAACGGTTGCGCCGCCAGGATCCCGGAAAGCATCCGGATGGTCGAACCCGAATTTCCCGCGTCCAGATCCTTCGCCGGCTCGCGCAGCCCTTCGAGCCCGCGCCCGTGCACCGTGACCTCCGTCCCGTTTTCTTCGATGTCGATTCCGAGCGCGCGCACACACCCCAGCGTCGAATGACAGTCCGCCCCGGTCGAATAGTTGCGTATCCGGCTGGTCCCTTCCGCGATGGCGGAAATCATAGCGTAGCGATGGGAGATGGATTTATCCCCCGGCAATGTGATCGCGCCCGAAACGGCGCGCGCAGGCGAGATGCGTTTTTGCATGGCGAACTTCCAGGATGCCATGCCGGGCGCAGCCGCCGCATCACTCGCAGCGTAACGAGATCGCCGGGTCCACGAAGGTCGCGCGCCGCGCAGGGAAATAGCAGGCGCCCGCGGCTACCAGGCAGAACAGCACGGCCACCGCGAGGAAGGTCGGCGTATCCGTGGCCTGCACCTCGAACAGCAGGCTTCGCATCCACCGCGTGGCGCCCCAGGCGCAGGCAAGGCCCAGCGACATTCCGCCGAGCCACAACGCCGCGCCCTGCCGCAGAACAAGGCCCATCACCGCGCTCCGCTGCGCGCCCAAGGCCATGCGGATGCCGATTTCCGCGGTCCGCTGCGCCACCGACCACGCCATCAGCGCGTATAGCCCTACCAACGAAAGAAACAGCGCGATGGCGCCGAACGCCGTCAGCACGATCGTTTGGAACCGCCGCTCCGCACCGGCTTCCGAGACCCGATCGTCCATGGTTTGCATCTCCGCCACCGCGAGGCCGGGGTCCAGGTTTCGCACCAGGCTGCGGACCGCCGCGGCGATCCGCTCCGCCGGAAGCGCGCTTCGCACCACCAGCGATGCCGCGCGGCTGCCGGTCTGCCAGAGCGGCAGGTAAATCTGCATCGGCGGCGCGGCGTCCAGTTCGTACTGCCGCACATCGGCCACAACGCCCACGATTGTCCGCCTCCCGTTGTAGTGCACATAATGGCCCAGCGCCGGGCGGCCCGGAAAGTACCGCCGCGCAAAGCTGCGGCTCACGATGATGGCGGGCGTCCGTCCCGCTGCGTCGCTGTCGTCGAACTCTCTGCCTTCGAGCAGCGGAATGCCCATCGCGGCGAAGTAGCGGGGCGTCACCGAGCGGGTTTCGAACGACGTCTTTTCATCGAACGCATATCCTTCCACTTCGATGATGCTGATCGATTGGCCCCCGCCGAGCGGGACATGGTCGATCGCCGCCGCCTCCTCGACGCCCGGGATGGCCCGCGTCCGCTCCAATAGCGACTGGAAGAACGCGTTCTGCCTCTGTGGCCCGTCATAGCGGCCGTAAAGTTCGACGCCGATGCTGACCGTGGATTGCGGCGAAAATCCCTTATCCACGGCGCGCAGTTTCAAAAAGCTGCGGATCAGCAGGCCCGAACCCGCCAGCAGCACGATGGTCAGCGCCATCTCTGCCACGATGAGCGCGCGATGCAGCCGGCTCCCGCCCTTGACCCCGCGGGCGCCCGAGCGCTTCATCGCCTCATGCAGATTCGAGCGCGAGGCGGACCACGCGGGAAGCAATCCCGAAAGCACCGCCGTCGCCAGCGATACGAGCACCGTAAAGGCCAGCACCCGCGCGTCGACCGACGTCTCCTCGACCCTCGGAAGATTCGCCGGATGGACCGCCACAAGCAGCCGCACGATGGCGATTGCCGCGGCCAGGCCCAGCGCGCCGCCGGCCAATGCGATGGATAGCGATTCCGCCAGCAATTGCCGGACCAGCCGCAGCCGGGAAGCGCCGAGCGCCGCCCGTACGCTCATTTCCTGCATTCGTGAGCTGGCCCGCGCCAGCGCCAGGCCGGCCACGTTCGAGCACGCGATCAGCAGAACCAGCAGCACCGCCGCCAGGAAGATCAGCAGCAGGCGGCGCGACCCGCCCACGATAGCTTGTTCGAAAGGCCGCACGACTGCTTCCGCCTTAAGATGGTGCTGGTACGGCGAATCGAATCGCGACGTAATGGCCGACATCTCCGCCTGAGCCTGCTGCAGCGTCGCGCCCGGCCGCAGCCGTCCGATGGCGTTGCCCTCCTGGTCATTGCGCGAGACTCTCTGCTCGGGCGTCATCTGCCACGCCACCCAGAGATCGGTGGTCTTGCCCCGCGTCTCCAGGCACTCGGCGCCGTGCGGGAAGGCGAACCCCGGCGGCATCACGCCGACGATCCAGTACGGCCGCCCGTCGAGCAGCAGCTCTTTCCCCAGCACGCCCCGGTCGCCGCCGAATCGCGAGCGCCACAGCACATCGCCGAGCACGGCTACGCGCGGTTTGCCGGGCTCGGTATCGCGGGCTTCGACCGCGCGGCCGAGCGCGGGCGCCACGCCCAGCACGCGGAAGAAATCGCCCGTTACGCGCGATCCCGTGGCCCGGAATGTCTCGCCGCCTGCCGAGGCGTTCCAGGCGTTGGTGGTGAACAGCGCCATGCCGCTGAGAAAGCGGCTCTGGCGCTGCCATTCCGCGAAGTCCCCGTTGTTCGGCCCCCACGCTTCGAGCGGCACATTCGGAATGCCGGGCAGCGGCTCATATAAAAACACCAGCCGTTCCGGATCGCGGTAGGGCAGATCGCGCAGCAGCACCGCGTTGACGACGCTGAATACCACGGTCGTCGCCCCGATCCCCAGCGCCAGCGTCAGCACCGCCAGCGCCGCAAACCCGCGGTCCCGGCGCAGCAGCCGCCAGCCGTGCCGGAGATCGGCCGCCAACGATTCCAGCACGCCCAGCCCGCGCGCTTCGCGGCAAGCTTCCTTCGTCTGCGCGATCCCGCCGAATTCGAGCCGCGCCCGCCGCTCGGCTTCGCTGCGCGGCATGCCGGCGCGCACCAGCTCTTCGGTGTAAGCTTCCAGGTGAAACCGCAGTTCCTCATCCATTTCGCGCTCCGCGCGGCGTGGATCGAGCGCCGTCCGCAACCAGGACCGAAGCCGTGCCCCTGGCATCAGACCTCCTCCGGCGTGGCCCGCAGTACGGCCGCGATCGCATCCGCCATGCGGCCCCACTGTTCGGTCTCGGACCGCAGCGCCCGCCGTCCCGCCGCCGTCAGCCGGTAAAACTTCGCCCTGCGCCGGTTCTCCGATTCGCCCCATTCGCTCGCGATCCAGCCCTGCTGCTCCAGCCGGTACAGCGCCGGGTAAAGCGAGCCCTGCAGAATCTGCAAGCGTTCGCCCGAGATCTGCTGAATGCGCAGGAGGATGCCGTAGCCGTGCAGCGGGCCCAGGGACACGGCTTTGAGAATCAGCAGGTCGAGCGTGCCCTGCAGCAGGTCGAGCGGTTTTCCCATCTCTCTCCTAGAATGCCAAGGAGAGCATAGCAGAGGTAGAGAATCCCGGCAACCGTGCTACCAACACCGTGCCGCGGTTCCTATCGGTTTTCTGCGGGTAAGGAGAAGAAGAACTCGGCGCCCTCGCCCGGCTGGGAACGGACCCACAGGCGTCCGCCGTGGCGTTCGATAATCTTGCTGCAGATTGCCAGCCCCATGCCGGTTCCGGGGATCTCTCTGCCGTGGAGGCGCTTGAAAAGTCCGAAAATCGATTCCTGATAGGAAGGGTGAATGCCGATGCCGTTATCGCGGACACTGAAGATCCACTCATGGTCCTCCATTTGGGCGCGGATGTCCACACGTGGAGGCGCATCGGACCGGTATTTGATTGCGTTGCTGATCAGGTTCTGAAAAATCTGTACGATCTGCGCGTTATGGCCTTGGACGGACGGCAGATCATCGCTCCTCACTACTGCTCCGCTCTCCGCGATGGCCGCCTTCAAATTGTCCAGCGCGCACTGGAGGGCTTCATTCATGTCTACGGAGGTCGTCTCGTCGTGCGAACCTGCCGCGTGGCTGTAGGCGAGGAGATCGTTCAGCAGCATCTCCATCCGTTGCACACTTTCCACGATGTAGGCGATCGACGCCTGAGCGTCCACTTCCGAACCGGTCTTGACCGCGCGCAGAAGGAGTTGCGAGAAGTTCAGCACATTTCGTAAGGGCTCCCGCAAATCATGCGTGATCGCGTAGGTGAACTGATTCAACTCGTCGTTCGTGCGGCGTAATTGCACCGCCTGTACGTTCCGGAATCTCTCGTCCGCGCGGCGCTCGGTCACATCCCGAAAGACCAGGACGACTCCCGATACCGCGCCGTTGGCCGCGCGGATCGGCGCGCCGCTATCGTCGATGGAAAGTTCGCGCCCGTCCTTCGTAATCAGCAGTGTGTGATTTGCCAGCCCGACCACCTTGCCCTCACGAAGGACCTTGGTGGCCGGATTTTCGACGATCTGCCGTGAATCCTCGTTGATGATGTGGAAGACCTCTTCGAGCGGCCTGCCCGCAGCCTCCTGGTTGGTCCATCCCGTCAGCCCCTCGGCGACCGGATTCAAATACACCACGCGGCCGGCATCGTCCGTGGTGATGACTCCGTCGCCAATGCTGTTCAGCGTCACGCGAAGGCGCTCCCGCTCCGCCGCCAATTCCTCCCGGATACGGATCTGTTCGGTGATATCGCGAGCGATTTTGGAGGCGCCGATGATCCGCCCCTCTTCGTCGCGAATCGGTGACACCGTAAGCGATATCGAGACGCGCCTTCCATCTTTGGCCTTGCGAACGGTTTCGTAGTGGTCGATCCGCTCGCCCCGCCGGATCCGCTCCAGAATTCGCGGCATCTCATCGAGGCGATCCGGCGGAGCGATGGTCGCGATGGGTCTTCCGATCATTTCTTCCGCCGAATAGCCGAAAATCCGTTCCGCGCCTTTATTCCAACTCGTAATGATTCCGTTTACATCCTTGCTGATGATGGCGTCATCGGAAGATTCCACAATCGCCGCGAGGAGCCGCTGTGTAATTTCCGCCTTCCGCTGCAGGGTGATGTCCCTGAACACAAGCACCGCGCCCTGCAATTCGCCGTCGTCGCCCCGGATTGGCGCGGCGCTGTCCGCAATGGGGACTTCCGTCCCGTCCCGGGCGATCAATACCGTATGATTCGCCAGACCGACGGTGACGCCCTCGCTGAGAACTTTGGCGAGAGGGCTTTCCACTCTTTGACGAGTGAATTCGTTTTGAATATGGAAAACCTCATCGAGATGCTTGCCCGTGACCTCGGATTCGGTCGCGCGAAGCAACGATAAGGCTACCTTGTTGACGAAGACGACCCGTCCCACGGCATCCGTTGAGATCACGCCATCCCCGATACTCGCCAAAGTGGTCCTAAGATAATGTTCGAGTCCCTGCGGCATCAGTCGTTTCCCTTTTCATGGATTCAGCGGCCCTCCTGGAATGTGCTTTCATCGTGACCCGCTTCGGCGAACATGGATCTGACGTTTTCGGCAACTTCGCGGAGAAAATTGTCGAGACTGCTGGGCTTCTGGACGTAACGCGCGCCGGTAAGCAGTTCCACGCGATGCCGGTCGGAGGGAGATGGCGATGAAGTGAATACCATGATCGGAGTGCCTACATACGCGGGGCGGTGCAGAATCTTGTGCAAGACATCCAGCCCCTGGATGCGGGGAAGAGCGAGGTCGATAATGATTGCATCCGGCGGAGTCTGCATCTCCGGCGTGTCCAGAAGGCGCACCGCGGCCTCGCCGTCCTTGCAAACGATTACGTCCGCCGGAATATTGTTTTCTTGCAAAGCTCTTCTGATGAGGAAGACATCTCCATCGTTGTCTTCAATCACCAGAAGACGTCGAATCGGCTCACCCATCACGTTTCCTTCGGGGCTTGCGCCCCTCTTGCCACACGGGGCGTTATGCCCGCAGTGTGAAAATTTCGCCGGACCGAGTCTCGGCTGCTCCCGCACCCTTTCACTCAGTGCGCAATTGTCCTCTGGCCGGCGCGAGCCCCGGCTGCGTGAACGTGCAATTACCAACGGACATTTCCGGAGTACGAGGAATCTGCACACAGGCCGCGGAAATGTTTGCGGCAGCGCATTTACGCTTTCATCTTAATGCGATTGAGGGTCCAAACGGCCGCGGGCCGTGTGTGGAACCATACCGACCTTATAGATCGGGTTTTCGCTCGCCCATCCCCGTGTGGTCCATAAATCCACTCCGCCCGCAGCGGTGCCAATATCGATGAGAACCGGTGCGTCACGTCCGGCTTCACCAGCCTCTCGTACGCCTCATTCACCTTCTGGATCGGAATTGATTCTTCGTTCCGGAATCAGCCCTGATATTGTTCGTCGCTGACGTCTTCCAGCCACTCGACGGGCTTGCCATCGAGCTGCTCCTGAATCGCGATATGGGTCATCGCCGTAGTTGGCGCGGCGCCAGGCCAGTGTTTCTCCCCGGGCGGAATCCAGATCACGTCGCCTGGCCGGATTTCCTCAATCGGCCCGCCCCAGCGCTGCGCCCGGCCGCAGCCGGCCGTCACGATCAGCGTCTGCCCGAGAGGGTGCGTGTGCCACGCGGTTCGCGCGCCCGGCTCGAAAGTCACGCTGGCGCCCGCAACGCGCGCCGGAGCCGGAGCGCTGAATAGCGGATCGATCCGGACCGTCCCGGTAAACCACTCCGCCGGTCCTTTGGCCGAAGCCTTTGAGCCGGCTCTCTGAATGTCCATTCCGAATTCCTCCCGTTACCGCCCGGTCATCCGCTCCAACTGCTCGGGATACCGCGCGCCCTGCACCGCGATCTGCGATGCGCCGCCATCGATCTCCCGCAAATCCGTAGGCGTGAGATCGAGCGAAACCGCGCCGATGTTTTCCTCCAGCCGCTCGATCTTCGTGGTGCCCGGAATCGGCACGATCCACGGCTTCTGCGCCAGCAGCCAGGCCAGCGCGACCTGCGCCGGCGTCGCTCTTTTCCGCTCCGCGATGCCCGCGAGCAGTTGCACCAGGGCCTGGTTCGCCCGGAGAGCCTCCGGCGTGAAACGCGGCAGCGTGCTGCGGAAATCGCTGCTGTCGAACCGGGCATCGGCGCCGAACCGGCCCGTGAGGAAGCCCTTGCCCAGCGGGCTGTACGGCACCAGGCCGATCCCGAGCTCTTCGAGCGCGGGAATCACTTCCCTCTCCGGCGTCCGGTGCCACAGCGAGTATTCACTCTGCAGCGCCGTGAGCGGCTGGACCGCGTGCGCACGGCGGATCGTTTGCACTCCCGCCTCGGAAAGGCCGAAGTGCCGGACCTTTCCTTCCCGGATCAGTTCCTTCACCGCGCCGGCCACGTCCTCAATGGGCACCTCCGGATCCACCCGGTGCTGATAGAGCAGGTCGATCGTTTCCACCCGCAGCCGCCGCAGCGAGCCCTCAACGGCCTGCCGGATGTGCTCCGGCCGGCTGTTCAGGCCCGGCCGGCCCTGCATCCCGCGGGGATCGAGACCGGGGCTGAGGTCGAAGCCGAATTTGGTCGCAATCGTGACCTGCTTCCGGAACGGCGCGAGGGCCTCGCCGACCAGCTCTTCATTGAGGAACGGCCCGTAGACTTCGGCCGTATCGAAGAAGGTGATGCCGCGGTCGACGGCTGCCCGCAGAAGAGCCGTCATCTCCTCCTTGTCCTTGGGCGGCCCGTACGAAAAGCTCATCCCCATGCACCCGAGCCCGAGCGCCGAAACCTCCAATCCGCGAGTTCCCAATTTGCGCTTTTGCATGATTGCTCTCCTGCGACGGTCTGTCTACTCCTTCAGGCTACAATCGGACGCCTCGCCAGCGGCTATCCGGATCTCTCCGATGATTTGCCCATTCCCGTTGCCGCTGTGGATCCGCGTACAGGAGCTTGCAGGCGCGGCGGTCACGTCACGCCGCAAAATATTTCCTTCTGTTCTTCCGGGACTTAGCGCGGACAGCCGGCCAGCGGCCGTTTTCTCGTGGTATATGTCGGGGACGTAGCGCAGTCCCATGGCGGCCTGCTTCCCCGGCGCGCCGCGCCCGGGTCCGAAGAGCCGGCCGCGTTCGGCAATGGGTTCGTTTGGCTTCGTCTTGGGTTCGTTTAACGTCGGTGAACTCACCGCCTGTCAGCTACTTACAGCTAATCATGGGTTCGTTTTGCAAATTTTGTTTTGCCGCCCCGCGGCGCTCCCGCCGGCCGCCCTTCCGGTATACTCGGTGGAGAGTGCCCAACGCCAAGTCCCGATACGGCGTCCACCCGGGCGTCGCCATGACGCAGAAGTGGATCGCGGAGCTGAAGGGCAAGACCGGCCGCTCGCTCGATGAGTGGCTCGCGCTGATCCGCCAATCCGGTCCCGCGGACCTGAAGGACCGCCGCGCTTGGCTCAAGTCCGAACACGGCCTCGGCACGAACTACGCCGCGTTTCTCGCCGAGCGTGCCGAAGGCAAGGGCCGCGGCGCGGACCTCGACAGTCCCGAAGCCTATCTCGCCGCCGCCGCGCGTTACGTCTCCGAAATGTTCGCCGGCCCCAAAGCCGGTCTGCTGCCGCTTTACGAAGAGCTGCTCGAGCTCGGGCTCGCTCTCGGTCCGGACGTCCAGGCCTGTCCCTGCCAGACCATGGTGCCGTTCTACCGCAAACACGTGTTTGCGCAAATCAAGCCCGCCACGCGCACGCGCATCGATCTCGGCTTCGCGCTCGGCGCGCGCCGGTCCGCAGGGCGGCTCATTACCACCGGCGGATTCGAGAAAAAAGACCGCATCACCCATCGCATCCCGATCGAATCCGCCGCCGATATCGACCACGAAGTGAAGCGCTGGATGCGCATTGCCTACGAGGAGGATCAATGAATCCGCAGGAAGTACTGGATTTTGCGAAAGAGAACGAAGCGCGGCAGCTCGATTTGCGGTTCACCGATATTCCGAGCCTGCAGCACCATGTTTCCTACCCGATCAGCGAACTCGACCTCGGCAGTTTCGAAGAGGGCTTCGGTATGGACGGGTCGAGCATCCGCGGCTGGGCGGCCATCCACGAGAGCGACATGCTCCTCATCCCCGACCCCGCCACGGCCTTCATGGATCCGTTCGCCGAAACCCCCACGCTGGTGATGTATGGCGACGTCAAGGACCCCATCACCAAGCAGCGCTACGAGCGCGATCCGCGCTGGATCGCCCAGAAGGCCGAGCTGTTCCTGAGAAACAGCGGCATCGCAACACGCGCCTATTTCGGAGCCGAGGCCGAATTCTTCATCTTCGATAACGTCAGCTTCGACCAGAACCAGCACTCCGGCTTCTATTTCATCGACGCCGAGGAAGGCCGCTGGAACTCCGGCCGCCGCGACAACAACCTCGGCTATCGCCCGCGTTATAAAGAAGGCTACTTCCCCGTCCCGCCCACCGACCATTACCAGGACCTGCGCAGCGAAATGGTGCAGACCATGATCCGCTGCGGCATGAACATCGAATGCCATCACCACGAGGTCGCCACCGGCGGGCAGTGCGAGATCGACCAGCGCTTCGACACCCTGGTGAAATCGGCCGACAACATGATGCTGTACAAGTACATCATCCGCAACGTCGCCAACCAGTACGGCAAGACCGTCACGTTCATGCCCAAGCCGATCTTCGCCGATAACGGCAGCGGCATGCATACCCACCAGAGCCTGTGGATGGACGACCAGCCGCTCTTTGCGGGCGATTGCTACGCCGGCCTCAGCCAGATGGCGCTTCACTACATCGGCGGGCTGCTCAAGCACGCGCGTGCGCTTTCCGCCATCATTGCCCCCACCACCAACAGCTACAAGCGCCTGGTGCCCGGCTATGAAGCGCCCGTGAATCTGGCGTATTCGCGCCGCAACCGCTCGGCCGCCTGCCGCATCCCGATGTATTCGGCCAGCCCCAAGGCCAAACGCGTCGAATTCCGCCCGCCCGACCCGGCCGCCAATCCGTACCTGGCCTTCGCCGCCATGCTGATGGCCGGCCTCGATGGCGTCATGAACAAGCTCAACCCCGGCGAGCCGCTCGACAAGGACATCTACGATCTCTCGCCCGAGGAGATGAAGAGCGTCCCCTCCATGCCCGGCTCGCTCGACGAAGCCCTCGACTGCCTCGAAGACGACCACGCCTTCCTGATGCGCGGCGACGTCTTCACCGAAGAGCTGATCGAAACCTACATCGACTACAAACGCAAGAACGAGGCCGAGGCCGTGCGGCTGCGCCCGCATCCCTACGAGTTCGCGCTGTACTACGACATCTGAGAAACGGGGATTGGGGGTTGGGGATTGGGGAGTCGGGCTCGCGGCGTTTCCGCCACCTCGCTCGAAGCTCTGGCCCGATTCTTCCCCAACCCCCAATCCCCAACCCCCAATCCCCCACCTATGGCCACCATCCTGCAAGTCAACACGTCCCTCGGCGGCATGCCCAAGCGCGCCATCGCCCAAGGCTTCATCGGGCCGCTCGGTATCGAAGGCGACGTGCAGGCGCACCCGCAAATCCACGGCGGGCCGCAAAAGGCGGTTCTCATCATCGCCAGCGAAACCGTGGACGAGTTGGCCGCGCGCGGCTACCCGGTGTTTTACGGTGCGCTCGGCGAAAACCTCACCACCCGCGGCTTCGACATTCGCGACGTGCGCATCGGCGACGAGATCCGCGCCGGCGGCGCCATCCTCGAAATCACCAAACCGCGCGGGCCGTGCAGCCAGTTGGATGTCTATGGCCCCGGTATTCAGCAGGAGATCTACGACGCGCAGGTCAAGGCGCTCGATCCGCGCTCGCCGCGCTGGGGCATGAGCGGGTTCTATGCCAGCGTGCGCACGCCGGGACCGGTCCGGCCCGGGGATATCATCGAAGTGACGGCCAAGCTGGCCTGACGCATGGAGGCGCCGGAACGGATCGCGGCACAGGTGGATCCGCTCCTGGTGTCCTCGCCCGACCCGGAGCAGGCGCAGCGGTTCTTCGAGCGCTGGCGGCAGACCTGGGCTGCCGAGCCGCCGCCGCTCGTCCTGCGCGCCGCCATCGCCATTTTCGGCGTCAGCGGGTTTCTCTCCGAGGCCGTGCTGCGCGAGCCGCAACTGCTCGCCGAAATGGTCCGGGCGGAGGATTTTCACCGCGTGCTCACCCGGGACGATTACCTGCGCCGCCGGCCCGCCGTCTGCGGCCGCGCCGGCCACGGCCCCGCGCCGCTCGCGCACTTCCGCCGCCGCGAGCTTCTGCGCATTGCCCTCCGCGACATCCTCGGCGTCGCGCGCCTGCCGGAAATCACTCTCGAGCTCTCCCACCTGGCCGACGCCATCCTGGAGACTGCCTATCGCAACGTGCGGACGGAATTCGTGGCGCGGCACGGCGAGCCGCGGCTGGCCGATCACCAGATCGGCGGGAGGAACGCCGGCGGCATCTGCGGCTTCTCCATCCTGGCGCTCGGCAAACTCGGCGGCGAGGAACTGAACTACAGCTCCGATATCGACCTCATGTTCGTCTACGCCGGCAACGGCGAGACCGACGGACCCGAGCGCATCAGCAACAAGGAGTTCTATAAGAAGGTCGCCAACGATTACACGGCGCTGCTTTCCGCTTATACTGCCGAGGGCCAGTGCTATCGCGTGGATCTCCGCCTGCGCCCCGATGGCACGCTGGGCGAGGTCTGCATCTCGCTGGAAGGCGCGCGCCGCTACTATGCCGAGCGCGCGCGCGATTGGGAAAAGCAGATGCTGATCAAGGCGCGGGTCGCGGCCGGAGAGCCGGAGCCGGGCCGCGAACTGCTCGAGTTCGCCGAGCCGCTGATCTACCGCACGTCGCTCGATTTCCGCGCCGTCGAAGCCGTCTCGGAGACGCGCCAGCGCATCAGCGAGAAGATGGCCGCGCGGCGCAAGACTTCCGGGCTCGATATCAAGCTCACGCCCGGCGGCATTCGCGATATTGAGTTCCTGGTGCAGTGCCTGCAGCGGCTGCACGGAGGCCGCGAGCCCTGGGTGCGGCACGGCGGCACCATGCTCGCGCTGGGCCGGCTGCGCGACAAGGAGCTTCTCTCCGCCGGGGAATACGCCCGCCTCGCCAACGCCTACCAGTTCCTCCGCTACCTGGAGCATCGCCTGCAACTC
Source organism: Bryobacteraceae bacterium (assembly GCA_035293845.1). GTDB lineage: Bacteria > Acidobacteriota > Terriglobia > Bryobacterales > Bryobacteraceae > DATGMB01. The sequence continues at coordinate 15,342 of DATGMB010000328.1, forward strand.
GAAGAAGACCGCCAGACCCACACGCTCCCCTCCGATCCGGAGCGGCTCGACGTGCTCGCCCGCCGCATGCCGCACGAAGCCACCGGCGCCGCGCTCTATGGCCGGCGGCTGCGCGAGCGCCTGGACGAACACCTGGCCGCCGTGCGCGAAATCTACGATCGCGTGGTGCACGGCAGCGCCGCGGGATACTCCGCGTATCTCTCCAGCGCCGCGGAACCGGCGCCCGGCAGGCGGAGCCGCCCGCTGCACGCCGGCGACCGGCTGGAGCGATTCCGCGAGCGCGCCGGCGCACCGCCATCGCCCGAAATCGCCGAGCTCATCGAGCTCAGCCCGTACCTTGGCGACGAGCTCCTGCGCGAGCCGTCGCTCGCCGAAGAGATGGGTAAACCGCTCCCACCGGACGACCGGCCGCGCGGCGATGCCGGCGAGCTGCGCCGCTTCTTCCGCTCGCGCATGTTCCGCATCCAGGCGGAGAGCATCCTCGGCCCGGCGCCCATCTTCGAAACCCTGGCGAGGACCTCCGCCCTCGCCGATGCGGTGATCGCCGCCGCATACGAAATGGCCGGGGGAGCGGACAGCCGCATGATCGCGATTGCGCTCGGCCGGCTCGGGATGCGCGAATTCGACCTCGGCTCGGATGCCGACCTGGTGTTCGTCACGCCCGACGATGGCGATGCCGCGCGCGCCACCGCCGTCGCCGAGCGCATGATCGGCATTCTGGGCGCCTATACCGGCGAAGGCGTCATGTTCGCGGTGGATACGCGCCTCCGCCCCAATGGCCGCGCCGGCGACCTGGTGCCCTCGGAGGCGGCTTACAAGAGCTACTTCGCCTCGCAGGCCGAGGCGTGGGAGGGCATCAGCTACATGAAGGCGCGGGTCGTCGCGGGCGATCCGCGGCGCGGCACGGCGTTCCTGCACGAGCTGCAGCAGGTGGACTGGCGCCGCTACGGCCAGGGCGTGCGCTCGCGCGAAGAGCTGTTGCGCATGCGCGCCCGCCTCGAAAAAGAACAGGGACCGCGCAATCCGCTCAAGGCCGGCGCCGGCGGATATTACGATATCGATTTCGCCCTGATGTATCTGCGGCTGCGCGGCGCCGGGGTGTTCTACAAAGTGCTGAACACGCCGGAACGGATCGGCGTGATCGAAGGAATGGGCCACCTGGACCGCGCCGACGCGGACTTCCTGCGGGAAGCGGCCACGTTCTACCGCGCCATCGACCACGGCCAGCGGCTGGCGGCCGGGCAGGCCGAGGGAACGCTGCCCGCCTCGCAGGCGCAGTTGGACCTGTTGGCGCGCCTCGTACGGCGCTGGACGCCCGAGCATCTCAACCGCGAGCCGCTGGACGTCACCCTGCGCCAGATCCGCGAGCGCACACGCCGCTACTTCAACCGGCTGTTCGGGTGGGTGTAGCGTGACAGCCAGGACATATCATTCACCGCAGAGACGCAGAGAACACGGAGATCTCGCGGAGAAATACTTTGTGCTTTCTCTGCGTAATCTCTGTGCCCTCTGTGTCTCTGCGGTGAAAAGGGGACTCGCGTGGTGAAACCCTGGCGCTTCGCGGCGGCGATTGCGATTGTGGCGGCGGTGGTGGCCCTGTACTGCGTGGTGCTGCACGTCAATAACACCACCGTCGCGCTTTCGCTGCTGCTCGCCATCCTGTGGATCTCCGAACGGTGGGGGCTGGCCGAGGCGACGGCCGCTTCGGTCGTCGCCATGCTCGCGTTCAATTACTTCTTCCTGCCGCCGGTCGGCACGCTGACCATCTACGATCCGCAGAACTGGGTGGCGCTCATCGCCTTCCTGGTGACGGCCGTAACCGCCAGTCAGCTTTCGACGCGCGCCCGCCGCCGGGCCGCGGAAGCCGAGGAGCGGCGCCTCGAAAGCGAGCGCCTCTACCGGCTGGTGCAGGGCATGATGGCGCGGCGCACACCGGCGGAAACCATCCGCGAGTTTGTGTATAAGGTGGTCGAAGTATTCGGTTGCGCTGGCGCCGCATTCTACTACCGGCCGGGGCAGGAGATCGTCCGCACCGGCCCGGAGACCGCGCCGGTTTCCGATCATGACCTGCACGCGGCCGCCGAAGTTCCGGACCTCTCGCTCGATCCCGCCCGCGGCCTGGCCACCACGCCCGTGCGCTTCGGCGGGCGGACGATGGGGAGCATGGCGCTCATCGGCCCGCTCCCTTCCGAACACACGCTGCGCGCCATCGTCAACATGGTCGCGATCACCATTGAGCGCGCCCGCGCCATCGAAGACGCCAGCCACGCCGAAGCCGCGCGGCAGAGCGAGGGGCTCAAGGCGGCTCTGCTCGATTCGCTGGCGCACGACATCAAAACGCCGCTGACCTCGATCAAAGCAGCCGTTACCAGCCTGCTCAGCACCCGGCAAGCTGGCAGCCCCGACCGCGAGCTGCTGAGCATCATCGACGAAGAGGCCGACCGCCTCAACCGCCTGGCCGCCGAGACCATCGAAATGGCCCGCATCGACGCCGGCCGGCTGCATCTCGATAAGCGATCCGTGAGCGCCGCCGGGCTCATTCACGCGGTGCTGGGGGAATTCGCCCCGGCGCTCGCCGGCCGTCCGGTATCGCTTGAGATCGCGGAAGGGCTGCCCGAGGTCGAGGCCGATCCGGAACTCATCCTGCAGCCGGTGCGGCAGTTCGTCGAGAATGCGCTGAAGTATTCGCCGCCCGGCTCCCCGATCGCGATCAGCGCGCAATGGAAAAATGGGAAGATCGTGATCGGAGTCGGCGACCGCGGACCCGGCATCGAGGAGAACGAACGCTTCCGCATCTTCGAGAAGTTCTATCGCGGGCGGCGCCACCGCTACGAAACCAAAGGCACGGGAATGGGATTGGCCATTGCAAAAGGCATTGTAGAGGCGCACGGCGAGCGCATCTGGGTGGAGAGCGAGCCGGGTCAGGGCGCGGTCTTCTATCTCTCGCTCGCTCCGCGCTCGACCGAAGTGGCCGGAGGCGGCCGGTGAGCGCGGGAAAAATCCTGGTGGTGGATGACGACCCGCAAATCCGCCGCGTCATGAAGGCCACCCTGGTCGCACACCATTACGAGGTGGTCGAGGCGCGCACGGGCGAGGACGCCCTTACCGTGCTGCAGCAGGAAATGCCCAGCCTGGTGCTGCTCGATATGAACCTGCCCGGAATGAACGGCCTGGAGGCGTGCCGCGCCATCCGCGGCGGATCGGAAGTGCCGGTCATCATGCTGACCGTCAGGCGCGATGAAAAGGACAAGGTAGCCGCGCTCGATGCCGGGGCGGACGATTACGTCACGAAACCCTTCGGCATTGAGGAACTGCTGGCGCGTATCCGGGCCGCCCTGCGGCGCTCGCCCTATTCGCCCGAGGGCGGGCCGCGCGGCTTCAGCGCGCCGGGCCTCGAGATCGACTTCGAAACGCGCTCGGTGCGGGCGCAGGGCAAGGAGGTGCGGCTGACCCCCAAGGAATTCGACCTGCTGCGCTATCTCGCCACGCACGCCGGCCGGCCGGTCACTCACCGGGAACTCCTGCAGGCGGTGTGGGGGCCGGATTACGGCGACGAGCCCGAATACCTGCGCGTCTTCGTCAATCAGGTGCGCAAGAAGATCGAACCCAACCCCACGCGCCCGCGCTATATCGTCACCGAACCCTGGGTGGGGTACCGCTTCGCAGAGCCGCGGCCGTAAGGGAGCAGTCAAATCCTCCCGCAGCGGAGCCATAGTTTCCAAACGAGCGACCCTGACGAACGGCGAGGAGCTGGCGGCTCGAGATCGGGGATATCCCCGAGGCGTGCTGAGTCTTGGCTCGCTAGGTTAGTGACTGCCTATGTCATCCACGCGGGTAATGTATGGAAGCCACCAGGTAATCCCCGGATGTACGCGACGTTTACAGCCTGTGGCCAGGATAAATATACAAATAAATCTCTTGACATTTGAAAGCCCCCCCTAGAATCCCGTGTAAATGAGTTCGAGGCAAAACGCGTTCGAGCCGTTCCGCGATGTCCTGTTTTCATCACAGGACTCAATGGGGCGGAAACCATGGTCAGAGCTTGCCAAAGGTGTTGGGGTGCCTGACACCCGCGGCTTTCGGGCCTGTATGGCCGACCCGGCGACCCTTGCCGCAATTGAACGCGACATGGCTGCTGGCCGGAAACTCAGGGTCGATGGGACGCCAACTTTTCTCATTAACGACCTTAAGGTGGTAGGATATCCGGGTCCAGGAGCGTTGAGGACGCTGGTTGAGTCCGAGTTCCGGAACTCCCAGCGAAGGTCTGGTTCCTGACCGAGGCGTCTGAATGAGCGGTTGGTGGAATGAATTAGCCCATGTATGGCGTTCGCTAACCTGGCGGGGCAACCGGTTGGCCAATGGCGTTCTCGCGCTGATTCTGGCGTCCGGAGTCACCACGTCTACCTGCGTGTTCGGGGTTGTAGACGCTCTCTTGATTCGCGCGTTACCGTTTCCGGCAGCGGGCGAACTGGTCAACGTTGCGCTGACAACCCCTCGGGAACGTTCTCGCAGCCATTTCAGGACGGTTGCCAACCTGGGTTTATACGGCGCCTGGAGCAGGGAAGCTGCGGACCTGATTACCGTTGCCGGATTCCAGACGGAAAATGCGGTGCTCGTGGAGATTGGGAAGGCTCGCACCGTCCAGGTTGTCGGCATAACAACGAATATGATGGCGCTCCTGGGGGTCCCGCCTCTGTATGGGCGATCCCTTGTCGAGGCCGATGACGCGCGCGGCGCCGTGCGGACGCTCGTGTTGAGCTACGGACTTTGGGCCCGGATTTTCGGCGAAGATCCCGGCGCGATCGGCAGAACCCTCACCCTGAATGATCTTGACTTCAGAGTTGTCGGCGTGATGCCACGCGGGTTTCGTGTGCCCCTTTCGATCCCCGACACGATGCAGGGTCAGGATGAGATTTGGGTCAGCGTGCACGCGGCTCAGGAGATAGCAGGCGCCTCGCCAGGGGACCTGTCCTATCCCCTGGAGGTGATTGGCCGGGTGCGGCCAGGAACACCCTTACAGCCCATCGAGGCAAAGTTAACGGGGATCGCCAGGAAGGTTCTCGATATCGCTGAAGCTCGGCAATCCGGGGACGGCGCTCCGGACGCGGTCGAGGTGAATCATTTGAAGGACGTTAGCACCGAGTTTATCCGAACTCCGTTGACGCTGGTTTCCGTAGCCGTTGGTCTGTTGCTGTTGCTTGCATGCTTCAACGCTGCCAATCTTTTTGTGGCCAGGGCCATTGCGCATGAACGGGAGACTCAAGTCAGGATAGCGCTCGGGGCGTCGCGTTCGCGCATCGCGCTGCGGTGGGCTCTGGAGGGCATGGCCGTCTCTCTGCTCGGCTGGCTGCTCGGCGCTGGTCTCGCCTACGTGGGGATCTCGTACTTGCGAGCGCTTGGCGCCGTAGTTCTCCCCGACGTTGGCGCCGTGGCCTTCAATCTACGTACGCTCGGTTTCTCCCTGATCCTGGCTGTAATTACGGGAGCCGTAGCCGGCGCACCGGCGGCCATCATGGCAAGGGACAGCTCCTCGAATTCGGTGCTGGCTACTCGCGTCGGGATCGGGAGGAGAACCAGGCGTGCCATGCGAGCCGCAGTTGCTTTCCAGATTGGCCTTGGTGTCGTTCTCGGAACGTCCGTCGGGGTACTCGGATCGAGCTTTCTGCGGCTGGCGAGGATGGACCGCGGCTATGAAATGAAGAACGTCGTCGGCGCGGGATTTCTGCTGCCGTCGCGGAGCTACGCAGACGCCGGGGCAGCGCGAGCCTTCCGTTGGCGGCTGTTGAACGAACTGCGCCGGAGCCCCGATCTGGCGTTCCCGGCCGTGCTGAGTGGGGCTCCCTTTTTCGGCGGCACATCCGGAACGGCATCGGCGGCGGAGCGGTCGAGTCTGCCCGGGAGAATTGTGAGTATCTGGAGCGTCGCCGGGGAGTACTTCCAGGCTCTAAAGATCCCTGTCCTCCGCGGACGTGAACCCAACTTCAACGCCAATCCGGACGCCGTGGCCTTGGACGAGGCCGCGGCGAGAGCTCTCTTCGGCGGCGAGAGCCCTCTGGGCAGGCGCATCACTTGGGGAGCCCGGAAGAATGTGGGCGTGGTAACAGCCGTCACCGGCAGCATGCAGGAAGTGCTTCCGGGCCCGGAAGGGAACTCATTGCGCAGCGTTAAGCCCCATATCTATGTTTCCGCCATGAGGGACGACTCGCGCGTTGTCCGCGTCCTTGCCCGAGCCATTGGAAACCCGCCGGGCGCACTGGAGAGCATGGAACGCGCCATTGCCGGCGTCGACCAGCGTCTTCCGGTCGAGGCGCAGACGTTAGAGGGAATGCTGGCGACCCAGCTTGCCAAAGAGCGCTTCCTGATCACAGTCGTTGCGGTGTTCGCGCTGCTGGCCATAATTCTGGCCGCTACGGGCGTGTTTGCCGCGATGGCCTATCTGACGGAGCAACGAAAGCATGAAATCGGAGTACGTCTCGCCTTGGGAGCGAGCCCATCCGGGATCGTTCTTCTGGTTCTTGGGGACGCGCTGCGCATCGCAGGCGCGGGCGGGACGGCGGGGGTCTTAGGCGCGTTGGGGATCGCCAGACTCATGCGCAGCCTCGTGTTTGAGATATCTCCTCTGGACCCGGTGACGATCTTGGGAGCCGTCCTGTTCTGCGCGGCCGCATCGATCCTTGCCAGCACGATCCCTGCCTCCCGGGCAGCCAGGGTCCATCCGGCCGCAACGTTGCTCGGGGGAAATTAGCGGCCGCGACCGGCGAGAGCCCCCTAATCCCTGACGCCCGATTCCCGCAGAGTGTGCCGTAAAGCTTCGGCTTCCGCCTCGCGGCCGCGATCCTCCATCATCTGCGCGGCATTGGCGACCGCATCGCGTACGCTCTGGTCCGCCGGCAGCGCCGCGAGCACCTGGCGGTAATCGGCGATCGCTTCTTCGAACTGGCCGGCGCGCAGCAGGGTGCTCGCGAGGTTCAGCCGGGCATTCGCGAAATCCGGCTGCTGGCGAAGCGCGGTGCGGAACTCATCGAGAGCCTCCCGGATCCGGCCCACCCGCGCCAGCGCCGAGCCGAGCATGTTGTGGGCGTCCGGCCGCGCGGGGTCGAGCCGCACCGCCTCCTCCAGCATCGCGACCGCACCACCGGCGTCGAGCCGCGCCAGCGCCAGCGCGCCGAGATTGAAGTTGGCCGCGAAATCCTGCGGGTATTTTTCCAGGCGATGCCGCATCACGGCCTCCTGCAATTCGATGCGGCGGTCGCCGGGCGCTTTGGGCAGCAGTTCCAGCCACAGGTGGCCCATTTCGTCGGTAGCCTGGTTGCCGCTCACGACCGTGTGTGGCGGGTGGTTCGGGTTGCGCACGTTGGCGGCGGTGTTGTCGTAATGCCAGCGCATCGAGATCACCGCGCCTTTGGGCAGCGCCACGGGGTCGCGGTAATCGTAAACAGCCTGCCAGTTGAGGTCCCAATCCGGAATGCGGATGAGCCAGCGGCGCGTGCCGTCGGGAAGGGTGGCGTAGGCCTCCAGGAGCTTCCCGAGGTAGTGGGCGTGCGGGTAGACGGCGAGCACATCGCAATCCATCGGCAGGCGGAAATCATCGGCGATAACGAAGTCGCGCGCGCCTGCCGGAATGCGGAGCGCGGCGTCGTACTCCAGTTGCACCAGCAGCGGAAAGTGCGCGGGCGGCGTGTCGGTGAAGTAGATGCCGATCGAAGGCCGCGCCTCCTCCGGCTTGCCGGTGGGATGCAGGTGCGTGTTGAGCACCAGCGTATCGCCGGGCAGCAGCCGCCAGGAGAAGCCGTCGGGCTCGATGCGCGGCGGCGCGCCGGGCTTCCAGAACAGAAAATGCCCGTCCGGGTCGAAGGGGCTGCGGACCACGGTGAGGTCCATGCCGGCAAAGCCGCTCGATCCGCCGGCGGCGGCGCGGTGAGCCGAGCCGGCACGGTCCACGAGCAGGTTGGCGTGGTGTACCACGCGGCGGTTGCCGGGGCGGATTTCGACCGCCCGAACGTAGCGCGGCGCGCTCAACTTCGGGGTGAAGAGAAAGTTCCAGAAGAGATCGGGGCCGGCGGCTGGCACGGTGAACGGCGCGGCGGCTTCGAGCACCAGGTCGGGCGTGCCGAGCTGCCACCCGTCGGTGAACGCGGGTGGGACTGGCCCGGCGCCGGGCGGGCCTTCGGGCGCGCCCGCGGCGGCCCAGTCGGCGAGAAGGCGGATTTCGGAATCGGTCAGGCGCCGGGCATCGGCGAAATCGCCATAACCGGCCTCGGGTAGCCACGGCGGCATGTAGCGGCGATGCGTGACGGAGGCGATCTGAGCGGCGCGGCGGGCGGCATCGCGGTAGGTCAGGAGCGCGAAGGGCGCAGGGCCCCCGGGGTGATGGCACGGGGCGCAGTCGCGGTAGAGGAGTGGGGCAACGTCGTGGGCGAAGTCGGGCGGTACCGGCCGGGCAGCCGCACAGGCAAAGGCCGACAGAAAGACCGCTGCGAGGACCCGGTGAGGCATTCCGCTCTTATTTTAAAGAACTTGCCGGAGCGTCTCTAAACTTTCCGCCGCGCTGCCGATACGTCCAGAGAGTACCACTGCCGTAACTTTCGTGAGTTGACGTACAACGAGAGTCATCTTATCGTTGTACGGCACAGGGAGGCTTTTGTGTCCCGCCGTACGAAACATCTGCCATTCGCGCCCGTGGGCGCCATGCTTTTTTTCCTGAGCGCGCCGCAGTTGCCGGCACAGACGGGGCGAGCGCGGATTGCGCAGCCGGCCGATAGCCGCCGGGTGGTGACCCTGGCGCACAATACCCACCCGTGGGCGCGCGCGGAATTCGACCGCGGTGCGGCGCCGGCCGATCTGCCGATGGAGCGCATGCTGCTGGTGCTACGGCGCAGTCCGGAACAGGAGAGCGCGCTGGCCGATCTGCTGGACCGGCAGCAGGATGCCGGATCGCCGGATTACCACCGGTGGCTCACGCCCGCCGAGTTCGGTGTGCGGTTCGGGCCCTCTGATGAGGATATCCAGACGGTGCGGGCGTGGCTCGAAGCGCAGGGATTCCGTGTCGAGCCGGTGACCGGCGGCCGGGCGGCGATCGAGTTTTCGGGCACCGCCGGGCAGGTGGGCCGCGCCTTCCACACCTCGATCCACCGCTACGCCGTGGCCGGGGAGGAGCATTGGGCCAACGCGAGCGATCCGCAGATTCCGGAGGCGCTGGCTCCGGTGGTGGCCGGCGTGGCGACGCTCCACAATTTCCACGCGCGCCCGCAGTCGCGGATCGCGGCGGGCGCCCTGGAAGGCCATAGCTGGCAGCCGCAGACCGATATGTCGGGCGGCGGCCATGCGCTCTCGCCCGCCGACTATGCGGTGATCTACAACATCAACCCCTTGTACCAGGCGGGGATCGCGGGCGCGGGCACGACCATCGCGGTGGTGGGGCGGAGCAACATCAACGTGCAGGACGTGCAGGATTTCCGCAATGCCTTCGGTCTGCCGAACAATCCGCCGCAGGTGGTGCTGAACGGGCCCGATCCGGGGATTGTCAGCCAGGGCGAGGAAGCTGAGGCGCTGCTGGACGTGACGTGGTCGGGCGCGGTGGCGCGCAACGCCACGGTCAAGCTGGTGGTTTCGCAATCGACCAACACGGCCGATGGCGCGGACCTTTCCGAGATGTACGCCATCGATCACAACGTCGGGGACGTGCTGACGGAGAGCTTTGGGGCTTGCGAGGCATCGGTGACGGCGGCACAGGCGGCGCTGATCGCGTCGCTTGCGCAGCAGGCGGCGGCGCAGGGGATCACGTACCTGGTGTCGGCGGGCGATTCGGGGGCGAGCGGCTGCGCGGATCCGTCGGCGGCTTCGGCCACCGGTCCGCTCTCGGTGAACGTGCTGGCGTCCACCGCTTACACCACCGCGGTCGGGGGCACGGAGTTCAACGACATGGCCGCGCCATCGGCTTATTGGAGCGCGACCAACGGCGCGGGCTTCGTCTCGGCCCTCTCCTACATTCCCGAGACGGTGTGGAATGAGAGCTGCGCCGCGGGGCAGGCGGGCTGCACGCAGGCGAACCTGTACGCCGGCGGCGGCGGAGCGAGCGCCTATTTCAGCAAGCCTTCGTGGCAGTCCGGAGTGCCCGGAATACCGGCGGATGGAAAGCGGGATATCCCCGACGTCTCGCTGACCGCGGCCGGTCACGATCCATATCTGCTGTGTATGGGCGGTTCATGCAGCGGCACCTCGAAGAGCTTTTACGGGATTGCCGGGACGTCGGCTTCCGCGCCGTCGTTTGCGGGTCTGATGGCGCTGGTAGACCAGAAATTGCACGGACGGCAAGGGCTCGCCAACCCGACGCTCTACCGGCTGGCGGCCGCCGAGCAGTGGGCGCAATGCAATGGTTCGGGCGCCACGGGATTACCCGCGGGCGGGTGCATCTTCAACGATGTGACCGCGGGAAACAACGCGGTGCCGGGCGGCATGGGATACGGTACGGCGAGCGCGCCCTACCAGGCAGCGGCGGGCTACGACCTGGCGAGCGGACTGGGCTCGGTGAATGCGGCCAATCTGGTGAACCATTGGGGAAGCACGACGTTCGCCGCCACCGTGACCACCCTCGCGATTTCGCCGGTTTCGATCCAGGCCGGTTCGCCCGCGAGCGTGACGGTAACCGTGGCGCCGAAGTCCGGAGCCGGTCAGCCGACGGGCTCGGTCTCTCTGACTTCGAGCACCGGTGCGGCGCTCGGAACGCTTACGCTGAGCAATGGCGCCGCGATCGGAAACGTCGTGTTTCCGGCCGGGTCGTACGGCGTGACGGCGCACTATTCGGGTGACGCAAGCTACGCCCCGAGCGACTCGGCGCCGGTGGCGCTCGCGGTCGCGGGGCCGGTCGTTTCGCTGAGCCCGGTGGCGCTCCATTTCGGCAGCCAGGCGATCGGGGCTTCGGCCAGCCAGACCGTGACGCTGGCGAACACCGGGAGCGCGCCGCTCACGGGCATCGCGATTGCGGCCGGCGGCGCGAATGCCGGCGATTTCAGCCAGACGAACAACTGCCCGGCATCGCTCGCGGCAGGCAACAAGTGTTCGATCACGGTCACGTTCAAGCCGGCGGCCGCGGGGGTGCGGTCGGCGGTGCTGACGATTTCGGACAACGCCGCCGCGGCGCCGCAAACGGTCGCGCTGGCGGGCACGGGCGCGGGCGCGCCGCAGGTGACTCTGAGCGCGGCCAGCCTGTCTTACGGCAGCGTCGCGGTGGGCGCGATGAGCCCCTTCCAGACCGTGACATTGTCGGTTACCGGCTCGGCGCCGCTCAGCATCCGGTCGATTCAGCTTACCGGCGCCAATGCCGGCGATTTTACGGGCACGACCAACTGCATGATGGTCATGCAGCCGGGAACGAGCTGCACGATTTCACTCGCGTTCCGCCCGGCGGCAGCCGGGAACCG
>DATGMB010000329.1:0-23140 GCA_035293845.1 Bryobacteraceae bacterium
GGAAGATCTGCTGGAGAGCGGGTTCGAGGGGCTGTTGGCCGATCTCAAGGAACGCCAGCGTGAAGCGCGCTCGCGGGCTGGCAGCGGCGAGGAGCAACTGTTCGCGTTCAGCCACCATCTGCTGGCTCACGCGGATGAGCATCGCGGAATTTTTCCTGCGATGGTGAGCCGGCGCGGCGGCGCGCTGATTCAACATCTATTGCGCCGCCTGCTCTTGCGGGTGGTGAGGGAGGATGTGAAAGCAATACAGGTGCGCGAAAAGGCCGGAGCGATTCCGGCGGAAGCGACCGTGGAATTCATAGCAGGGGGACTCTTCGGGCTGCTCCTGTGGTGGATGAGCGGCAAAATGCGAGTCCCTGTCGAAGACGTGGACCGCATCTTCCGAAAGCTTGCCATTTCCGCCCTGAAAGCGGTTGCCTAGCGGTTTTATCCGGCGCCGCGCCATCTTCTCCGCGGTGTTGTCATGGTGCTGAGCGGGTATGTCAGAATTGACCCGTGCAGGATACCGTAGCCCTCGGGTTTCGGGCGCATTCCGGTTGGGCGGCAGCGGTTGCGGTGAGCGGTTCGCTGGGGGGCACCTGTGGTGCTCGAGCGAAGGCGCATCGGGATTGCGCGCGGGCCGCGGCAGCCGTACCACGCGACGGAGGCACTGGCGTTGGAAGAAGCCGAAGCGCTCATTCTGAAGTCCCATGCGGCGATCCATACGGCGGTGGGGGTGTTCTACCGGGAGACCTGCGTCGAAGCCTGCGAGCGCTGCGGATTGAGGGTAGCAGCAGTGGCGGAGCGGGAGATGGCCGCGCGGGTCGCGGCGCTCCCCAAGCTGGGACCGCTTTGGACGGCGGACGAGAAACTGGCGTGCCTGGCGGCCCGGGAAGCGCTGGAAGGCGCAAAAGTAGCAGGCGTATTGGCAGTTGAGGGGCTCGGGTATGCCAGTCGGTCCGTTTATGCTCTGGCCGGGTGTCTACCGCGTGGGCGGCGGAGTCTCGGCGCCGCGCCTGATCTCCAGCCAGCCGCCGGAGTATTCGGACGAGGCGCGGCTGGCGGGGATCGAAGGAGAGATTCTGGTGCAAATTGCAGTGGGGGAAGACGGAATGCCGCGCGTCTATAGCGTCATCGACAGGCTCGGGTACGGACTGGCGGCCAAGGCGATCGAATGCGTGCATCGCTGGCGGTTCAGCCCGGGCACGCTGAATGGAAAGCCAGTGCGGGTGGCGGCGACCGTCCAGGTATCCTTCCGATTGCAGCCGCTGCAGATCGGCAGCCGTTAACCCAGGCCGACGCGGTGCAGCTTCATGAGATTCGTCGTTCCCGGCCGGCCGACCGGCTGGCCCGCGAGGAAAACCACCAACTGGCCTTGCTGCACATAGCCGCCTTCCACCAGCACGCGGTCCATCTGGCAGAGCATTTCGTCGGTGCTGGAAACATCCGGGGCGAGGATCGGGGTGACACCGTAGTTCACGGCCAACTGGCGCGCGGTGGTATCGTGCGGCGTGATGGCGTAGATGCCCACCGGCGGGCGGTAGCGGGAAACCAGCCGTGCGCTCGATCCGGTGGAGGTGAAGACGACAATCGCCGCCGCGCCGGACTCGCGGGCGGCGTGGTAGGCGGCATCCGCCAGAATTTCGGCGTTCGCGGGCTGGGGAGAGTGCGGCGGGTCCTGATACCCGCGGCTGCGGAGGCTGGCCTCGGCTTCGGCGGCGATGCGCGCCATGTAGCGCACGGCCTCGACCGGGTACTTGCCGACGGAGGTCTCGGCGGAGAGCATCACAGCGTCGGTGCCATCGTAGATGGCGTTGGCGACGTCGCTCACTTCCGCGCGCGTGGGGCTGGGGCGCTCGATCATGGACTCCAGCATCTGGGTCGCGGTGATGACGAATTTCCCCTTGCGGCGCGCGCGGCGGATGATCGACTTCTGAATGCGCGGCACCTTTTCGAGCGCGGTTTCGACGCCCAGGTCGCCGCGCGCCACCATCACGCCGTCCGTCACGTTCAGGATGGGCTCGATGTTCTCCCATCCCTCCGGCTTTTCGATTTTGGCAACGATGACCACGGGGCGTCCGCCGAGGCGGTCGCGCAGGTGCTCGACATCGGCGGCAGTGCGGACGAAGGAGAGCGCCACCATATCGATGCCGGCGTTCAACCCGAAGTGCAGATCCTGGAGGTCTTTATCGGTGAGTGAGGGGATGCTCACCTGGACGCCCGGCAGGTTGATGCCCTTGTGGTCGCCGATGGTGCCGCCGGTCACGACCTCGGTGCGGACGGCGAATTCGTCCGAGGAGATGGCGCGGAGCTCAACGGCGCCATCGGCAAGCAGAATGCGGTCGCCGGGCTTCACGTCGCGGGCGAAGTTGGCGTAGCTGGTCGATGCGCCCTCGGCATTGCCGGTGACGGGCTCGGTGGTGATGGTGAATGTGGCGCCGGTTTCGAGCGTGGCGGCGCCGCCTTCGAAGCAGCCGAGGCGGATCTTCGGGCCCTGCAGGTCGAGCAGGATACCGGGGAAGGTGCGGCTGCCGCGCGCGGCGGCGCGCACGACCGCGATGCGCGCGGCGTGCTCTTCGTGATTGCCATGCGAAGCGTTGAGGCGGAAAACATCGACGCCGGCGGCGAGGAGCTGGCTTAGGGTTCCCGGGGCGTCGGTGGCGGGCCCGAGTGTGGCGACAATTTTCGTGTTCGGCATGCGAGCGTGGCGGAAATGTGTGGAATCACCGCTATTTTCGCATGATACGGCGTGCGGGTTCTCACCACGGCATCCATTTTCTCCTCGGTGGGGTGGTGCAGACCGTGGCCTCCACCACCGGGTTGCGGGCGGCGGCGGCAACCATTTATTCTGACGTTTGCTCATGGCGACCGGGTCCCCGCTGCTCCAGTTGCGCGGCATCTTCAAATCGTTTTCCGGGTTTCGTGTGCTCGAAGGCGTGGACTTCGATGTGCGCCCGGCGGAGATTCACGCGCTGGCGGGAGAGAACGGAGCCGGCAAGTCGACGCTGATGAATATCGTGGCCGGGGTGCTCGCGGCGGACAGCGGCGAAATGCTCTGGGAAGGGCGGGCGGTGCGGCTGCGCTCGCCGCGCGAGGCGCAGAACCTTGGCATCGCGTTCGTGCACCAGGAGCTGGCGCTGGTGCACGAGCTGTCCGTGGCGGAGAACATCTTCCTGGGCCGGCATCCGGCCGAATGGGGCTGGGTGCGATGGCGTGAGATTCACGACCGCGCGGCACGGCTCATGGAAGAACTGGGGCACGGGATCGATGCGGCGGCCCGGGTGGCGGATCTCAGCCTGGCGCAGCGGCAGATTGTCGAGATCGCGCGGGCGCTGGCGTTCCGCTCGCGGCTGATCGTCATGGACGAGCCGACGGCGCCGCTCGGCGCGCGCGATGCGGAAGGCCTCTTCCGGACCATCGGCGGTCTGCGCGAGCGGGGCGTCAGCGTGATCTACATTTCTCATCGCCTGCGCGAGCTGTTCGATCTCTCCGATCGGGTCACGGTGCTGCGGGATGGGCGGCACGTGTTTACCCGCACCACGGCGGAGACCACCGAGGATGAATTGGTCCACGCGATGGCCGGGGATGTTCTGCAGCGGTCCGCAACGGCGGCGCATGCGGAGCCCTGCGGCGAGCCGGTGCTGACAGTCGAGGCTCCGCACCGGCTGACGTTGCGGCGCGGCGAGGTGGTCGGCCTGGCAGGCCTGGCGGGCGCGGGGCGGACGGAGCTGCTCGAAGGGCTATTCGGCGCGCATGGCGAACCGGCGCGCGCGGAGATCGATGGGGCGAAGGTCGTGATCCGCAGCCCACGCGACGCCATCCGGCACGGTCTCGCGCTGGTGCCGGACGATCGGAAAGCCAAGGGGCTGGTGCTCGGCGCGGGGCTTTGGGAGAACCTCGTGCTGCCGGCGGGACGGGCGGGCGGCCGGCGCGCGTTCATTCGCGCCGGTGAAGAACGCCGGGCCGTGGCGGAACTGGTGGACGAGCTGCGCATCCGCGCGGCGTCGATCGACCAGCCGGTGCGATTCCTGAGCGGCGGCAACCAGCAGAAAGCGGTGATCGCGAAGTGGCTGTACGCCGGGGCGCGCATCTTCCTGCTGGATGAGCCGACGCGCGGCGTCGATGTACGCTCCAAGGCCGAAATCTACGAGATGATCCGCGGCTTGTGCGCGCGCGGCTGCGCGGTGCTGCTGGCGTCATCGGAGATGGAGGAACTGCTGGCGCTGGCGGGCCGGATCGTGGTGATGCACCGGGGACGGATTGCGGGCGAGATGACGCGCGCCGAAGCCACCGAGGAGCGCATCCTGAAACTGGCCACCGGGGGCGTGAATTGACGCCCGCTCCGGCGAAATCGAGGGGCGCGCCCAAGCGGCTGACGCACCTGCTGCAGCGCTTCGGGCCTCTCGCGGGGCTTGCGATTCTATGCGCCGTGCTGGGCGTTCTTTCGGACCACTTCCTCACCTGGGACAACCTGATCAACGTCTTCCGGCAAGCCTCGGTGAATGCGCTAGTCTCGCTCGGGCAACTGGCGGTGATCGTGACGGCGGGCATCGACCTTTCGGTGGGCTCGATCCTGGGGCTTTGCTCGGTGCTGGCGGCGCTGTTGCTGAAGGGCGGCGTTCCGTCCGCGGCGGCGCTGGCCGGAGCGCTCGCGATCGGAGCGGTGCTCGGCGCGATCAACGGAATTCTGTTCACGAAGCTCAAGCTGCCGCATCCTTTCATTCCGACGCTCGGGATGATGAACGTGGCCCGCGGGCTTGCGCTGGTCATCTCGGGCGGCTTCCCGATTTCCGAGCTGCCGGCGAGCTTTCGATTTTGGGGCGCGGGTTCGCTGGCGGGAATCCCTGCGCCGGTGATTGTAGTCGTGGTGTGCTTCGCCGCTTTCCACATTTTCTTGACCCGCACCACGGCGGGGCGGGACATCTATGCGATCGGCGGCAATCCGCAGGCGGCCATGCTGTCCGGCGTGCCGGTGGATGCGCGGCTGATCCTGGTTTACGCGCTCAGCGGGTTGATGGCGGGAGCGGGGGCGATCGTCCTTTCGGGGCGGATGAATTCGGGCTTTCCGCTGGCGGGCTCGGGCGCGGAGCTCGATTCGATTGCGGCGGTGATTATCGGCGGAGCGAGCTTCTTCGGCGGCGTGGGCACGGTGGGGGGCACTCTGGTCGGCGCGCTGATCATGGCGGTACTGCGCAACGGACTGAACCTGCTGGACGTCTCGGCTTCCTGGCAGACGGTGGTGATCGGCGTCGTGATTGTAGGCGCGGTGCTGGTGGATGTGATCCGGAAGCGGGCGGCCGAGCGGTAGCGTTCATCGAGGTTTCATCTTCCGCCCGGTATGCTTCAGCTTATGAAACAGATCCTGACAATCGGAACGGTTATGGGCGCGCTCGCCTGTTACGGCGTAGCCGCGGAGAAGAGGGTGCAGATGAAGGATCTGCCGCCCGCGGTCCAGCAGGCCGCGCAGCAGGAACAGAAGAGCGCCGAGATCAAGGGCTTTACGAAGGAAACCGAGCACGGCGTGACGGAGTACGAGATCGAGACTGTGCGCAACGGCAGGCATCGCGATATCAGCCTCGACGCCACGGGGAAGGTGCTCGCCGTCGAGGAAGAGACTTCGATCGACGCCATTCCGGCGGCGGCCAAGGCGGCGATTCTGAAGAAGGTGGGGACCGGCAAGCTGAACACGGTGGAGACGATCACGAAAGGAACCGCCGTACTTTACGAGGCGGGCTACAAGGACACCGCCGGTAAGTCACGCGAGGTGGTCGTGAAGGCGGACGGGATGGAGACGAAGGACTGAGCGCCGCCTGCCGTGCTCCAGCCTGAAGCTGGTCGACCGGGGACCCGGCGGAGCCGCCCAAGACCAGGTCATGGCTTGCGCAGTTTCATGGAGAAGCTCTTGCCGCCGCCCTGCTCCTTGACCTCGGCGACCTGAAAGCCGGCGCGCGTAGCGAGTCCGGAGTAATACGGAACATCCAGGGGTCTCTCAACTTCAACATCGAATATCCGTAGACGATGGTTTCGTTCGGAGGAATTGTGGTCTGGCGAAGCAGTAGCGGGTTGTACGGAGGCGAAAGACTGACCTTTGCCTACCGTGCTCCCGCCTGCTTTGCGTATTTCTCCCACATCCCAGGCTCGGCCAGCAGCTTGATGAACAGTCCGCCCACGACCGAACGGGCCTGGAAACCCTGCTGCTTGGCGGTCTTGGTGTCGTACCAATCGGTGAGAGGGACGCGGCTCGGCGATTCGTTGGTGAACCGGTAGGCGGGCGCGGCCAGCTTTTCGAAATCGGCGCGGTTTTCGGCCAGCGTGGCGGTCCAGAGGATCCAGTCGAGCTTCGTGTAATCGCGGCGGTTGTCGAGCGGCAGGCCGTACTGGTTCTGCTTCGTCAGATAGAACGCGATTTCCTTGCGCGCGACTTCCAGCGGGAACAGGTTAAGGCCGAGGAGACGATCCCAGACCAGGTTGTATTTTTGGCTCCACGTGCCGGGCTTGTCGAACGCCAGGCGGTAGTGGTCCCCATCGGCGGCAAGCTCGGTCCATTTGCGCGCGAAATCGCGGGCCAAGGCGCGATAGGCCGCGGCCTGCTCGCGCCGGCCCGTCATTTCGCAGAGCTGGCCGTAAGCGCCCAGCGCGAGGATCGCTTTGATCGAAAGATTCGCGTTATGCGCCAGGTGGCCGGCGAAATCGTCGGTGGAGAGCTGGTTTTCCGGGTCGAGTCCCTTCTCTTTGAGGTATTCGGCCCATTTCGTGAGCTCCGGCCAGTAGCGGGCGGCGAACTCGGCATTGCCGCGGATCTTTGCCAGCGCCGCGACCAGGATCAGCATATTGCCGCTCTCCTCGACAGGCATCTGGTTGACTTCCGTCCGTTCGCCGCCGCCGTAGACCTGGCCGTCCGCCTGCGGATACGTGCCGAGATCGTGCGGCGCGAACGGCCACCGCCATCGCGGCATACGGGCATACTCGAGCACCGGCTCGATCTGCGCCTGGAGGAGCGCGGGGTTGAACAGGAGCGTGAACGGCGCGCTGGGATAGATGACGTCCACGGTGGCGATGCAGCCGTTGCTGAAGTTTTCCTTGGGGAAGTACATGGCTGTGCCGTCGGCATCGGCAACCAGCTTGTGGGCGGCGAGCGTCTGACGGTAGGCGAGCGTGGCGAGGCGGGCGTAGTCCTCGCCGCCGGCGCGGCGGAGGTCGGCTTCGAGCCCGTCGTCGAAGCGGCGGGCGCGGTCGAGGAGTGCGTCGTGCTCGCGGCGGGCGGTGCGAATGAGATCGCTGGCCTCGGAGCCGTTGCGCCGCCACCACGGCCGCTCGCGCCGCTGGAAGAATTCGATGGAATACAGGTCATCGTAGGCCAGCATGAGATAGCGGCCGGTGGGCCGCGCATCCACGTTGCCGAGGTCCACGCGATAGGCCAGCGCCGGGTTGCGCGGCGCGCCGAAATCGTCGGAATCGGGCAGCCGGCCCGAGCTTTCGAAGGCCGCTCGCGCCTGGGTGCGGTCGATGACTGCCAGCGCGACACCCTCGGAGCGGTCGGGGGCGAGGTACAGATATCCCCAGTCGATACGGAGGTCGTCGCCGCGCTTGGCCAGGACCGGCTGCTCGTGCGATCCCATCCGCAACACCGGCTCGCCATCGAGCTGCAGGCGTGCGGTGTCCACCGGCTCGTCCGGCGTATTCACAACCAAGTCGCTATCGGCTTCAAAATAGATGCCGGTAGCGTGGGGCTTGCCGTCCGTCGAAGAGACGGTCCACTCGATGTAGGTCAGCGGGCGCGAGAGGACGTCGAGATCGCCCGGCAAAGCGGGGGTGAAGAACGTCACCCGGAGCTTCATGCCGGCGCCGGCAAAATCGTAAACGGTCCGGGTCGGCAGGATTTCGAGGCTGGTCTGCTCGAGCGGCGCGAACGGATTCCGCCGTTCGCGGCCCATGACCTGGTAAACTTTGCCGTCGATCCGCGCCAGCATCACCAGCGTGTTGGGCTTGCCCGTCCAGTGGCGGGTGCCATCGGCGTTGAGCCGGTCGGCCATGGACCAGACGCTGAAATACGGGTCGTGGGCAATCAGCGGGACTGCCGGCGGGCGGGCCGGCTGTGCAACCGCAACGGATACGCCGAATACAAGGAGGACTGCCCGGATTGTACGAAGCATCGCCATCATTCTTCTAAAAGGGTAAAATAAAGACATGGCCAGAGGTTGGGAAAGCAAGTCGGTCGAGGCGCAGATCGACATGGCTGGACCTCATATGCGTAGCGCCGTCAACACACCTGATCCCGTAAAACTCGAGTTGATCCGCCGCAAGGAGAACATCGTTCTCTCGCGTACCCGCGTAGTGCATGAACTGGAAAGCGCGCAGAATCCCCGATACAAGGCCGTATTAGCGAAGGCCCTGGCGGACCTGGACGCGCAATTGTCAACCATCCCAGATTAAAGCCCGGCCGTACCCGCCCGCACCGCCGGCGCGTACGGCTGCGGCATTTCGATTGCTCAGTGGTGGGGCGCATGCGTTGCGCGCTATTTATTACACTATTGGGCTTCGCGCCCGTTCTGGGCGCGTACTCCGTCCTGACACACGAGGCGATTATCGATACGGCGTGGGACACCGGAATCAAGCCGCTGCTGCTTGCCCGCTATCCTGGCGCCAGCCCTCAGGACCTCACGCAGGCCCATTCCTACGCCTACGCCGGTTCCATCATACAGGACATGGGGTACTACCCATTCGGCAGCCATTATCTTAGCGACCTGCTGCACTACGTGCGGAGCGGCGGTTTCGTGATGAACCTGATTGCGGAAGCGCAGGACCTGAACGAATACGCCTTCGCGCTGGGCGCCCTCGCCCATTACGCCGCCGATAAGGAGGGCCACTCCATCGCGGTCAACCGCTCCGTGCCGATCGAATATCCGAAGTTGCGGCGCCGCTACGGCAACGTCGTGACCTACGAAGACAATCCCACCGATCACTTGCGGGTGGAGTTCAGCT
The DNA here is from genome assembly GCA_035293845.1 of Bryobacteraceae bacterium. Taxonomy (GTDB): domain Bacteria; phylum Acidobacteriota; class Terriglobia; order Bryobacterales; family Bryobacteraceae; genus DATGMB01. Next base: position 8,962 of record DATGMB010000329.1, read on the forward strand.
TCGACGTGCTACAGATCGCCCGCGGATTCTATGCGCCCCAGGCGTACCATGACTTCATCGGATTTCGGGTTTCCCGGCCGGTGCTGGAGCGCGCCTTCTATGACACCTACGGCCTGGATTTCACGGAAGTCTGCAAAGACCCGGACCTCTCGCTCGGCAGCTACCGGCGCACCGTCAGCAGCGTGATTCCGGAGATGACCCAGGTCGCCTGGGACATGAAGAAGGACGATTTGCAGAAGGCGCACCCAGGGGTCACGCGCCGCGGCTTCGTCTATCGGCTTTCGCGCGCCAGCTACCGGAAGGAATGGGGCGAGCCCAGCCGGGAGCCAGGGGTCGGCACCCGGGTGCTGGCATTCTGGATCCGAATTCTGCCCAAGGTCGGGCCGCTCAAGACCTTGAATTTCAAGCCGCCGACGCCCGAAACGGAGAAGCTCTTCGAAACCAGCTTCGATCGCACGATCGACCGCTATAGGGAGTTGCTCGCGCAGCAGGGGCAGGGCCGGCTCCAGCTGGCGGACCTCGATCTCGATACCGGCAAGCCTACCCAGGCCGGCGAATACCGCATGGCAGACAACGTCTACGCGAAGCTCGCGCGCGATCTGGCGGCGAAAGAACCCTCGGCCGCCAACCAGACCGCTCGGAGCAATGTTCTCGCCTTTTACGGCGATATGAGTCGACCGAACTGGGCACAGACCGACCGGCACGAGTGGCGCCGCACCGTGGCCGCCGTCGGCAAGCTCCGATCGGAGGAGAGCGCTTCGCGCGTGCAACAATGAAGTTTCCGTTCCTCCATGTTTTCTTATTCCGCGAACGACCTCTATTGCGAGCAGGTCCCGCTGGCCGACCTCGCCGCACGCGCCGGCACCCCGGCATATGTGTATTCGAGCCAGGCGCTTCTCGATAATTTCCGCGACTACGATCGGGCGTTTGGCGACTTGCCCCACACGGTCTGCTACGCGGTGAAGGCGAACTCCTCGCTGGCCGTTCTCGCGCTGCTGGCGCGGGCGGGCGCGGGGTTCGATATCGTCTCCGGCGGCGAGCTCTACCGCGTGCTGCAGGCGGGCGGCGATCCCGCCAGGGTCGTGTTCTCCGGCGTGGGCAAGACGGCGGCGGAAGTGGAATACGCGCTCGCCTCCGGCATCCACAGCTTCAACTGCGAATCCGAGGCGGAGCTGGCGCTGATCGATTCCCTGGCGGCGCGCCGCGGCGTCCGCGCCGGCTTCGCGCTGCGGGTCAACCCCGATGTCGATGCCTCGACGCACCCTTACATCTCTACCGGCTTGACCGAGCACAAATTCGGCATTCCGATCGCCGATGCAGCACGGGTTTACGATTCCGCCCGCCGTTTCCGCAACCTGCACGCGACCGGCGTAAGCTGCCACATCGGTTCGCAGATCCTCGACCCGGCGCCGATCCTTGAAGCGCTCGATAAGGTGCTGGAGCTCGTCGCGGCGCTGCGGTCGGCTGGCCATGCGATCGGCCATCTCGATCTCGGCGGCGGGCTCGGGATCGCTTACCGGCCGGGCGAGCAGCCTGCGCCGATTTCCGCGTTCATCGAAAGCCTGAAGCAGCGCCTGTGCGGCAGCGGCCTCGCGGTCCTGGTCGAACCCGGCCGCTCCATCGCCGGTCCGGCGGGCGTTCTGCTGGCGCGCGTGCTCTACCGGAAGAAGAACGGCGCCAAGGAGTTCATCATCGTGGATGCCGCGATGAACGATTTGATCCGTCCCGCGCTCTACCGCGCGCATCACGAGATCATCCCGCTGCGCCGGAATTCGTTGCCGCAGGTTACGGCCGATGTGGTGGGCCCGGTGTGCGAGAGCGGCGACTTCCTCGCTCGCGACCGGCGGATGGCGAACGTGATGCCGGGAGATTACGTGGCAGTGTGCGCCGCGGGAGCGTACGGCTTCGTGCAGGCCTCCAACTACAACTCGCGCCCGCGCGCTCCGGAGATCCTGGTGGAAGGCGCGGCGTGGCGGGTGATCCGCAAACGCGAGACGTACGAGGATCTCGTTCGCGGCGAGACGGTGTAGCCAGGCGCGGATTACAGAGTCGTCAGGATCTTCCGGATCTCTTCCGCTCGCGAGGTCGTCGGGTGCAGGGCCAGGAACGTCTCGTAGTGCTGCTTGGCCTCGCTCTTTCGGCCCATCTTCAGCAGCGCATCCGCCAGATTCTCGTGCGCCTCTTTGCGCTTCGGATCGAGCGTCAGGGTCTTCTGCAGGATCGAGACGGCCGCGTCGTAGCGGCCCATCTTGTATAGCAGGAAGCCCAGATTATTGAGCAGCACCGCGTCTGCGGGTTTCAAGTCTACGGCCGCCTGGAATTTCGCCAGCGCCGCATCGTACTTCTTTTCGCGGTAGAGTTCCTGCCCCTGGCGGTCGAGGTCATAAGCGCGCACGGCTTTGGGCTTCGGCGCGGAGGCCGCGCGCGTGACCGGCGTCTCGGCGTGCTTCACCTCGGCGAGCTTCGCGGTTTCCGCCTGAATGCTCTGCTGCAGCTTCAGCAGCTCCTCCTGTTTGGCCGCGATCTCCTTTTGGAGCGACGCCAACTGGTCGGTCAGCTCCATTGCGTGGGTGTCTAGCTGCGGTGTATTCGAGGTCAGCGCGGTGGGCTGCAGCTCGAACATGAATTCCCCGCCCTCGCTGCCGACCAGATTCCCCACGACCGGCGTCTGCTTTGCGAACTGCGCGACCACCGGGCTCACGTACGCGCCCAGTTCGGAAGCCGTGATGACGCCGTTGCCGTCCAGGTCGGCCTTGCCCTGCAGTCCTTCGAGCAGCGCCCACGTGAATACCGAGTGCCCGCCCGGCCCATCGTCCGCCACCTGCTGGTCGGCGCCGCCCGCCGTAAGGATCTGGCGCGCCTCGCGCCGCGAAATCTCATCGAGGTAGCTGCGTTCGCGTGCGAAGGTGCCACCGCCGCGCGTCAGCGCCAAGCCGCTGTAACAGGAGTCCATCACGAAATAGATGTGTTTGGCGGGGATCAGGTCGGAGGCCTCGCGCAGGCTTGTCATGCTGATCGCGGTCGAGTAGTAATTCGAGGCATCGGCATCGACCGGCACGATGAAGCCGAGCTGCCGGCCGTCCTCAAAGGTGCGGGTGGCGCCGTGTCCGGCGAAGAAGAAAAATACGCGGTCATCGCGCTGCACCTTCCGGCCGTCGGTGAACTCGTCGCCGAGCACCTCCATGATACGCTGACGCGTGGCCTCGCCGTTGAGCAGCTTGCGGATGTGGTCGCGCTGGAATCCGAATTTGGTGACCAGCGCCTCCTCGACGCCATTGGCGTCATTGACCGCATAGCGCAGCTTGGGCCAGTTCTGGTAGTCGTTGATCCCGATGATCACGGCCCAGCTTTCGCGGTAGAAGTTGTGCGGCGCGCCACTTGCGGTGGCAGCGCCAGCGGCGGCGGCGGCGGGCGCCGAACGCTCGGTCAGGAGCGGTGCGCCGGTCTTGACGAATTTGCCGTGATCGTAGGCCAGGAATGTGTAGTCCTGCCGCTGCAATTCCTCGATTACGGGCGAGAGCGCCATTACGCTCTGTTTGTGGATGTCGTGGAACAGGATGATACCCTTCTGCCGCTGGTTCAGCTCGTGCAGCACGCGCATCACGATCGATTCCGGAATGGGATCGGCCCAGTCGAGCGAATCGATGTTCCACATGACGGAGCGCATGCCGTCTGCCGTGATTTCATCCAGGATCTGCTGGTTGCGCGCGCCATAGGGGGCGCGAAACAGCTCCGGCCTGTGGCCGGCAACCAGCGTCAGCAACTGCGTGGTGCGCTCGATTTCGCGCTGCCGCTGTGCTTCCGGCAGCTTGGGCAGCACCGGGTGCGAAAAGCTATGATTGGCGATTGTGTGCCCGTCGGCCAGCACCTTCCGAGCGATCTCCGCGTTCTTTGAAAGCGTGGCCTCGCCCGTTTCCGAGACGGTGCCCAGATTCGTGCCGAGCTCAAAGAACGTGGCGCGGATGCCGTATTTCCGCAACAGCGCCAGCACCTGGTCGGTGTAGCGCGGATGCGGCCCGTCGTCGAACGTCAGCGCGACGGACTTGGTCGCGAAATCGGTGCCGAAGAACTCCCGTCCGTTGCCCGGTCCGCCGCGCATTTCCGAGGACGGCTCCCCGGCGGCCGGCGTTGGCAGGTCCGGGAAGTCGGCCAGAACCTGCTCGCGAGTTTGCCGCTGGCGCAAGGAGGCCACGTAGGCGTCCCACTTTTCCCGCGCGGCGCGCCCTCCGCGCGTCGCGAACTGCGAAAAGATGCGCGTCACCTCCTCGCGGTAAGCGAGCTGGATGGACTGCAAATTATCGAGAACCGGCTTGAGGGGATCGTACCGCGCACCGGGCTTCTCCAGCGTTTCGACCAGATCGAGGAACGCCAGTTTGTCCGCATCGTGCAGCCCGCGGTTGTCCGAAAGGTACCGCACCAACTGCCGGATGCGCAACGGATGGCCGGCGAGTTCCTGCTCCAATCGATCCATCGCCTGCTGTTTGCGGTAAAAGATCAGCCGCCCCGCGGCCACGCATCGGGCCCGTAGCGCGTCATCCAGCGACTCCGCGCCGTCCATCAGGACGATGATGCGGCGGTAGTCCCCGGTAATGGCATCGAGACTGGCCGTCAACTCCGGCTCGTTGCGGCGCAGCAAGGCAAACAGCAGCAAGGCGGCAGCCGCCAGGACCACCAGTGCGCCGGCCAGAAATTTGCGTGACATGGGAAATCCGCCTTAGGGCAGCGGCCGCATCATGAGCTTGCGGTACTGCACGACGCTGCCCTTATTGTGCTGTTGCAGCGCCAGATAGCCTTTGGTGTAGCGGTCATTGGTGGTATCGACCACCGTCTTTCCGTTCACTTTGATGATGATGTGGTTGCCCTGCGCGATCACGTCCTGGGTCCACCAGGTGTCGTCGGGAATGAGCTGCTCGGTCACCTTGACGATTCCGTACAGGCTTCCGGTCCGCTGCGGATCGGGAGACGTGTTCTCGACCTACGCTTCGTAGCCCTTCGGAAAGCCGGGGCCGAACGCGGCCCGGATATACATCCCCGAATTGCCGCTGTGGTTCAGCTTCACTTCGGCACGGAACTCGCAGTTCTCGCATTCCCGAACCATCCAGAACAGGTGACTGCGCTCGCCATCGCCGGTGATGGCGCCATCCACCACCTTCCAGCTTTCCGGATTCTCATTGGCCTTCCAGCCATCGAGCGTCTTGCCGTCAAACATGCTGATCCAGCCGTCGCGGCCCGGAACCGGCTCCTCCTGAGCGGTCCCACGCGACACACCGAGCGCCAGAATGCCCATCACCGCCAGCAACAATCCCGCGTATTTCATCTCACATATGTTAACGCGGTAAAGGTACGCAGGCCACCGGTGCGCCGCGCAAGTTATCCTGGCAGTTGATGAGACCGGCCGCCGCCCTTCTCCTGCTTGTTTCCTTCGCCTCCGCCCAGAGCCCGCTCGACTTCCTGAACCACAACCGCCCCGTGCTGGATGCGCACAACTGCTATCCCTACAAGGGCGAGTGGGCCGATCGCATCGACCGCGCGATCGGTACCGGTTTCCCGGTCGCCATCGAACAGGACCTGGCCTGGTACGCCGACCCGGCAACGGGTAAGGGCCGCGTCGTGGTTTCCCATACCGACAAAGTCACCGGCGCCGAGCCGGAGTTGCGTCAATACTTCTTCGAGCGGGTGCGCCCCATCGTCGAAAAGGCCCTCCAGGATAACGACCGCGACCGCTGGCCCCTGATCGTCCTGCATTTCGATTTCAAGACCACGGTTACGCCGCTGTTGCACGCGGTCTGGGATCTGCTCGGACAATATCAGGACTGGCTGACCACGGCGCGCAAGAGCGAAGATCCGCATCAGCTTACGGCCTTCGACCGCAAGCCGATTCTGGTCATCACCGAGGATTCGGATGAACAGGAATCGGTCTTTTACAACGAAGTGCCGGTAGGGGGAAAACTGCGGCTGTTCGGGTCGGCCCATACCAAAGCGATCGCCACCCGATCCCGCGATGAGCGCGAGCACCTGCTCGCCACGCTGCGGCCGGCGGATCTCCTGACCGAGCGGCCGACCACCTACCGCCGGTGGTGGAACAATTCCTGGCACGAGGTCGAAGAGGGCGGCCAGCGCCAGGCCGGCGACTGGACCGCCGAAAAGGACCGACGCCTCCGCGCTCTGGTGGACCACGCCCATCGCATGGGCTACTGGATCCGCTTTTACACCCTCGATGGCTTCAACGCCGCCGAAAATCGCGGCTGGGACCAGAACTACAACTTCGGCACGCGGGCAGCCGCCGCGATCCGCTGGAAGGCGGCCCTCGCCGCCGGCGTCAATTTCATTGCCACGGACCAGTACGAGGACCTGCGCGCCGTCATGAACGGCCGTTAGCGCGGATCAGTCCGGCCGGAAGTGCTTGAGCTCCAGGCCGTGCAGCCGGCGGAAATGCCGCACGTTGGCGGTTGCCAGTACGTCCCCGGTCTGTAACGCGGTGGCCGCGATCAGGGCGTCGGGGATCTGCAGACCGTCAGCCTGTGCGTGCTCTTCGATAAAGGCCAACGCCGCGTGGCTGGTCGACTCATCAACGGCAACGACATCGAAATCGTTATCGCGAAGAAACCTCCGAATCTCCGCAGCCTCCCGTTTCGATTTGGCACCCTGCAGAAGCTCCATCAGGGAGACGATCGAGAGCCGGCGTAACGGTTCCCGGTCGACCAACAACACGGCTGCGGGCCGGCGCCGCAGAAACCAGATCATCACATCGGTATCAAACATCATCGAACCGGCGCGGCCTCCTCAAATTGCGTACGTATTGGGCCACGTCGGCCATATCTTCCCGGTCCGCCCACATACCGCAGGCGGGGTCGTCCGATGGTTTTCTGGGCTTCTCCGCCTTTTCGATGGGCACCAGCCGCGCCTTTTCACGGCCGCGATACAGCACGGTCACCGTCTCGCCGCGGTCGAGCGCGGCCAGCACGGATTTCATCCGGTATCGCAAATCCACAATGCTCGCTTTCATAAAATGTCTACTTCCAAGTATACAGTGAGCGGCCGTCCCGTGGCCGAACCCGGTACCGCAGTACTCCGGTCGGCTAAGTTATACTTTGGAGTCAATGAGATGCTGCGCACTGTGGCTCGCGATGCTGCCGGCCATCGCCGCCGCGCAAACTATCGTCGTCGATGCGCGGCTGCTCGCTCCGGTCTCCTCCTATCGGACCCGCTCCGGCGCGGAAATCGCCGCGCAGATCACTACCCCACTCTGCCTGGCGGATGGCGCCCGGCTGCCGGACGATGTCACGCTGAGCGGTGCGGTGACGCACGTCCACAAGGTCGGGCTGGGTCTGGTGCATGAAAGCGCGGGGTTGCGGCTGGAATTCCGCCAACTGATCCTGGCCAACGGGCGCAGCTTTCCCGTCGAGGCGCGGCTGGCCGACATTGAAAACGCACGCGAGCGCGTCGATAAACACGGCGCGGTGCACGGGATTCGCGCTACGGCTTCGCTTTCCAATCGCGCCGCCCAGCGGCTGGTGTTCGCTGCCGCCGGACACCCGTTCCTGATGGTTCCGCTGTTTGCGGCGGAGACCGCGGCCCTCCGATTTCCCGATCCCGAGATCGATTATGGCCCCGGAACGGAGATCCGCGTCTCCATCCGGTTCCCGCAGGAACTGGGCCATGTTTCCGAGTGCCCGGCCGGCGCCAGCCTCGCGGCGGGACAGCTTGCGGCATTGACCTCGCTCGTCGCCGGCCTACCCGCCTGGAGCTATTCAGCCGGCCAGCCACAGGACCCGATCACGCTCGTGTACGTCGGCACGTCGGAAGAGATCGCTGCCGCCTTCGCCGCCGCTGGCTGGACGGGCTCGCTCGGACACAACGCCGCCACGCGCTGGCATGTGATCCGCGCCATCGCCGAGGATCGTGCCTACCCCGATGCCCCGATGCGTACGTTGCTGCTCGAAGGCTCCGAAGCGGACTTCGGCTTCCAGAAGGCGCTCGACACGTTCGAGAAGCGCGACCATCTGCGGGTCTGGCGCCGCCCGCAGCAGGATTTCGACGGCCGCCCCGTGTGGGCGTCGGCGGCCACCCGCGACGTCGCCGCAACGTTCTCGATGCGGCCGTTCGGCTTCGCGCACCGCATCGAAAACGACGTGGATCTGGAGCGCGACAAGGTCGTGCACGATCTGAAGTTCACCGGCTGCGTGGATGCCGTGCAATACGCCGCGCGTCCGGCGGCTGCCCTCTACGGCCCGGACGCGCGCCAGGGTCTGGAGTCCGATGGCCGCGTCGCCGTTGTTTTTCTGAACTCCTGCCGGGAGCCGCGGCTCGCCATCGCGGACCGCCGCTCCGGCCCGGCGCCACCCCTGGCAGTCCGCTGCGTGCGCCGCGTGACCCTCACGGCGCGGAACCACTTCCTGCGCGATAACATCGTCTGGCGCAGCGCGGAGGCCGGCCGCATCGGCTTCGACCTCCTCCGCGCCTGGCTCGCGGACCGGAAAGCCGAAAAGAAGAGCCGCGCGCTGTATGCCCAAATTTCCGCCGCTGCACCGAGCCCATAGGAGCGCGCGGAATTAGCGCCGGCCGCCGCGTCCTCGTTACAATAGTCCGGTGAAGCACCAGCAAATCCGCACGCAGACGGCGGAGGGACTTTCGCGCCGTGCGCTGCTCCTTTCTTCGGCGGCCGCTCTCGGTTGCGGGCGCCGGAAAGCGACCGGCTTTCGCGGCCTGTGCTTCGTCGCCAACCAGGCAAGCCGATCCATTGCCGTGGTGGATCTGACCCGCTTTCGCCTGCGAAAGCAGATTCCGCTCGATGCCGCGCCGGCGGCCATCCTTGCGGACCCCGTCCAACCGAAGGTTTACGTCCTGGCGCCGGAAGCCGGAACGGTGTTCGAAATCGATGCCGCGGCGCTCCGGGTCACCCGGCGCGCGCGTGCCGCCAACACGGCCGTCGAGATGCGGTTCGCGCCGCAGGGCGGGGCTCTCTGGATTCTCTCCCGCGATCCCGCGGGACTGGTGGAATTGCCGCTCGATTCGCTGCGCCCGCGCGCGCGCATCGCCACGCCGCCGCCCGATTCCTTCGATGTCTGCGAAACCGGCCCCGCGGCCGTCGCGTGCGCCGCTTCCCGCACGGTCTCGATCGCCGCGCTGCCCGGCGGCCCGGTCCACGCAATCGCCTGCGCCGATGAGCCATCCCTGGTACGCTTCCGCAAGGACGGCCGTCAGTTGATGGTGGCGAGCCGCGCCGCGCGCAGCCTCACGATTTTCGATTGCTCGACCGGCGGGGCCGTGGTCCGGCTCCCGCTCCCGATCGAGCCGCGCCATTTTGCGGTGAATTCGGATGGCGGCCAGGTCTTTCTGACCGGTGACGGCATGGATGCCGTGGTCGTCGTTTACCCGTACGAGACTGAGGTTGGGGAAACCTTCCTGGCCGGCCACGCTCCGGCCGGCATGGCGATCACGGACACGCCCGGTTATCTCATGATCGCCAACCCGGAGGCGAATACCGTGACCGTGCTCGATTTCGAGAACCGCGGAAAGCTCGTGGCGGCCGTGCAGGTCGGCCAGGAGCCCGGTGCGATCGTGCTGACGCCCGCTCGCCGCGGCCAGGACCAATATGCCCTGGTGCTCAACCGCAAATCCGGCGATCTGGCCGTCATTCGCGTGAACACGCTCGCAAACTCCGACCCTCTGCGCCGTTACCAGCCCCGTCCGGTGTTCAACCTGATCCCGATCGGTGAAGGCCCGGTTAGTGCTGCCGTCGTAGCGTTCACTTGACGCAGAGACACAGAGGCGCTAAGAACATTCTGGCGTTCCTTTCGTCTCGCGCCTTTGCGTCAAAGTGCAGGCTGCTACTTTTTCTTGCCCTGCGCCGCGACGGCCTCCATTGCGGCCTTCACCTTCTCGGGATCCCCGAGATAGTACCGGTTGAGCGGCTTCAGGTCGTCGTCGAGCTCGTAGACCAGCGGCATGCCGGTCGGAATGTTCAGCTCCACGATATCCGCCTCGGAAATTTCGTCGAGGTATTTCACCAGCGCGCGGAGGCTGTTGCCGTGAGCAGCGATCAGCACCTTCTGCCCGGCGCGGACCGCTGGTGCGATGGTCTCATGCCAATAGGGCAGAAAGCGCGCCACGGTGTCCTTCAGGCACTCGGTCAAGGGAAGCTCGTCTTTGGTGAGGGAGCGATAGCGGGGATCGCGGCCGGGATAGCGCTCGTCCTCCGGCGTGAGCGCGGGCGGCTGGATGTCATAGCTGCGACGCCAGATTTTGACCTGGTCCTCGCCGAATTTGGCGGCGGTTTCGGCCTTATTCAGCCCCTGGAGCGCGCCGTAGTGGCGCTCGTTCAGGCGCCAAGTCCGGTGCACCGGAATCCACATCAGGTCCATTTCATCCAACGCCGTCCAGAGGGTCCGGATGGCCCGCTTCAGCACCGAGGTGTACGCGACGTCGAACGTGTACCCTTCCGCGCGCAGGACCTGGCCCGCTTCTTTCGCCTCCTGGCGCCCCTTTTCGGAAAGATCTACATCCGTCCAGCCGGTAAAGCGGTTCTCTTTGTTCCACGTGCTTTCGCCGTGGCGCACCAGCACGAGTTTGTTCATTGGCGGAACGCCTTCCTTCCCAGGAATTGCGCCGCGCCGCCCAACTCCTCTTCGATGCGCAACAACTGGTTGTATTTGGCGATGCGATCGGTGCGGCTGGCCGAGCCGGTTTTGATCTGGCCCGCGTTGGTCGCTACCGCGAGATCCGCGATGAACGCATCCTCCGTCTCGCCCGAGCGGTGCGAAACCACGGCGGTGTAGCCGGAGCGCGCGGCCATAGCCATCGCCTCCAGGGTTTCGGTGAGCGATCCGATCTGGTTGACCTTGACAAGAATCGAATTCGCGATGCCTTGCTCGATCCCGCGCTTCAGGCGCACGCTGTTGGTCACGAACAGATCGTCGCCGACCAGTTGCACCTTCTTTCCGACGGTCTCGGTCAGCAGCTTCCAGCCCGCCCAGTCGTCCTCGGCCATGCCGTCCTCGATCGAGAGAATCGCCGGATATTTCGCGACCCAATCCGCCCAGAACTGCACCATTTGCTCGCTGGTCCGCTGGCTCTTATCCGATTTCTTGAAGACGTACTTGCCGTCCTGGTAGAACTCGCTCGATGCCGGATCGAGGCAAATGCCGATCTGCTCGCCCGGTTTGTACCCGGCCTGGCAGATGGCTTCGAGCACGCTTTCGATCGCCTCTTCGTTCGACTTCAGCATCGGCGCAAATCCGCCCTCGTCGCCGACGGCCGTCGAGTACCCTTTCTTGCTCAGTACCTTCTTCAGCGTGTGGAACACCTCGACGCCCATGCGCAGCGCCTCGGAAAACTTCTCTGCGCCAAAGGGAGCGATCATGAATTCCTGCAGATCGACTGAATTATCAGCATGCGCGCCGCCGTTGATGATGTTCATCATCGGCACCGGCAGGGTCCGCGCCGCGACGCCGCCCAGATAACGGTAGAGCGGCGAGCCGAGCGACGAGGCGGCAGCCCGCGCCGCGGCCATCGAAACCGCCAGGATCGCATTGGCGCCCAGGCGTCCCTTGTTCGGCGTGCCGTCGAGCTCGATCATGAGGCGGTCGATCCCCGCCTGATCGAATGCGTCCTCGCCTTCGAGCGCTTTGGCAATCTCGCCGTTGATGTTCTCCACGGCTTTTCTCGTGCCTTTTCCGAGATAACGTGACTTATCGCCATCTCTCAGCTCGACTGCTTCATGCTCGCCCGTCGAGGCGCCCGAAGGCACCGCCGCGCGGCCGAAACTCCCGTCGGCCAGATGAACGTCGGCCTCCACGGTCGGATTCCCGCGGGAATCGAGTATCTCTCTTCCGATAACGTCTATGATGGTTGTCAATGGTTGCTCCTAAGAACCTGGGGGTTGGGGATCAGGGATTGGGGATTGGGGGCAGATGCCCTTCGTAAACGCTTGAGCAGCGCATCGCGCAATTGATGCAATTGCTTGCCGAGGATCAGACACTGCGATTGGAGCGGCGCCAAATCCGCTGTATCGAGATAGCCCAGTCGCCCCGCCAATTCCAATTGCGTATCTACTTCCGCCAATGATCCTTGGGCTACCGAGAGATGCTGAATATATTCTCTCGTCGAAGCTCGCGTATGCCCCTCCGCTATGTTCGAGGGTACAGACAGCGCAGCCCGTCGAATCTGACTGGTGATGCCATATAATTCGGCTTTCGGAAAGCTGGCCGAAACACGATACACCGCCTCAACAAGCTCCATGCCGCGCTGCCAAACCTCCAGTCGCCGGAAACTGCTGCTCATTCCACGTTCGCCTCGCTCCCCAATCCCCAACCCCCAATCCCCGCTCACGCCACAACGACGATCCCACCTTCCGTGACATGGTAGCCCCGTGCCCGATCCGCCTCGGGATCGAACCCGATTGCCGTCGATTCGGGAATTTTCACTCCGGTATTGATGATCGCCCGGCTGATCCTGCTGTAGCGCCCGATTTCCACGTCGGGCATCAGGATGGAATACTCGACTTCGCAGTAACTGTTGACGCGCACGCCGGGTCCGAGGATCGAGTGCAGCACGCGCCCGCCCGAAACGATGCAGCCGGCGCTCACGATGGAATCCACCGCGACTCCCATCCGCCGCCCCTCCTGCGCGAACACGAACTTCGCCGGCGGATTCTGCGTTACGCGCGTGCGGATCGGCCACCGCTGATCGTACAGGTTGAATTCCGGCACTACGGATACCAGGTCCATGTTGGCCTCGTAGTAGGCATCCAGCGTGCCGACGTCGCGCCAGTAACGCACCTGTTTGGCGTTGATGTCCTGAAAATCGTAGGCCACCACGCGGACCCGCCCGAGGATGCGCGGGATGATGTCCTTGGCGAAATCGTGGCTCGAGTTGGCGTCCTGAGCGTCCTCGTGCAGCGCGCGCAACAGCACGTCGGTGTTGAAGATGTAGATCCCCATCGACGCGCTCACCATCGAGGGATCGAAGCGCGACCGCACCGGATGCCCGTGCTTCGGCTTCTCCTCGAAACCCACGATCCGGTAATCCGCCTCGATCTCCGCCACGCCGAACCGGCAGGCCTCTTCCGGCGGAACCTGAATGGTCGCGATCGTCACCTCAGCGCGATGCCTCCGGTGCCAGTCGGCCATTTCGTGGTAGTTCATCTTGTAGATGTGGTCGGCCGCGAGAATCAGGACTTTCTCCGGCGCTTCCGCCTCAATGCTCTGGAAATTCTGAAACACGGCATCCGCCGTGCCTTGATACCAGTCTTCGGAGACCCGCTTCATCGGCGGGATGATCTCGATATACTCCCCGAGCTCCGCCGAAAGGATGTTCCATCCGTCGCGGATGTGCCGCGTCAGTTCGAGCGATTTATATTGTGTTAAAATGAATATTCGCCGAAGATCGGAATTAATGCAGTTGGAGAGCGTGAAATCGATGATCCGATAAGCCCCTCCGAAGGGTACGGCCGGTTTGGCGGTGTCCTTCGTCAGAGGCGCGAGACGCTCACCAGCGCCGCCCGCCAGTAAAATCGCGAGGATTTTCTCCATTTCAGCTTAAATCCGTGAAAAGAAAGGCTGTTTGGACACTCTGAACGCTTGTCTGGCCTTTCCGGCACCAAATTGGGGCTTGACTTTATCCGTCAACCACCTATGATATCAGTACCTTCTGTGTGAAGCGCAGGAAATTTTTGGGTTAGCGCCAGGCAGTCTCCAATGGTCGGGTCTCTCACAAAAAATCCAAAGCTACGCACAGGAATCTTGGTCGAGTTGGGAGGTGTAGTCGTTTGGCTGAAGTAAAGCTTCAGGAGGGCGAAACGCTTGAAAACGCCCTTCGCCGCTTCAAAAGAAAAGTCCAGCAGGAGGACATCATCAAGGAGGTCAAGAGGCACTCCTTCTATTTGAAGCCGGGCGAGAAGCTCCGGGCCAAGCAGGCGCTGGCCCGCAAACGCAACCGGAAGAAAAGTCGCCGGGAAGTCGAATAACCCAGAGACGGCGGGTCCTCGGCCCGCCGTCTCCATCACATGTTCAGGTTCATAACGGGGCACAGTTGCTATGCCGGAGTTTCAGGATCGCGTCCTCAAGTGCGTGGACTGCGGAGCGGATTTCGTATTCACAGCGGGAGAACAACACTTCTTCCACGACAAGAACTTCAAGAACGAGCCCAAACGCTGCAAGAATTGCAAGCTGAAGCGCCA
>DATGMB010000330.1:0-8598 GCA_035293845.1 Bryobacteraceae bacterium
GCCAGATACTCCTCGATGCGAGCTTTCCGCCCATGGTGGTTTTTATTTAATTGCGCCAGAACACTGGTGATATTACTGCCATCGCGAGCCAGCAACTCTCCGGCGTCGGGAGATTGAAGGTCGCGAATGCGGTCCGGATTCAAGCTATAAAAACCCATCCTCGATAAAGCATCGTAGACAGGACGAAATGGGGGCAACCCGGAAGCATTGACCAGGTAGAGACGGTCCAGGGATGCCACGGGTCCTTGCTGGGTCGTGGCAACTACCGTACCGCGTTCGACGCGGAAGTGTTGCGCCTCGCCAAGCGCTTCAGCAGGCCGAATCGTGCATTCTTCCTCCTGAACTTCAAATCCGCCCGCCGGGCGCGCACCGATGCGAAATGAGTAATGCCCGGATTCTCCGCTCGCCAGATTGAACCACAAACGCAATCCGAAGTGATTCGGGTGCCCGCCTGACCTCCGGCGCACTTCATTGATGCCGCCGCGCTCCCGAAGCGCATGTTCGAGCGAGGTTCGAAGCGAATCCGTGACGAAGCGTAATGCGTCAAGAAAATTGCTCTTCCCGGCGCCATTGGGCCCCACCAAAAACGTCAGCGGACCAAGGGCAACGTCACACGCTGCCACGCTCTTGAAGTTCTTTAGTGCGACCCTCGTTAAGAAGGTTGAATCTGTCATACGAGCCGCATCGACATGCGCCTCCCTAGTTGCTCGCCGAATTGCGGTGGGTTGAGCCGTCTGTTTGGAGCCGGGAACGGCTTCCTCTATTCTATCGGTCCGGGCCGCTGCCCCGCGGATTCGAGCAAGCTCCGCGTGGAAATCACTGATCCTCGTCGCCGCCCATCGTCGCCGCCGGACCCGTGGGCGCGCCGCGCGGGTCGGGTTTGACGGTCACATGCTGCGTGTAGGTTTGGCCGTCGACGGTCAGCCGCACGGTGTACTCGCCGGGCTGCAGGCCGGCAGCGCCGCGGCCGAAACCGCCACCGCCACCGCCGGCGCCACGGCCGCCACGTCCGCCGCGTCCGCCCTCGGCCTGCTGCGGGGCTGCGCCCGCCGGATGGCAGGCATCCGGCGCGGGCGGAGCTGCCGCGCCGCGTCCGAAGCCGCCGCGGCCCGCTGCCGCGGCGAGCGCGTAACGGTGCATGCCGGCCGTCGCCGAGGGCGGCTGCGCCGGCTGCATCCACTTGGCCTCCACGTTGAGCGTATCGGTATCGGGCGGGCGCACCGGCGTGTCGCTGGCGGCGCAGGCGCGGACGGCGCCGCGGCCATCCACCAGTTCCAATTTGAGCGGCTGCGCGGGGGCGTTCTTCAGCCAGTAATATGCCACCACGCCCGCCGGCGGGTTTTGCAACTGCGGCTCGTCCATCGGCATGGGTGTGCCGTTCATGCCGCCCGCGCGGATCGCGAAAGTCTCGCCAGGCTGGAACAGGTACGCTGCCGCGCCGGCGATCTGCTGCCCGCGCGCCGCAATCTGGCGCAGCGCCTCGGCATGGTCCATCACCCAGAAGCCACGCCCGTGCGTGGCGATGGCGAGGTCGTCGCCATGCACGATGATGTCCCGCACCGAAGTCACGGGCATATTGTTCTGCAGCGGCTGCCACTGGGCGCCGTCATCGAAGGAGACATACACGCGCAGCTCGGTCGCGGCGTAGAGCAGGCCCTTCTGCACCGGATCCTCCTTCACGGAGTTGACGTACGCCCCCGCCGGGATGCCGTCCACCACGTTCTGCCAGGTCTTGCCGCCATCGTGCGTGCGGTAGATGTAAGGCTTGGGATCGGCGATGCGATGGCGGTCGACGGAAGCGTAGGCCGTATCGGCGTCGAAATGCCCGGCCTCGATCTGCGATACCTTGCTCCACGCAGTCATGGCCGGCGGCGTGACGTTCTGCCAGCTCTTGCCGTCGTCGCGCGTCACGTAAATCAATCCGTCGTCCGTGCCGGCCCACACCACATTGGCGCGCAGCGGCGAGGGGCCGAGGCTGTAGACCACGCCGAAGCGGTCGGTCATCGGCTGGTCGATATCCTTGGCGGTCACGGGGTCGAGCGTCTTCGGAACCTCGGGATGCACGCGCGCCATGTCGCCCGAGATCTTCTCCCACGTCTTGCCACGGTCGCGCGAGCGGAAGATGAACTGGTTGGCGTAATAGAGCGCCTCATCGGCCTGCGAGAACGCCTGCGGCAGCGTCCACGTTTTGCGGTTGGGGTCGTTCGGATCGGGCGCCGGCAGCTCGCCACCGAGCGGCACCGGGATATTCAGCGCCTGATCGCAGCGGCCCGTGCCGCGGCCGTAGAGAATGTTGCCGTCCTTGGGATCGGGCAGCACGGTGTCGCTCTCGCCGGCCTCGCAGATCGGCTCCCAGTTGCGGAAATTGAGCACGCCTTCGCGCGACCACGTGCTCACGCCGACGCCGCCGGAATCCTGCTGCGCGCCGTAGAGCCAGTACGGGAAACGGTTGTCAGCCGCGACGTGATAGATCTGCGCGGTCGGCTGGTTGTACCACGAGCTCCAGGTCTTACCGCCATCCACGCTCACCACGGTGCCCTGGTCGCTCGACAGCACCATGCGGTTGCCATCGCGCGGGTTGATCCAAAGCTGGTGGTAATCGTCGCCGCCGGGCGCGCCCTTGAGCGGGACGAACTTCCTGCCGCCGTCGGTCGTGACGTACACCGCGGTGTTGATCACGTAGGCCTTGTCGGGATTCGCCGGATCGACGCTCACGGCCTCGAAGTACCAGCCGCGGCCCCACAGCCGGTTCTCGCGATTGACCAGCTTCCAGGTGGCGCCGGCGTCATCCGAGACATACACGCCGCCGCCCGTCGCCGGAGGCTCCGCGCCGCGCCCCGCGCCTCCGCCGCCGCCGATGCCGCGCGGCACGCCGGTGCCGAGGTCGTCCATCACCGCCCACAGCCGGCGCGGATTGCTCGGCGCGATGGCGATCCCGATCTTGCCGACGAACTCATCGGTGGGCAGCCCGCCGGTGAGCTGCTTCCAGGTGTCGCCGCCGTCGGTCGATTTGTACAGCCCGCCGCCCGGCATGTTCGAGGGCGCATAGACGGACCATGGCGGACGCCGGGTCGCCCAAAGAGACGCGTAGATTACGCGGGGATTCTTCGGGTCGATCGCCAGGTCGATCGCGCCCACGTTGTTCGGATCTTTGCTGTTGAAGAGGACCTTCTTCCACGTCGCGCCGCCATCGGTCGAGCGGTAGACGCCGCGGTCGGGGTTCGCTTCGTAAACGTGCCCGAGGGCGGCCACGTACACGCGGTTCGGATTCGTCGGATCGACGGCGACGCGGCCGATCTGGCTGGTGCCCTCGAGACCGATATGCGTCCACGTCCTGCCGGCATCCGTGGATTTGAACATGCCGATGCCGTACGAGTGCTGGCTGCGGATCGAGGGCTCGCCGGTGCCGACGTAGACGATGTCGGGATTCGACGGCGCCACGGCGATCGCGCCGATGGAGCCGATCGGGATGCCGTGGTCCGAGATCGGCTGCCAGGTGCGCCCGGCATTCTCCGTCTTCCATACGCCGCCGCCCGCCGAGCCCATGTAGAACGTGTCGGGCTGGGAGGCGTTCCCCGCGACGCCGAACGTGCGCCCTCCGCGCATGGGGCCAACGTCCCGCCACTCGAGGCCGGCGAGCAGGCTGGCGGGGTATTGCCCTCCCGCGCGGGTCTGCTGCGCGTAGATGGCGAGCCCGGCCAGCGCGAGGGCGCAAAGCGGGCTTAAAAGGCTGAGGCGGCGTCGGAACATTCGCGGTCGCTCCTGGTCGATGATAAGGTACAACTTTACCAAAAGGCGTCCGCGAGGGTTCACGCGGGAAGGCTTGACGAGGGGGTCCGGCAGGACACGCTCCCCCGTTTCGCCAAACGAAAAACCGCTAAAGACTAGCGGCGCGTCCCGGCAACCTGCTGATTCTAAAAAGCCCGGTTTGGCAAAACCGCTAATTTTAGCGGTTTTCCGTTGTTGAAACGGTTTCTATGCGTGAATTCCCGGCGCTTCGTGCCCCAGCTTCTGCACGTATTCGATGTACGATCCGGGATACACGAGCGGCTCGCGCTCGGTTCCGCTTTCTCCCCCCAGCTCGAGCACACGCGAGCCCAGCGCGCGCAGGAATGTGCGATCGTGCGAGACGAAAATCATCGTGCCCTCGAAGCCGCACAAAGCCTCGGCCAGCATCTCCTTGGTCGCGAGATCGAGATGGTTCGTGGGCTCGTCGAGCACCAGGAAATTCGGCGGATCGTAGAGCATCCGTGCCATCGCGAGGCGCGATTTTTCGCCGCCCGAAAGCGCCCGGATTTTCTTGTCGACATCGTCGCCCGAAAACTGGAACGCGCCCGCCAGTGTGCGCAGCGAGCCGAGCGAATCCTGCGGGAAATCCTTTTGAAGCTGCTCGATGATGGTGAGGTCCCCGTCGAGCACGTCCAGCGACTGCTGCGCGAAGTAGCCCATGCGCACGCTGGCGCCGATCCGCACCGTGCCGGCGTCGGGCGCGGACGCGCCGGCGATCATTTTGAGCAGCGTGGTCTTCCCCGCCCCGTTGCGTCCCATCACCGCCCAGCGCTCGCCGCGCCGCACCGTCAGATTGAAGCCGGAGTAAATCACGCGCGGTCCGTAGGCCTTGTGCACCCCCTCGATGACCGCCACCTGATCGCCCGAACGCGGCGGCGTGCGGAATTCGAACTTCACCGCCTGCCGCTTCTTCGGCAGCTCGATTTTTTCGATCTTGTCCAGCGCCTTGATGCGGCTCTGCACCTGCGCCGCCTTGGCCGCGTGCGCCTTGAAGCGCTCGATGAAGCGCTGTTCCTTGGCGAGCATCGCCTGCTGACGGGCGAACGCCGCCTGCTGATTCGATTCCCGGATGGCACGCTCGCGCTCGTAGAAATCGTAATTACCGGAGTAGACCGTGATCTCGCCCGAATCGATCTCCGCGATCTTCGTGACCACGCGGTTCATGAACTCCCGGTCATGGGACGTCATCAGCAGCGCGCCCGAGTACGATTTGAGGAACTGCTCGAGCCAGATGATGGATTCGATATCGAGGTGGTTGGTCGGCTCGTCCATCAGCAGCACGTCGGGACGGCCGAGGAGCACGCGCGCCAGCGCCACCCGCATCTTCCAGCCGCCCGAGAGCGCGCCCACGTCGCCCTCGATCTGATCGTCGTGGAAGCCGAGCCCGTGCAGCACCTCGCGCGCCTGCGCTTCGAGCGCGTAGCCGCCCAGGTGGTCGTACTCTTCCTGCACGTGGCCGAAGCGATCGAGGATCTCGTCCATCCGGTCCGCCTGCTCCGGGTCCGCCATGGCGATCTCGAGGCGCTCCAATTCGTGATGCAGATCGCCCACGCGCCCGCTGCCCGCGATGGCTTCGTCGAGCGTCGAGCGCCCGCGCATCTCTTCCACATCCTGGCGGAAATAGCCGATGGTGAGCCGCTTCGGCACGGAAACCTCGCCCTCGTCCGGATCCTCCTCGCCGACAATCATGCGGAACAGCGTGGTTTTGCCCGACCCGTTCGGCCCGACCAGCCCGACGCGCTCGCCGGGATTCAATTGGAATGAGGCATCGACGAAGACGAGTTGCTTGCCGTACTGCTTGTGGATGGAGGAAAGGGAAATCATTGCAGATGAGTCGGTGAAGCAGCTGCATTCCTCACTAGCTGCGAAGTCGCTGCTCTCCCAGTTCGCCCCAAACCAAGAGGGCCGAGGCCGGAACGCCATCACAAAATAGCCTGGAAGTCCGCTGCATCAATACATCGAAGCAGGCCGCTAATCAGGGCGCACAGTCATGCCGTCCATAGCATTGAAGGTAGCGGTACAGTGGGGGCACCTAATTTCTGCCAGTTGCCATCGGGTGAGCCAGCGAATATACTGGGCATACAGCGCCCTCCTCCCGGTATCACTCAAGGAAAGAATCCGCGTAGCTTCTTGAACGAATTGTTTGTTCAGCGTGGTTGAGTGGTTTAAGACAACCACGCTGTCTTCTACGAGGATGTCCCGGTGTTTTGGAAGGTAGAGAAGCGAGAACACCTTGTTCTTCTTGATGTCAGAATGTGATCCGCCGGGGATGACGGACAACGGGACAATCGGTAAGATGATCCAGTTCTCCGCCTTCGGCTTATCAATCTCACAGTCATAGGTCAGGAGCAAGGCTTTTGCTCGTCGACACGAGGCGATCACTCGCTGACCCTTGTCCTTGAAATCCGGATGCGTGTCCGGCTCTGCTTGCAGAGTTCCATCACCACGGTCAAATAATGCGCACAAGGGGGGCACCAAGTGGGCATTCGGGAGCGTGGCTAGAATATCGCCCTGGCTAATTGCGGCCCGCGGGGCTTCGTAGAGGTCCTCGGCCAACCTAGTTTATCCGAAATTGAAGTCAACCGAGGCGGAGTCTTCTTCGACGGGCACGAACACTCCTCCAAAAGTTTGAGCAAGCCGATGTGTCGATAATCCCTGGAGGGCATCAGGAGCGTACTGCTCTCGCTCCCGACGAACTGGCTTCTTTGGAGCGCTGTCTGTTCGTGGAACCCTCTCAATGCCAATAATTGAAGCGGAGGCGACGCCCTCCTCAATGTGGCCGATAGCAGCGTTGCTCAAGCAAAACAGTGCTCCTGTCGCAACGGCTATGACCGTAAAACACGCAGTCTTCCGAGCGCTCGGGCGCACAGTTGTGCGCTGTGTTTCGACAACGGCTGCGTCGAGCTCGTTTTGAATGTCCCACACGGTCGCCATAGGAATACTACTCCTCTTCCATTATACGGTCGAAATTTGGTAATCGCTCAACAATTTTCCCGCATCTTTCAAGCATCTCGAACAACACCCCCCCTGAGAGGACAACCCGGATGACCGGATCCAGCGCGATGTCAGTCTTTTTCTTTGCGTAAGCGTAATGGACTTCGGTTGGAGCGATATAGTAAAAGTCCAATACTCCGTCATCTTTCGTCCCTAGCATCATGACGTTATTAGCTCTGAACGCTTGGACCGTGTCCGTGTCCTTCAGGTCCATTACCGGATCCAAGGGATGCTCCTTGAAGTCCTCCGACAGCTTGGCGTGAAGTTCTCGTGAATTTTTCCACAATTGACGGATGAAGAGGTCCTCGGGAAATACAATTTCCACCTTGTTCCGTAGTACTGACGTGCCTGGCTTCAATTTGCCGAAGATCAAGCTGATTCCAGATCTCCCGCGGATCACATCACAATAATCGGCATAATACGCCCGCGCCGGCACTTCAGCCTTGTCGTACTCAACCCTCAAGGCCAGTGTGTTCTCTTTCGGACCCGTCTGCGTCACGCGCAGGCGAACAGCTCCGGTTCCAAGTTCGTAGGAAGGTTGCTTGACAAGCATCTCTGCCATAGACGACAACCCAATTCTAACAACTGAATTGCAGCGCTTCAGGGTCCGTTCGTTGTCCCTTCACGTTTCGGGGCCTCTGGCACAGTCGCCACCCCTGGGATGAATCGGGTTACTGAGAATCAAATCGCGAACATCGGGAGCCCTCATCCTGTTGGTGCCCGGGGCGGGACTCGAACCCGCACTCCCGTCGCCGGGAAACGGATTTTAAGTCCGTTGCGTCTGCCGGTTTCGCCACCCGGGCCGGAGCGGCGCGCTTCCCTGATTCTATCAGGCGGCTTTAGCCCAATGCCGCGTTACTGCTCGCGCCCGCTTTCGATCTGCTCGTAATATTCGTGCAGCGCCGCCGACCACTCGGCCAGCTCGTCATCTGAGAAACGCGGCCCCAGCGTCGGGAACAGTCCGTGCGTCCGCTTGAAGGCGTAAATCGCCGCGGCATCGACGCCCGCCTGCGCCATCAGCTCCGCGATGCGCTCCACGGCCTCGGCCGCGTCGCACGGGCTGCGGAATTGCGGCGTTTCGGCGTCCGGATCGAAGAAAAAGGGGTCATCCGGACCCATCGCGCGGCCGAATTTGCGCTGAAAGGCGTCCAATTGCGCGCGGTAAATCTCCAGGTCTTCCGGGTTGCGCGGACGGTTCTCGAAAAGCGTGCGGGCGAATCCATTCCTCATAGGCGGGCGACGCCGGGCCACCCGTCCTATTAGTGCGCGCCGCGCGGCAAACGTATCGCCGCCGGCGCCGGTTTTCACACCGCCGCGGCCTGCAAGGCGCGGAAATACTCCACCGTCGGCCGCAGCCCCTCTTCGAGCGGCACGCGCGGCTCCCACCCGAGCAGCCGCCGCGCCTTCCCGATATCCGGCCGGCGCTGCTTCGGATCGTCCTCGGGCAGCGGGCGGAATACGATCGGCGACGCCGCGCCGGTCAGGCTGCGGATCTGTTCGGCGAACTGCAGGATCGTCATCTCGGCCGGATTGCCGAGATTCACCGGGTAGCGCTCGTCGGAGAGCATCAGGCGGTAGAGCCCGTCCACCAGATCGCTCACATAACAGAAGCTGCGCGTCTGCGATCCGTCGCCAAACACCGTCATCGGTTCGCCGCGCAGCGCCTGGTCGAGAAAGGCCGGCACCACGCGGCCGTCGTCCAGCTTCATCCGCGGGCCGTACGTGTTGAAGATGCGCGCGATGTTGGTCCGCAGCCCGTGCTTGCGGTGGTACGCCATGGTGAGCGCCTCGGCGAAGCGCTTGCTCTCGTCGTAA
>DATGMB010000331.1:0-3165 GCA_035293845.1 Bryobacteraceae bacterium
TCGACCGGGCAGGCGTCGACGCATGCAGTGTCTTTCGTCCCAATGCAGGGCTCTGCTATAACGTATGCCATTGCTGTTGTTTTCCCAGACACATATAGATAACACAGCCGCTGTGCAAATACAATTGAGTCAGTTGCGAACGGCGGTACAGCCGCCCCAAACTAGGAAAAGATGCCGGCAAAGGTACGAAAAGCAGTCTTTCCCGCAGCCGGGTTGGGCACCCGGTTCCTCCCCGCCACCAAGGCGCAGCCCAAAGAAATGCTCCCCATCGTCGACAAGCCGATCATTCAGTACGGCGTCGAAGAGGCGCTGCATTCGGGGATCCAAAACATCATCATCGTCACGGGCCGCGGCAAAACCGCCATCGAAGACCACTTCGACGTGAGCTTCGAGCTCGAATACCTGCTGGAGACGCGGCAGAAGAAAGACCTGCTCGCGATCGTGCACAGCATCTCCGACATGATCAACGTCTCCTACGTCCGTCAGAAGGAGGCGCTCGGACTCGGGCACGCCGTGATGCGCGCCATGGAGCTGGTGGGAGAGGAGCCGTTCTCCGTGGTGCTGGCCGACGACGTGATCGAGGCCGAAACGCCCTGCCTGCGCCAACTGCTCGATGTCTACAATTTCTTCTGCGCGCCGGTTCTCGCCGTGATGGAGGTGCCGCGCGAGAGTATATCCGCCTACGGCTGCATCGACGCCGAACCGGTGCACCACAACGGCTCGCACGACCGCGTCTTCCGCATCCGCGACCTGGTGGAAAAACCGAAGCCCTCCGAGGCGCCCTCCAACCTGGCGATCATCGGGCGCTACGTGCTCACGCCCGAAATCTTCCATTCGCTACAAGCGATCGAGCCCGGCTCCGGCGGCGAAATCCAGCTTACAGACGCACTGAAGCACCTGCTCCGCAGCCGCCCCATTTACGCCTACCGCTTCGACGGTACGCGCTACGACGCCGGCGACAAGCTCGGGTTCCTCAAAGCCACCGTCGAATACGCGCTGCGGCGGCATGACCTCGGCGGGCCATTCCGGGATTATCTGAAGGGCTTGAAGCTGTAATTGGCCCAACGCGCGGCCCAGACGCCATGCTTCCCCCCGCCTGCAAAAAACGCCTCGCGAAGCTCCTCGGCCCCCGCGGATACCTCGACCGGCCCGAGGACCTCACGCTCTACGAATACGACGGTAGCGTCGATAAGCACCAGCCCGACATGGTCGTGTTCCCCCGCTCCACCGAGGAAGTCGCCGCCATCGTACGCATTGCCGCTGAGTTTGATGTCCCCCTGGTCGGCCGCGGCGCGGGCACCGGGCTTTCGGGCGGCGCCATCCCGCGCCAGGGCGGCATCACCGTCGCGTTCGCGCGCATGAACCGGATTCTCGAAATCGACCTCGAAAACGAGCGCGCCGTAGTGCAGCCGGGAGTCGTCAACCTCGATATCACGCTCGCCGTGCAATCGGCCGGCTACTTCTATGCGCCCGATCCTTCCAGCCAGCGGGCGTGCACCATCGGCGGCAACGTGGCGGAAAACGCCGGCGGCCCCCACACGCTGGCCTACGGCGTCACGACCAATCACGTGCTCGGCCTGGAGCTGGTGCTGCCGGACGGCTCCGTGGTCGGGACCGGCGGCGCCCCGGACCTGCCCGGCTACGACCTCACCGGGCTCCTCACCGGCTCGGAAGGCACGATGGCGCTGGTGACCAAAATCATCGTGCGGCTGATGCGGCGGCCCGAGATGGTCAAGACGGCGCTCGCCATTTACGATTCCAACGAGGACGCGGGCCGCACCGTGGCCGAGATCACCGCCCGCGCCATCACGCCCGTGGCCGTCGAAATGCTCGACGGCGTCATGCTCCGCATGGTCGAAGAGGCGACGCACGCCGGCTATCCGATGGATGCCGCCGCCGTCCTGCTGATCGAGCTCGAAGGGATGCGAGAGGCCGTCGAGGAGCAGGTCGAGGAGGTGCGTGAGGCCTGCAAGATCTCCGGCGCCCGCGAGTTTCGCGTGGCCCGCAGCGCCGAAGAGCGGGAATTGCTCTGGAAAGGCCGCAAGAATGCGTTCGGCGCCGTCGGACGCGTCAGCCCGACCTACTACGTGCAGGATGGCGTGGTGCCCCGCACCCAAATCGCCCCGACGCTCCAGTTCATTAACCAGGTGGCCGCGAAACACGGCCTGACGATCAGCAATATCTTCCACGCCGGAGACGGCAACCTGCACCCCATCATCCTGTTCAACCCGCGGGTGCCCGGCGATCTCGAAAAGGCGCGCGCCGCCGGCGAAGAGATCCTCGGCTACTGCATCGCCGCCGGCGGGTCGATTACCGGCGAGCACGGGGTGGGCATGGAGAAGAATGAGCTCATGCCGCAGCAGTTCAGTCCGGCGACTTTAGAGACGATCGGCCGGCTGAAGCTGCTATTCGATCCCGCGGACCGTCTGAATCCCGGCAAAGTGCTGCCCACCGGCCGCGGATGCCTCGAGATCCGCCAGTCGCCGATACAACCCGGATCGCCTCTGCTGTAGCGAGGCGTTACGCAGCCCGCGGCCCCCGATCCCCGCCTACGCCCGCCGCCGCATTTCCGCCCGCGCCTCGGCCTCCGCCGTCCGCGCGCGCTCAGCCTCCCGCTTATCGTGCAGCTTCTTGCCCTTTGCGACCGCGATCTCGCACTTGATCCGGCCATTTTTCAGATAGATAGCTGTCGGGATGAGGGCCAGCCCCTTCTCGCGGGTCACTCCCAGCAGCTTGTCGATCTCGCGCCGGTGGAGCAGCAGCTTACGGTTGCGGATCGGCGGCGGGTTCTCGCGATTGCCGTGGGAATACGGGCTGATATGGGCGTTGATCAGCCACGCCTCGTTGTTGAGCACGGAAGCGTAAGCATCCTTGAGCTGGACCTTCCCGTCTTTGGCGGATTTCACCTCGGTCCCGGTCAGAACCAGCCCCGCCTCGTACCGGTCCATGAGGAAATAGTTGTGGCCGGCCTGGCGGTTGTCGCTCAAAATTTTTCGGGAAGCGTCGCGGTCTGCCAATTTTCTCCTCAACGCGCGGAACCCCAAGCACGTCAATGAGTTTAGATGCCGAAAAGGCCCCGGGCCGAGCGCAATTCATCTTAGCATAGGGCTTCGGACAGGCTGAAAACGTTCGATAACATGCATTTATTCAACCGCTTAACTGCCG
>DATGMB010000332.1:0-15141 GCA_035293845.1 Bryobacteraceae bacterium
CCCGGCGCGACGCGTCCGATGTTCATGTGCAGCACCTGTCCGGCCACGGAGGTCGCCGCCTTCAACACATCGAGGTTGGGCATCCCGTAGGCGGCCATCAGCTCCAGCTCCAGTCCATTCTCCCCGTGGTTGAACACGCCCACATCGCTGCCGCTCAGGATGGTGACTCCGGCATCCAGCGCGGCCTTGAAGCTCGCGCGCTTGCGCTGGATTCCCTGCGGCTCGGGTGTGCCCTTCTTCCAGCCTGCGTACTGCGCGGTCGAATAGCCCGCGGCCAGTGTGGGGCACAGCGCGATGTGGCGCTCCGCCATCATCTTGAAGACCTCCGGCGTGCCGCCGTCGCCGTGCTCGATCGTGTCCACGCCCGCGAGGATCGCGCGGCGCATGCCCTCCGCCGTCGAGGAATGCACCGCCACCGGGACGCCCGCGCTGTGCGCGGTTTCCACGGCCATCTTCAGCTCGTCTTCGGTGAACGTCGGGTGCGAGCCCGGCAGCGGCCCGAAGCGGTAATCGGCGTACAGCTTCACCCAATCGGCGCCGTGCGCGATCTGGTCGCGCACCACGCGGATGATCTCCGGCCCGCTGGCCTCCTCGGCGCCCTGCGGCACGCGCCATTCGAGCGCGAACCCCTTGGGCCCGTACGCGCCGGTGGCCACGATCGCCCGCGTTGACGCCAGCACGCGCGGCCCCGGAACGATTCCCTGGTTGACCGCCTGCTTCAGCTCCACATCGGCGTAGCCTGCGCCTTCGGTGCCCAGGTCGCGGATCGTGGTGAAGCCCGCCATCAGCTCATCGCGCAGATGGTTCACCGCGCGCGCGACGCGCAGTGCCAGGCCTTCGTGCTCCACCTGGTCGTTCCACGAAGTTTCGTTGTAAGCGTGCAGGAGGATATGCGAGTGCCCCTCGACCAGCCCCGGCAACAGCGTCATGCCGCGCAATTCGACGATTTTGGCGCCGCCCGTCTCGATGCCGTCCGCCGGACCGGCGGCCTGAATGCGGTCGCCGCTCACCCGCACCGCCCATCCCTGGTGCATCGCTTCGCCATCGAAGACCCGATCCGGCTTAAGGACCGTCTGAGCGAGCAGACCGGCGGCACAGAGACATAGACTCAACACGAAGCGCATGGCGCAATTATAAGCGGTGGCGCAGAGGCATCGCTTACGCGCCGCCGGCGTGCCCGGCTGCCGCGCGCGGGACGGCTGCAGCGGCGCGCGCCAGCGAGAGTATCGCTCCGCCGAACAGCAGCGTGTCGGCAAAGTAGTTGAGCCCCTCGACCTGCACCGCGGCGCTCGGGTCCGCCAGCGCGCCGATCAGCACCGGGACGTAAATCGCCAGCACCAGGAGCACGATCCATGCGCCGAGATACGCGGCCGCCATGCGAATCTGCGGCCGCAGAAGAACGGAGACGCCGGCGCTAACGAGCAACGCGCCCGTCACATAGTCGACGACGGAGCGGGCGGGAACCCACGCGGGCATCTCCTTTGCGAGCGGAACTCCAGGGAGCCCGAGCGGATGCAAAAAATGCTCCACGCCGAAAAAGATCGCGGCGGCCGCGACCGGCATGCGGCCCACGGCGATCAGCCATTTGCCCCCGCGGTCGCTACTGCCGATGGCGCTTCCCGCCAAAACCCAGCCGGCGCCGCCGAACGCCATCTCGCGGAATACGATGGTCCACGGGAGCCGGCCGCCGGTGGTGATCGCCCCGGGGAGATGCAGCATCGCCACGAAGAGGAACATCATGGTTCCGAACAGCAGGCCGGACCACCGCACCTGAATTTTCGTCGCGATGCTCAGCGACGCCGCGATCAGCGCAACGCCAACGAAATCCACCCAAAACATCCGCAGGGGCATGTACCGCGGCACCAGGGCCAGCAGGGCCTGCGGGTTCGCAAGATGTTCGGCGCCGAAAACGGCAAGCGGAAGGGCGAAGCAGAGGTGCGTCAGGGCTACGGCCTTTTCGATGCCGCGAGCCTGGAGCAAATCCTTCGTCGCGGCCGCGAGGCCAATCGCGAGCAGCGCGAGACCGGCGGCGGACATCGCGAGGGCGGTGCGCGAGAGTTCGTGGGGCACGGCGACATTCTACGCCAATCGGGAATCAGCGCAGGCAGGGCCGGCACGGTTTCCCCGCGCCGAAAATTGTTCTATGATCTCAGCCATTATGGATACCGCGCTTTCCCGCCGCTCGATTCTCGCCGCATCGGCTTTTACCATCGTCCGGCCGCAGCTCGTCCGGGGCCAGGGCAAGGAGAAACTACGCGCCGGTCTGGTCGGCTGCGGCGGCCGCGGCACGCAGGCGGCGGTCGATATGCTCACCGGGAACGAGAACGTGGAGCTTGTCGCCATGGCGGATATCTTCGAGGACCACCTGGAGGGCTCGCTCAAGAGCCTCCGCGATCCCAAGTACATCAGCCGCCATGCGGGGATTGTCGTCGAGCGGGGCGGCCAGCCGAAGGAGATGTCCGCGCGCGACCTCGTCGAATCCATTCAGCCCCGCGTCGCCGTCACGCCCGACCGCCATTTCGTCGGGTTCGACGCCTACCAGAAGCTCGCTGCCTCCGATCTCGATATCGTCATGCTCGCCACGCCGCCCGGCTACCGGCCGATCCACTTCGAGGCCGCCGTCGAAGCGGGCAAGCACGTCTTCACGGAAAAGCCGATTGCCACGGACGCCACCGGCGTCCGCCGCTTCATGGCCGCCGGCCGCAAGGCCGCCGAAAAGCACCTGACCGTGATGAGCGGCGCGCAGCGGCACGAGGACCGGCCTTACGTCGAGACCGTGCAGAAGATCCACGACGGAGCGCTCGGCGAAGTCGTCGCGCTCTATGCCAATTACCTCTCCGGCCCGGTCTTCCATGCCAACGCCCGCGATCCCAAATGGGGCGACATGGAGTGGGAGCACCGCAACTGGTACTCCTTCCTCTGGCTTTGCGGCGACCAGATCGTCGAGCAGCACTTCCACAACATCGATTTCATGAACTGGGTGATGGGCGCGCACCCGGAGCGCGTGGTCGCCTCCGGCGGCGCGGCCTGGCGCCCGCGCGCCGCGCTGTACGGCAACATCTACGACCATATGTCGTCCGATTTCACCTACCCCAACGGCGTGCATCTTTCGAGCACCTGCCGGCAGTATCCGCGCGGCTCTTTTAACAATGTGAGCGATACGATCGTGGGCACGAAGGGACGCGCCGGTGGCACGGAACTCGGGACGAAGGGCATCAGCGCTTACGTGCAGGAGCACATCGACGCGGTGAATTCGATTCTCGGACGCGGGCCTTATATCAATCAGTCGATCCCGATCGCCGAAAGCACGCTGACCTGCATCATGGCGCGGGAATCCGCCTATTCCGGCATGGCGATTACGTGGGACCAGATCCTGAACTCGCAGCAGGATCTGATGCCGAAGCAGTTCGGCTACGATCTCCAAACGGAGCCTGCGCCGCTGCCCGTTCCCGGGCAATATAAGTTCGTGTAACCCGTGCGAGCCTAAGTCTCGACAGGGGGCCCATGGCTGCGAAGCTTCTGTAACCGGCCAGGCCATGCCGTTCTTACAACGAAAACCCGCTTGTCAACAGGCGGTTTTGGGCGATAAGTTATTGATTCCATTACCAGGCAGCCGCCTGTTACAGGCGGTTTCCCGTTGGCGGGCGGGCCATCGGCTGGTTTCCGCTACGCGGTTCCGCTCAAAATCCGCTCGAACCGCCGGTTGACTTCGCGAAGAGATTCGCCGTCTCCGCCTGCCAGCTCCACGGTCGCCGTGCCGCGGTACCCGATTTCGGCCAGCGCCGCGTGCACGGCACGCCAGTCGATCTCGCCTTCGAGCAGCGGCGTGAACTCCGCCTGCCGTTTACGGAACGCGAAGTCCTTGATGTGCAGCTTGGCGATCCGCTTTCCCAGAGTGCGGATCCAGTCCTGCGGATAGCCCCAGATTTCGATGTTTCCCACGTCGAAATACGCCCGCACCCACGGCGATTCGAATTCGTCGACATAGCGGGCCATCTCGAGCGGGCTTAGGAGAAACTTATTCCACACCTCTTCGATCCCGATCGCCACCTTCAGCCCGGCGGCCAGCGGTATTAGCTGCCGGATCTGCCGCCGGCTGCGCTCCCACGCCTCCGCATAGGTAGTCTGCGGGTTGACCACGGCCGGAACCAGCAGCACGGTGTCCGCGCCCCACAGCTTCGCGTTGCGCAGGCTGGTGCGCATGCCCTCCATGCCGCGCTCGACCACGGCCGGGTCCGCAGAGGAGAGCGGCGAGCTCCAATGCTCGGCGTTCATCACGGAATGGATCGGCAGCTCCGCCGCGCGCGACGCCGCCAGCATCTCTTCCGCCTGCGCTGGATCCGGCGCGGTCGGGCACTCGATCGCCTCGAATCCGGCGTCCTTCGCCAATTGGAAGCGCTCACGCACGCCGAGACTCTTCGGCAGCATGTTGAATTCGACCGCCTTGCGAATCGGCAGGCGGGCCGGCGCGGCGGAAGCCGCCGTCGCGGCAGCGGAGAACAGGAAGCCTCTTCGCGTCATGACCTTGTAACCAGGGCAGGCACGGGCCTGCCTTATTGCCCTCGGCCTCCGCGGCCGCCCTGAGGCCGCGGCGTGGTGGCGCGCTTCAGTTCGGCGTCGAACTGCGCGCGTGTCATTTTCAGTTTTTCGGGATGCTGATCGATCCACTTCGCCAGCGCCGCAAACTTCGCCGGCGTCCAGCCGCCTTCGAATTCCGCGCCGTTGGTGCCCTGTTTGTTGAGCTCGAAATTGAACGCGTCCTGCAAATTGGTGAACTCGGCGCGCACGATGGCCTGCTCGGCCAGGTGCGCCGGGATGAAG
Organism: Bryobacteraceae bacterium; assembly: GCA_035293845.1. Taxonomy (GTDB): domain Bacteria; phylum Acidobacteriota; class Terriglobia; order Bryobacterales; family Bryobacteraceae; genus DATGMB01. The sequence continues at coordinate 4,822 of DATGMB010000332.1, forward strand.
ATCACGCCGTCGCGCTTCGCCAGCACCAGGTCGCCCGGCAGCACGGTGGCGCGGCCGATCCGCACCGGCACGTTGATGCCCGTCAATTGCATCTGCGCCCAGGCGGAAGGATCGTAGCCGCGGTACAGCCCGTTGAGGCCGGCGATCTCGCGGTTCTCCTCCGCGTCGCGGATGCCCGCGTCGAATACGAACCCGGAGTGCGTGTGCGCCGCAATCCCGCTCCCCAGGTTCGAACCGATGATGGTGCCTTCGACGATCTTGCCGTAGCCATCCACCACCATCGTGTCGCCCTGCTGCAGCATCGCGATTACCCAGCTATTGGTGCCGCTGACGCGCCCTTCGGCGCGGCCTTCCTCGGCCACCGCGTTGGCCATGTCCGGCCGGCGCGGCATGAACTGCGCGGTCAGCGCGCGGCCGGCAAACGGCTTCTCCGGGTGCAGCGCCTGCCAGCCGCCATCGAACTGGTTCACGTAACCCTGCCCGCGCAGGTAGTCCCACACGTCTTCGATGGAAACGTCGAGCGCCCGCTCGAGCAGGCCGTCGGCGATCTTCGGCCGCCCGTCCGGGAACCGCTCGCCCTTCCACTCCGAGGTGTAAAACAGGATCTGGTCCCGATTCGGCTTGATTTGGGCAAACGTGATCTGCGCAAACGCGCCCGCCGCCATCAGCAGCGCGCACGCGAACCTGTATGTGCGTTTCATGGACGATCTCCTCTAAGCCCGCTCCGGCTGGCCGAACGGGAACAACGGCGCCCCCGCCATGCTCCACAGGTGATCCGCCGAGCGCTCCTTATCCCACTGCGGCGTGGGCGCGAAGTACTCGGTGCCGGGCATGAGGTGGCGCCGCACCACGTCTTCGTTCAGCGTGATGCCGAGGCCCGGCTTATCCGGCACCGTGATGAAACCCTTGTTAATGATCGGCTTCTCGATTCCTTCCACCAGATCCTGCCACCACGGCACGTCGAGCGAATGGTTTTCGCATGCCAGAAAGTTCTCGGTTGCCGCCGCGCAGTGTACCGACGCCATCGCGCCGATCGGCAGCCCCGCGTAGTGCATCGCCATCGGCACGCCGTATTCCATGGCCGCGTCGCCGATCTTATGGGTTTCGAGGATGCCGCCCGAGGTCGAGATATCCGGATGGATTTTGCTCACCGCGTGCTTCTCGCAGAGGTTGATGAATCCTTCCTTGAGGTAAATGTCCTCGCCGGTCAGGATGGGTGTGGGGCTTTCCGCGGTGATGTGCTGCAGCATCTCCGTGTACTGCCACGGAATCACGTCCTCCATCCACGCCAGGTTGTATTTTTCGTACGCCTTGCCCAGCCGGATGATGGAATTGACGCCGAGGTGGCCGAGGTGATCCATCGAGAGCGGAATTTCCATGCCGACGGCCTCGCGGATGGCCGCGACATAGGTGCAGAGCATGTCGATGCCTTTGTCCGTCACTTCGGTCGCGACGAAGGGATGCGGCAGCACGCGCTGCTCCCACGGGCTCAGGCCGCTCGGCCGCGTCACCGTGCCGGGAGTCCTGGCAATGAACTCGATGCCCAGGTCCATCTTGAGCCAGGTAATGCCCATGACTTCCTTGCGCTCTTTCATGCGCTGCGCATAGACCTTGGGATCGTCGGATTCGGTGGTATCCGCGTAGATGCGGATCTTGTCGCGGAATTTGCCGCCGAGCATCTGGTAGATCGGCACGCCGTAGACTTTGCCCGCGATATCCCATAGCGCCTCTTCGATGGCCACGACGCCGCCGGCCTGCCGCCCGTGATAACCGAACTGCTTGATTTTCTGGAACAGGTAAGTGATGCGCAGCGGATTCTCATTCAGCAGCCGGCTCTTCAGGAAAAGCGCATAAGTGGCGCTCGCGCCGTCGCGCACCTCGCCCAGGCCGTACACGCCCTGGTTGGTGTCGAGCCGCACAATCGTGCACGGGCTCGGCCCCGGCTTGACGACCGTCGCCACCCGCAGATCCGTGATCTTCAGCGTCGAGGGGCTGGAATGCGTGTTGACGTTCTTCACCGGCGATTCCTGCTCCGCCTCGGCGTTGCGGCCGAGCAGCGCGCCTCCCAGCGCTGCTGCCGATGACTGAAGCAGCGCGCGCCGCCCGACCTTCCCGTTCTGATTCGGCATGCTCACTTCCCTCCCATCCTGTGTACTTCAGAGTTCCGGGGGGAATTGTATCAGGTGGCGGCGGTGCACGGGCTACCGCGATTCATCCACCAATTCGAGAGCGTTCAGCGAAGCGTAATTCCGCACCGGCACAAGGTTGATCTGCAGCTTGCCTTGCGCGTTGGGCTCGAGGCCGTGGACCGGCAGCACCAGCGCGCGCCCGCTGCCGCCGGCTTCCTTGAAGATGTCGAAGCCGCGGCGCAGCGCCACGCCGTTGCAGAAGATATCGAACAGGCGGCTGCCGATGCCGCCGCCGGCGAAGTTGCCGGGGCCGAACCAGGTCTCGGCGAAATAGAAGTTCACGCCGTAGCGCCCCGGCGGCACCGCGAAGACGTACGCCAGGTTGCCGTAGCGTTCGCCATGCAGCAGGTCCGGATCCGGCAGGTTGGCGACCGGCAGCGGACGCATCACCAACTGGCCGCCGCGGCTCCAGGCATCGGCGCTCCAGGTGCGGCCCTGGTTGTCCGTGTAGGGGTGGTCGCGGGAGACGAGGCGGATCGGCCGCAGCCTGCCGCGCGTGCCGGGTGTGATCTCGATAGCGCTGATCATGGCCTGCCCGGTTTGCGCGGTGAACTTCAGGTGCAGCTTGCCATCGGCCGCCGGCTCGATGTCTTTGAAGGCGCGAATATCGGCGGTGCTCGCGCCGGCATCGGCGGTTACGTCGAACTGGTTGAGGAGCGGCGCGCCGTTTGCGGTAACGGCGAAGATGCGGCTCGCCTCGCCGCCTCCCGCCTGGTTGTTGTCGCCGTAAAGCATTTCGGCGAAATACAGCCGCATCTCGTAAACGCCCGGTGCGAGCGGGATGTCGTAGGAGAACGCGGTTCCCTCGCGCCGGCTGCGGACCAGGCGCGAGTCGCGTGTGCCGGCGACGGGATGGTCCGGAGCATCGAATGCCGCGCCGCCCTGGAAATAGCGGTCGCTTTGCCACACGCGGCCGAAGCGGTCGGTGTAGGCCCCGCTTTCGAGACCGGCCAGAATCCGCACATCCGGCGTGGCCGCTTGCGGCAATGAGCTTGCGGCGGGCGCCGAAGGGCCGCCCCTGCCGGGCCGCATCAGGACGATCTTCGCGAGGAGCGCGCCGCCGGCCAGCAATGCCGCCACGGCAATCGCCGCCCACACGGCGCTCCGGCGGCCTGCGGCGGGCGGAAGTGAAGGCTGCGAGGGAAAATAGGCGGGCGGCAGAAGCCGCAAGCCGTGCTCGGATGGTTTGCGATCGCAGGCGGCCGGCGTTGGGAGCGGCGCGCCTCCCGCCGCCGGCGCGAGCTCACGGCTGGCATCGGCATCCTCGGGCGCGCGCTCCGTATCGGCTGTGGGCAGAGCGGCAGCGGCATCGTTCAGGTCCGGCCACGGCCCCTGGCGTGGGAACGGCGGCGCGTTCGGACCGGCGGGCTCCGCGATGCCGGGCGCGCGTTCCGGATCGGCCACAGGCAGGGCCGCAGCGGGATTGTCCATGCCTGGCTGCGGGACCTGCCGCCGGAACTGCGGCGCGTATTGCCCGGCGGGAATCTCGATGCGCACCGCGTGCCCGGCGCCATCGGCTTCGTAGTAATCGCGCAGCCGCTTGCGCAGGCGATGCGCCTCCACCCGGACGATCGAATCGCGTTTCGGATCGAAACCGGAGAGCCGCCCCAGCGCCTCCACGGCGATGTTGTATTCCTTGATCTGCTCGGCGGCGCCCTCGAAATATTTGGTGCAGACGTAGGTAAGAAGGTTCTCGAGATTCGGGGCGCGGGTGAAAATCCCCGAATTCAGAACCGTGCGAAGCTCGTTTTTTTCCTCTGCATAATCCGAGGCAGTGGGAATCATGTCGACCGAGACCGGAGTGATGGCAGTATACTGCGCGCGCGATCGAACCTTCAAGTCCGTTAACGTGGAGTGTTAACGCGGAAGGGCCGGCGGAGGCGAGCGAGATCCAACGGTTCTGCCGATTTTTCGCGGTCCCCAAGCATCGCCTCCTGTGTGTAACGAAACACACATCGCGGCGATGCGCAGCTCGAAGCAGCGAGCGTGGCCAAAAAAAAGCGGCTCCCCAACCGGGGAGCCGCGTGGAACTGCCACTCGAGGAGAATTAGAAGTAAAACTTCACCGCTGCCTGCACCACGCGATGCCCCTGCTTGCTGGTGACCGTGCCGAACAGCGGCGTGTTCACCGCTCCCGTGGCCGGATCGAAGCCGAGAGTCTGGTTGCCGCCGTTAAATGACCACAACGGGTGGTTCAGGAAGTTGTAGGCGTTGAAGCGGAACTGCAGCTTCTTCGATTCGCTGATCGTGAAGTTCTTGAACAGGCCCATATCGGCGTTGAAGAATGCCGGTCCGTAGATGGCCGGCAGCACGCTCGGGCCGTTCTGGCCGATGGCCTTCGGGAAGCTGAAGCAGCTCGGGTTGATGAACTGGTGCGGCGCGAGGTTCGATGCCGGGTTGCACGTCAGAATCGGATTGAGCTGAATATTCGGCGTGCCGAGCAGCGCGACGCTGCTGATGATGTAATTCGTCCCCGGCACCAGCGCGCCGTTCAGGTTCATCCCGAAGTTGTTCCCGCCGGAGAACCCGGTCAGGTTCGGGCCGCTTTCCCATTGCCAGATGCCGGAAAGCTGCCATCCGTTCAGCAGGCCCTCGGCGGCCTTGTTGTTCTTGATCGGGTTCCCGAGCTCCACCGAATACGCGAGGTTGAAGATGTGGGTGCGGTTGGTCGGCTGCACGCCATAATCGTTACTCAGGTTGAACTGATCGAGCGTCGGGCTGACGATACCCATGGCCTTGCTGAAGGTGTAATTGGCGCTGATCGTGTAGCGGCCCCTGGTGCGCACCCAGGTGATCTGCAGGGCGTTGTAATTCGACCATGCCTTGTTGGTTGCCAGGTTCAGGTCGCTGAAGCCGAGCAGCGGGCGGAAGTTGTTCGCGTTGAGGCTGTTCGGGTCCACGCCGCCGTTCCTGCCCGCCAGCATCGCGCCCACCGGCACCAGGTTGATGTTCGAGCCCGCGCCGCTCGAAATCGGCAGGTCATTGCTCATGTTGCCGACATACGCGACTTCGAGCAGGCCCGACCACGGCACCCGCTGCGAGACGGTGAAGCTGTAGCTGTCCGTGTACGGCTGCTTGTCATCTTTGCTGTCGACCGCCGCGGGTGAGAGCGCCTGTGCCCCCACGTTGATGCTCGAAAGGTCGCGCGCCAGCAGCGGCTGTCCGTTGATCGTCGCGGGCAGATTCAGCGTTTGCACGCCGGCGGCCACATCCAGGCCGTTGGTGAACTGGCCGGAGTGGTAATAATACCGGCCCCAGCCGCCCCGCAGCACCGTCTTGCCATCGCCCGTCACGTCATAGGCGAGGCCGAAGCGCGGCTGGTAGAACAGAGCGCGCGTCGGGAAGCCCCCGAGCGGCACCGAGGGATCGCGCTTGTGCCACAGGAATCCGCAGTACTGCGTCGGCGTGCAGCTCGAGTTGTAATCGGCGTAATTGAAAATGGAGTAGCCAAACCCGAGGCGGTCGATCCACGGCTGGAAGTGCGTGAAGCGCAGCCCCAGCTCGATGGTCAGCCGCCGCGACACCTTCCACGAATCCTGCACGAATCCTTCGTAGGTGTTATAGGCGATGTCGTTGATGCGGTTGAACGAGCTCTCGTTGTACTGGTCCAGGTTGCCGTACAGCATGTCGGCATACTCGTTGCCGAACGTGTTCGGATTCTGGTTATAGACCTGCAAATAGCCGTTGGTGTTGTCGTTGGCCGGCTGCGCGTTGCGGATCCACTCATAGAAGATGCCGCCTTTCAGCGTGTGCTTTCCGATTACCTTGGTCAGCGTGTCGCTGAAGCTCGGCATCCACTTATCCGCATACAGACCGGCGCTCGCTCCGCCCGCTTCGAAACCGCCGGGATTGAAGATCAGTGCGGCCTCCTGCGCCGAAAGCCCGCCGCCAAGGGAGGGGATCTGCGCCACGCCGTTCCTGAACAGGCCCGGGTAGCCATAACCGACCTTGGCGCGATCCACCTTGCTCGGGTCCTCGAACACGTTCGGGAAGCCGATATAGGTGTACGCGAACACGAACTCGTTGGTCATCGTCGGGCTGAAGACGTGGGTCAGTGAAGCGGTCACACTATCCGACCGGTTCTTGCCCTGGACCGGGGTGGGGTATGGCACCTGGTCCGTCTGCCGCCACCACAGGCCCACCGGGAATTGCTGGGTCTCGCGCTGCAGGTTGTAGCGGACGAAGAGCTTGGTGTTGTCGCTGATGCTGTAGTCCACGCGGGACATCCACTGCGTGTTGTTCTGATTGAACGTCTCGGCCTGCACGTAGTTATAGCCGCCCGTCGCATTGGGGTCCGCGTTCGGCGCCGGGTAAAGTTTCATCAGCGCCCGCATGTTCGGATCGATCTGGCTCTGCGGAATGATGCCTCCGGGGAACTGCGCCAGGGCGGCGGCGTTCATCTGTCCCGGAGGCCCGCCGGAAGCCGTGATGTTGCCTTCCTTGGCGACCGCCGCGGGCGAAAAATTGCCGCCGAGCTCATCGGCCGTCGGAACCGTGGCGCGCAGCAGCCCGGTATCGAGCACCTGGTAGAAGTACTCGTAGCCGGTAAAGAAGAAGAGCTTGTTGCGCTGCCGGTTGAACTTCGTGCCCGGCAGCAGAACGGGACCGCCGATCGTGAAGCCCGGATAGTAATACTTGTTCTCCGGCCGCGATTGGCCGCTGGCGTTAAACAGCGCGTCGTTCGCATTCAGCGCGTAGTTGCGCGCGTAAAAGAAAGTCGAGCCGTGGAAGTTCTGGCCGCCCGACTTCGCCACCGAGGTGATCACCGCGGGCCCCTTCTGATTCTCGGCGCTGAAGTTGGACATCTTGACCTGCAGTTCCGAGATCATGTCGGAGTTCGGATTCACGGGCGTGTCGCAGTTGCACCCAGGGTCGGAGACATGGGCGCCGTCCGCCGTGATGTCCAGCGAGTTGCTGGGCAGCCCGTTGTAGGAGTAGGCGTTGTTCAGCGGGCTCTGGCTGCCGGCGTCGCCATTGGCATTGATGCCGATGACCTCACCGGAATAGTTCGCCTTGTTGGAGGTCCCGTTCTGAATGCCGAATCCCGGCATGATCTTGATGAATTCGGCCGCGTTGCTGCCGACGATCACGAAATTCTGCATCTCCTTGGCGGTGACGATGTCGGACTTCTCGCCCGAATCGACGGGCGCGATGGCATCGGGCGTACCGGTGATTTCGACCGCCTGGGCCGTAGCGCCCACCTGAAGCCGCGCATCGACGTTGCGCTTGTCGCCGCCGTTGAGCACGATCCCCGCGGCTTTGAATGTGGTGAAGCCCTTGGCCTCGATCGTCAAATCGTACGTCCCGACCGGGACTGAGGCGAAGGTGAAATAACCGTCGCTATTCGTCACCGTATCGCGCAATGAAGCCGATTGGGCATCTTTCAATGTGACCTTGGCGTTGACCACCACCGCCTGTGACTGGTCGGTGACCAGCCCCGTCAGTGTGGCATAAATGCCTTGTCCGAACAGATTGGCAGACATTGCGGACGCCAAGGCGAATCCGGCGAGTATCTGAAGTATTCGAAGCGATCTTCCCCTTTGCATTTCACCCCTCCCGATAAGAGTTCGGAACGACCCTGACCAACTTCCGAGTATGGCTAGGAACGTAGTATAAGGACACTAAAACGGCGCGAAAAAGGCTAATGGGGATAACCGGGGGTTAACAGATTGCCGGATTTTGGGCGGCTACCGGATTCGGGAGCGCGAATTCCACGGAATCGCCGGGTTTTTCACCGCGATATGAATTCGTGTAGAAAACCCACGATTCCTATTGCCGGGCGGCGCCGCGCGCGCCTGGCCATGTTAACGCAGGATACAGCGCAGAATCATCGAGTTAACGGCTTGCGTTAACACCGTGGAAATGGGCTTTCCCGCGGGGTCGTGATAGAATTCCCTTCCGGAAGGACGGGACGGATTGCCGGCAAGGTGGTGGATTGGCGCGGTCGCACTCCTGAGCGCGAGGGCTCAGGCGCCGGCCGGCGGCTGCGATTTCGAAGCCGCGCTGCGCCACCACAGAGCGGGCGAATTCCAGGAGGCCGCCGCGGGATACCAGGCCTGCGTCGCGAGCGATCCCGGACGGGTGGATGCCCGGTCCAACCTGGGCGCGGTGCTGGCGGCGATGGGGCGGTACGAGGAGGCGATCGCGCAGTATCAGGCCGCCCTGGCGGCGGCGCCGGCGGAGATCGCGCCGAACCTGCGGTTCAACCTCGGGCTGGCGTATTACAAATCGTTTCGAATCCGCGCGGCGGCGGACGAATTCGAGGCGCTGTCCCGGATGCAGCCCCGCAACCTGAACCTGGCGCTGCTGCTCGCCGATTGCCGTCTGCGGCTCGGGGAATTCGACCAGGCGATTGCTGCCGCGGCGCCGCTCGATGCGGAGCATGCGGGCGAGCCGGCGCTCGATTACGTCCTCGGCATGGCGCTGATCCGGGCCGGGCGCATCCAGGAGGGGCAGGTGCGGGTGAACCGCATTCTGGGCCGGGGCGAAACGGCGGAGGGGCATTTCCTGCTCGGGTCGGCCGCGTTCGCGAGCGGCGACTATCCCGGTGCCGTCAAGGAGTTGGAGCGGGCGGCGGAACTGAATCCGGATGTGCCGTCGCTCCAGTCGTATCTCGGGCAGGCGCTGCTGTTCACGGGCGACGCGGAGGGCGCGGCCCAGGCGTTCCGCAAGGAGCTGGCCGCCGATCCGAACGATTTCGACGCCAATTTCCAGCTCGCGCAGATCCTGGCGCGGCGAGGCGCGGCCGAGGAGGCGCGGAAGCTTCTGGCGCGCGCTGTAGAGGTGCGGCCGGGATCGGAGGAAGCACGGGCGGCGCTGGCCGCCGGCTTCCACTTCGATGCGCCGCCCTCGAAGGACCCGGGCGTGGCGGCCGGAGCGAAGGCGCCGGCGATCGGGGCGCTTCATTTCGAAGGGTTGCCGCGGCCGGTCGCGCTGGTGTTCGGCAGCTATACCTGCCCCAAACTCCGGAGCTCGGCGGCGGATTTGAAGCGGCTGGCGGAGCGCTACGGCGGCCGCGTGGATTTCCGGCTGGTTTACATCCGCGAAGCGCACGCCGGGGGCGGCCAAAACCAGTGGCAGAGCACCATCAACCAGCGCGAGGGCATCGATCTCGCGCCGGCGCGCACGGCGGCCGAGAAGAAGGAGCACGCGGCGCTCTGCCTGCGCAAGCTGGAGCTTCCCTTCGCGCTCACGGTGGATGGCATGGACGCCGCCGCCGAGCGCGCTTACGCGGCCTGGCCGAGCCGCCTCTACCTGGTCGGCCGCGATGGCAAAGTGGCGTACGAAACGCGGCTGGGGGAGCTGGATTTCCGCGCGGAGGATGTCGACCGGGCGATTCGTGCGATGCTGGACAAAAGGTAGTCGATGACCAGGGGGTTTACAGTTCTGCTCGCCGCCATCGCCTGGGCCCAGCAGCCTCCGCCGGCCGCGGAGCAGTTGCTACGCCATGCCATCGAGCTGCACCAGTCAGGCAACGTGGCGGCGGCGATTCCGGAATACCGCGCGTATCTGAAGCAGGCGCCCGGCAACCCCATCGCGCGTTCGAATCTGGGCGCGGCGCTGGCCCATGAGGGGATGTACGAGGAGGCCATCGCCGAATACAGCCAGGTGCTCGCGCTGCAGCCGGAAAATTTGCCGGTGCGGCTGAACCTGGCGCTGGCGTATTACAAGGCCGCGAAGATCGCGCGGGCTGCCGCCGAGGCCGGGCGCGTGGCCGCGAAGCAGCCGGCGAACCGGCAGGCGGTGCTGCTGCTGGCCGATTGCGACCTGCGGCTCGGCGAGAACCGGAAGGTCATCGATCTGCTCGATCCGCTGGAGCGCCAGTCGCCGGACGACCGCGCGGTAAATTACCTGCTCGGGACGGCGCTGATCCGCGATCATCAGCCGGCGCGCGGCCAGGTGCTGGTGGACCGCATCCTGCGGGACGGCGATTCGGCGGAAGCCCGGCTGCTGATGGGCGCGACCAAGCTCAGCGTGCAGGATTTCGCGGGCGCGCTGGCGGACTTCAAACGCGCGGTGGAGCTGAATCCCGCGCTGCCCGACCTGTACTCCTATTACGGCATGGCATTGGCGGCAACCGGCGACACCCCGGGCGCGGCGGTCGCGTTCCGCAAGGAATTGCAGTCGAACCC
>DATGMB010000333.1:0-4550 GCA_035293845.1 Bryobacteraceae bacterium
TCGGCGGGGCGGGTCATGGTGATCGATATCGATAGCCCGCCAAATCTGGTAACTCTCATACTCCCTCCGCAGGGCAGTATAGTGGAATCGACTACAACTGGCCCCCCCCGAAAGAGTGGCAGTTTTCTGGAGGTTCAAAAAGGGCGGCACCAGTGGCAGAACAGAGGCGCGCGGGAGCTAGCTAGAACCGCGGAGGTCGGCATGGTGAGCGCATTTGAGAACGCCGCCCAGCCCCGCGCATGGTCCGGAGACGAAGCATAAAGCCGCTGTATCGTGTTGATACAGCGGCCTCAAAGTTGGTGCGGAGAGGGGGACTTGAACCCCCACGAGATTGCTCCCGCTAGCACCTCAAGCTAGTGCGTCTGCCAATTCCGCCACCTCCGCAAAGTTTTGGCAATTCTGAGTTTATCACGGCGCTCGCAGGCAGGCGCGCGCCCGTAAAGCGCTACTTCTTCGCCGGGGCCTGCTGCGCCGGGGCGGGCTGCGCGGGCGCCGGAGCCGCGGGAACCGGCCTGGTGTTCACCGGCGGCGCGGGAACCGTCGGCTTCGGCGCGGTTTTCACCGGAGCGGGCTGGTTCTGAGGCACCTCCAGCACGGACGTCCCAAGTCCGGCGCTGCGCGTCGCCAGGATCGAAAGCGACATCGACGTAATGATGAAGATCACGAACGACACCGTCGTCGCCTTGGAAAGCAGCGTGGCGGAGCCGCGCGGCCCGAAGGCCGTCTGCGAACCCATGCCCCCAAACGCGCCGGCGAGATCGGCCGCCTTCCCGCTCTGCAGCAGCACCACGACCACCAGGAAGATGCAGACGAGGATGTGAAGAAATAAGACTGCGTAATACATCGTTGTTCTTTCGGTAATCTTTAGTATAGGGGACGGGCGCCGCCTGGGTCAAACGAAGGCGTCAAACGCCCAGCGCCTCGCGCGCCTCGCCCCGCGCGAGATCGAGGAACCGCCGCATGCCGCGGTAATCCTCCTCGCCCAATTCGTGGACGATGTGGCGCGCCAGATACTCGCGCACCAGCTGCGGCGCGAAGCCGCGGCGCGAAGCCTCCGCCGCCACGATTTCCTCGAGATGCTCCCGGCCAAACCGGCACGACGCCCGGAAAGCCGCGGCGATTTCCGGCGTGACCACGCCGCGCCGCCCCGCCCACACCGCGAACACCATCGGCAGGCCGGTCATTTCGCGCCATTCCGCGCCCAAGTCATAGACCTGATACGGGAGCCGGTCCGGGTCGATGCGCAGCGCCGGATCGCCGATAATCAACGCCGCATCGGCCCCGCGCAGCATGGCCGCGAGGTCCGGCTCCTGCGCGAAAATCCGCGGCGCCGCGCCGTACTTTTGCCGCAAAATGACCCGCGCCAGCTCGACCGAGGTCCGGGAGCTCGCGTCCGCCGCGAGGGTGCGGATTTCCGCCGCGGGACGGTGGGAGATCAAGAGGATGCTCCGCACCGCGCCATGGCTCGCAATGCCGGCCCCCGGAATCACCTCGAGATCCTGCCGGGTGAGCTCGAACGACGGGATGATGCCGATATCGGCTGCGCCGGAGGCCAGGCGATCGGCGCAGACCGCCGGGATGGCGAAGTCCAGGTCGAAAAGATCGCTCTGCTGGCCGTGCAGCATCCCCCAAACTAGCGGTGCCGTATTGAGATAGCTGACCGCGCAGACGCGCGGCCGCGGGTGTCGAGTCTGGGTCAACGCTCAGTGTAGCAGAGGCATTCCCGGTCCAGTACTGGTGCGTATTTTCACTATCTTTGGGGTTTGTTATTCTCAGATGAGCGTTTCCGCACCGCGTCCGGTAGGAAAATCGATGAAAACATACGTTTTTTTAAGCGGTTTAGTCCTTTATTCGGCCTCTTTTTGCGTAGCACAAGCTCCGGTGCCGCTGAATGTGTTGCCCTCGCGCGTTGTCGGTCATCCCTTGCCCGAAACCACGACGATTAATTCGGCCAGCCCGAATCTGGTGGAGGGCCGGGAGATGTACAACCCGGAAGGGATCGCGGTCGATACCAGCGTCTCTCCGCCGATCCTTTATGTGTCGGATACGGGCAACAACCGCGTGCTCGCCTGGAAAAACGCTCTGGCCTTTCAAAACGGCCAGAAAGCCGACCTGGTCATCGGGCAGCAGGACATGTACCACACCAGCCCGCAGGGGCCGTCCGGCAACTTCCAGTCCGGCCTCAACTCGCCAAATGGCCTGATCGTCGATGCCAACGGAAACCTCTATGTAGCAGACAGCTTCAATAACCGCGTCTTGCGCTATCCGAAGCCTTTCGCTCAGTTCGCCCAGACCGGCGCGGTGGTGCCGGACCTGTGGGTCGGCCAGCCGAACCTGAAAAGCGGCGCCGCCAACTTCACGGGCGCGGTGGCGAGCCAGGGACTCAACCTCGCGGCCTCGCCGTTCCCGATCAATATCGCGCTGGATGCGCAGAACAACCTTTGGGTAGTGGATGCCGGCAACCGGCGCGTGCTGCGCTTCCCGGCGACTCAGGTGGCAGCGGGCGGCGGGCCACTGCAGGCCGACCTGGTGCTCGGGCAGATCGATTTCGTCTCGACCAACCAGCCGCAGCCGACTGCAAACAACCGCACGGTAGCCGGTTCCTTCTCCGTGCCGATCGGGATCGCATTCGACAGCAAGGGCAATCTCTACATCAGCGACAGCACCACGGATTACAGCATCGGGCGGGTGCTGGTTTTTGCGCCGCCGTTCAGCATCGGACAGAACGCCACCCGGCTGATGGGAATTCCTCCGTCGAACATCAGCACGACATGTCCGTCCGGGACCAGCAACTGCCCGGTGCTGGATTCGACGCTGTTTGCGGTTCCGGCCGGGATGTTCTTCATTCCTTCGGCGAGCAAGATGGGGCTGCTCGACGCGGACAGCCACCGCATTCTGCTCTTCGACACCATCGACAAGTGGCCGGACCCTTCGGTTTCGGTTTCGCCCCAGGCGACCGCAGCCATCGGCCAGCCGGACTGCCATAACCGCGCGGCGAACGCCGGCGCGACCTTCCGTCCCGCGCCGACGGCTTCCACGATGTACCTGCCGCTGGCAGCGGTTTACAGCGGAAACCAGCTCTTCCTGGCTGACACCGGCAACAGCCGCGTGCTCGTCCTGCCGACGACCAGCGGGACGGGCAATTGCAGCCAGACGCCCTCGACGCTCCTCGGAGCCGCGACCAACGTGCTCGGGCAGGACACGTTCGCCATGTCCGCGGCGAACCTGATCGAAGGGCGCGAATTCGATTTCACCAGCTCGACCAGCAACGGCACGGCAGCAGACGCCGGGGTGGCGGTGGATACGAGCAGCGCCACGCCGCACCTCTACGTGGCCGATCCGTACAACAACCGCATTCTCGGCTTCAACGATTTCCGGAGCCTGAAGCCGGGCGCCAAGGCCGATATCGTGCTGGGCCAGCCGGACTTCAGCTCGGGCCTGTGCAACGTTACAGGCGACCCGAACAACCCGACGGCGGCCAGCCTCTGCCGTCCCGCGGGCCTCGCGGTCGACAGCAACGGCAACCTATACGTGGCCGATACCGGCAATTCGCGCGTGCTGCGCTTCCCCGCCCCGTTCGCCCACCAGGGGACGCTGGAGCAGGCCGACCTGGTGCTCGGGCAGCGCCAGTTTACGTTCAGCGTGACCGACCCGACCAGCGCCACGATGAGCGCCCCCTATGGACTGGCGATTTCTCCCGGCAACGGGCTGCTGGTTTCCGATATCGCGCACAACCGCGTGCTGTACTTCGCCTTCACCGGCAACGGCACCTTCACAGCGGGGACGGATAATGGCCTGGCGGCCACCAAGGTGTTCGGCCAGCAGAATTTCAATTCGACCGCAAGCGGCAACACCGCTACGGCGCTGAGTTCCCCACACCACATCGCCGTCGATAATGAGGCGCGGCTGTACGTAGCGGACGCCGGCAACAACCGCGTGCAGATCTTCAACCAGATCGCCGGGACGGCCACGCCGGCAACCGGAGCGTCGGCGCTGTTTTCGATCACCGGCCTCACGCAGCCGCGCAGCGTCTTCGTAAATCCCTTGACGAGCGAAATCTGGGTGGGGGACACCACCAATACGGTCAAGAAATACCCGCTTTACGAAACGCTTTCCACGGAGCAAACCCCGACCTTCACAGCGTCCGTAGCGGCCGGCAGCGCGGCGTTGGCGATTGCGCAGGACCAGTACGGCGATATGGCCATCGCGGATGCCACCAACCGGGTGGGCTTTTACTTCCCGGCGGTCGAGGCGATCAACGGCGGCAGCTTCCTGGAGAGCCGGCCGCTCGCCCCCGGCCTGCTGGCCAGCATCTGCTCGCCATCGAGCGCCTGCGACCCGGCCAAGCGCCAGCCCCTGTTCGGGTCCAACACGGCGTCGAGCAGCAGCCTGCCGAACCCGCTGCCGCTGCCGACGACGCTCGGCGATGTCCAGGTACAGATGAGCTGGACGCAGTCCGACGGCAGCACGTACACTACGCTGGTGCCGCTCTATTTCGTTTCGCCGGGGCAGATCAATTTCGTGGTGCCGATGAACGCACCGCAGAGCGG
>DATGMB010000334.1:0-3408 GCA_035293845.1 Bryobacteraceae bacterium
CGGCCCGTGGCTGCTCGACATGGCCACGACGACCGTGGCCGCGGGCAAAATCTTCAAAGCCTACATCAACGGGCAGCCGGAAATCCCGGCGGGCTGGGCGTTCGACCGCGACGGTGTTCCCACCACCGATACCGCGGCGGCGTACAAAGGCATGCTGATGCCGCTCGGCGGCTACAAGGGCAGCGGCCTCGCCATGATGGTCGAGATTCTCTGCGCCGTGCTGAGCGGCGGCGCCATGGCGAACGAACTCGGCGGCATCCGCTGGCGCGGCACGCGCGTACGCTGCAGCCAGACGTTCATCGCCGTGGATATCGCGCGCTTCATGCCGGTCGAGGAATTCACCGCGCGCATGGAGAAGCTGGTCGGAATCGTCAAATCGACGCCGCCCGCTCCGGGATTCAGCGAGGTGCTGGTAGCCGGCGATCCGGAATGGCGCACCGAGGCCGAGCGCCTGGCCAACGGCATTCCCATCGCGGACGGCAACTGGGCGGAGTTGATGAAAGCGGCGGAGAAGGTGGGAGTGGCCGCGCCGGAACTGCGCGCCTGACGGAGCCGGCCGCGGGCGCCCGGCCGCAACCCCGGCTCGCCTCCGCGACTCCGGCCCCGATCCCCGATCCCCGACCCCGTCCTTTACAATGTCCCGCATGGAACATTACACGTGGGACCAGATGGAAATGGAGACGATGAGCGAGTGCATCGGGCGCAAGATCATCGCCGGGGACAAGGCGATGGTGGCCCAGGTGTTCCTGAAAAAAGGCGCGGTGGTGCCGGAGCACTTCCACGAAAGCGAGCAGATCACCTACATCCTGGAAGGCGCGCTGAAATTCGAGCTGGAAGGGCGCGAGGTGGTGGTGGGACAGGGGCAGGTGCTGCGCATCCCGTCGAACGTGCCGCACCGCGCGGTGGCGCTCGAAGACACGCTGGATCTCGACATCTTCAGCCCCATCCGGCACGACTGGCTGAAGAAGGACGATGCCTACCTGCGGCGAGGGGAAACCGCCCGCCGTGAGAATGGCGGTGAGGCAGATGGACCTCGGGCTTAAGGGGCGGGTCGCCATAGTGGCGGCGTCCAGCCAGGGCCTGGGCAAGGCCGTGGCGCTGGCGCTGGCGCGCGAAGGCGCCCGCGTCGCGATGTGCGCGCGCACGGAAGCGGCGCTGGAATCGGCAGCGGAGGAGATCGCGCGCGAAACCGGCGCGGAGGTGTTCACCCGCGCCTTCGACGTGACGTCCCACGATGACGTGCGGCGCTTCGTCGCCGATACGGCCGCGAGATTCGGCAGGCTCGATATCTGCGTGGCCAACGCCGGCGGCCCGCCAACCAAACCGTTCGCCGAGACGACCGTCGAGGAGTGGCGCTGCGCGACGGAGCTGAACCTGATGAGCACGGTCTACTTCGCCAAGGAAGCGCTGCCGCGGATGGCGGAGCGGCGCTGGGGGCGATTCATCGCGATCACCTCCGTCTCCGTGAAGCAGCCGATCGACGGGCTGATTCTTTCCAATTCGGTGCGCGCCGGCGTCAGCGGCCTGGTGAAAACGCTGGCCAATGAATACGGGCCGTACAACATCACCGTCAACAACGTCTGCCCCGGCTACACCGCGACGGCGCGGCTGATGTCGCTGGCCGAGCGCCTGTCGCAGCGCGAAGGCGTGAGCGCCGCCGAAATCGAAGCCCGCTGGGCGCGGCAGGCGCCGCTCGGGCGGGTGGGCCGGCCGGAGGAGTTCGCCGACGTGGTGGCGTTTCTGGCGTCCGAGCGCGCGAGCTACGTGACCGGCGTCTCGATCCAGGTGGATGGCGGCTTGGTCAAAGGCCTGTACTGACGCTCCACCGCTATGCCTGCCGGCTTCCATCTGTTCGGGCCGGTGCATCTCGCGATCATCGCGGCGATTCCCGCGGCCGCGGCCGTGCTGGCGCGGATCGGGCGGCGCAGCGGGAGGGCGGCGCGCCGTATCCGCCTCGGGCTGGGCGTTTGTCTCGCGGTCAACTGGCTGGCGTGGTACGGCTGGGAATGGCGCAGCGGCACGCTCCGGTTCCCCAGCGGGCTGCCGCTCCAGTTGTGCGACATCACCGTCGCGTTGACGATCGTGGCGGCGGTGACGCTGGCGCAATGGAGCTTCGAGTTCGCCTGGTTCGGCGCGATTCTGGGAAGCGGCATGGCCGTCCTCACGCCGGACCTTTGGGCGCCCGTGAAATCGTACGCGACCATCGGCTTTTTTCTGCTGCACGGCCTCTCGATCGTCACCGTCCTGACGATGGCCTGGCAGCGCGATGCCCGGCTGCGCCCGCGCGCGTGGCTGAGGGCTTTCGCGCTGCTGAACGTGATCGCCGCCGCGGCCGGAGCCTTCAACTGGGCGTTCGGCACGAATTATATGTATCTGCGGGCCAAGCCGGCGCGGTTTTCGCTGCTGAACTGGATGGGGCCGTGGCCGTTTTATATTCTCGTGGCCGAGGCGGTCGCGGCAGCTTTGTTTTATCTGCTGGAGCTGCCGTGGCGGCGAATTAACCCGCAAAATCCGCCCGGTTTCGCCGCTCCTCTACGCTAGAATGGCGACGTGGCGAGACAACTGGTGGAGTGCGTCCCGAATTTCTCCGAGGGGCGCGACGCGAAGAAAATCGACGCGATTGCCGCGAGTATTCTGGCGGTGCCCGATGTGGTGCTGCTCGACCGCGAGGCCGATGCGGACCATAACCGCTCGGTGCTGACGCTGGTCGGGCCGCCCGCTGCCGTCGCCGAGGCCGCGTTCCGCGCGGTCGAAAAAGCCGTCGAACTGATCGATCTCACGAAGCATGGCGGGGCGCACCCGCGCATCGGCGCCGCCGACGTGGTGCCGTTCATCCCGATCGAGGGCGTCACCATCGAGGAATGCGTGCGCCTGGCGGAAAGGCTCGGCGAACGCATCTGGAAGCAACTGCGCGTCCCGGTCTATCTCTACGAGGCCGCGGCGAAGCGGCCGGAGCGCGTCAACCTGGAGAACATCCGCCGCGGCCAGTTCGAGGCGCTCGTCAAGGAAATGGGCAAGGCGCCCGAGCGCGCGCCGGATATTGGCGAGGCGGCGATCCATCCGACAGCGGGCGCGACGGTGGTCGGCGCGCGCAAATTCCTGATCGCTTATAACGTGAACCTCGGCACGCCGGATGTGGGCATCGCGAAGAAGATCGCGAAGACCATCCGGTTTTCGAACGGCGGCTTCCGGTTCGTAAAGTCGATGGGGGTGTCGCTCGGGTCGCGCAACCTGGCGCAGGTTTCGATCAACCTCACGGATTTCGAACAGACGCCCATGCACCTGGTGTTCGAGACGGTGCGGCGCGAGGCCGAGCGCTGGGGCGTGCCGGTGGTGGGGAGCGAGATCGTCGGGCTGATTCCGAAGAAGGCGATCGAGCTGGGCGCGGAATATTTCCTGCGCTTCGAG
>DATGMB010000335.1:0-64414 GCA_035293845.1 Bryobacteraceae bacterium
GTCAACGCGCCCGGCCATCCCGCAAGCGCTCCCAAACTTGGCACCATCAGGGAGAATATCGGCATTCCCCCAAGGAGCGGCCCCTCGGATTATCCCGCTCAGGCCAAAGTGGGCCAGGTGACCATCGCCGCCGAATTTGCCGAGCATGGGATTCCTACGCCGGAGGGCGTGCTTTCTTCCGACAACTTCCTCGTCGTGGAAGTTGCGATGTTCGGACCGCAGGGGACGCGGCTGCCGGTTTCCTTTAGCGATTTTTCGCTGCGCATCAACGGCAAGAAAAATCCGGTGCAGGCCGAGCCGTTTGAACGTGCGGGAGCATCGGCGAAGGATCCCGAGTGGACCCCGCCGGAGAAGGTGGAAAAATCCTCCTCCACCTCGATCGGCGGCGGGAGAAACGATAGCAGCGCACCGCCGCCCGGGCCGCCCGCGGAACTGCGCCGCGCATGGGCGAAGCGCGTGATGCAAGTGGCCTGGGCGGAAGGGGAGCGCCCTCTGCCGCGAGCCGGGTTGCTGTACTTCCCGTACGGCGGCAAGGGTAAGGGGATTTACTCCGTGGAACTGATTTATTCCGGAGCCGCTGGAAAAGCCACGCTGAAACTGATGCCCTGAAGGCCCGTCGCCTGACTCGGAAGTCTGCCGCGCCAGCTATTCCGTCGAGGTCGCCGTGCCGGCTTTTGTGAACCCCGTCCCGGCGGCCCGGCGGTTCAATGCTCATGCTATCCTGAGACTTCGCGGTAGAGGTGCGGCGGCCATGAGTAGCCGGGCGAAGTTCCGATTGCCTTCGGATGCCCGTGCGAAAGGGGCCGTGAGGTGTTTCCGCCGAAACCGGCCGGTAAAGTGCAATTACCGCCGGTTGGGGAGCCCGGCTAAATCCGGCTCACTGTCATCCGTTTCCGGAACGGGTGGAGCGCTATCGGGAGCGATCGGGCTCGCAGTCCACGCGTCGTTTCTCCTCCCCTGGCCTCCGCCATGACCCTGCTATGGACGTATTCGAACTCACGCGCGCGCTGATCGACATCGAATCGATCACCAATAACGAAGAGCGCATCGGCCAGTACCTTTACCAGCTCCTTTCGCCGCTGGCCATGCGCACCGGCGGCACGGTGGAGCTGATCGAGGTCGAGCCGCGCCGCAACAATGTGTTTGCGTGCTTCGGCGAACGGCCTACGGTAACGCTTTCCACCCATATGGACACCGTCCCGCCGTTCTTCAACTCGCGCGAGGATGAGGAGCACATCTGGGGCCGCGGCGCATGCGACACCAAGGGCATCATCGCCGCGATGATTACCGCGGCTGGCGCGCTGGTCGAAGGCGGCGTGCGCGATTTCGGACTGCTCTTCGTGGTCGGCGAGGAGCGCAACTCGGCGGGCGCTTACGTTGCCGCGAAATCGCCGCGCGGCTCGCAATTCCTGATCAACGGCGAACCGACGGAAAACCGCCTCGCGCTCGGCTCCAAGGGCGCGCTCCGGTACGAGGTGTTCGCCAGCGGCAAAATGGCGCATTCGGCATACCCCGAGCTCGGGGAATCGGCCATTCACAAGCTGATCGACGCGCTGGCGGAGATCCGCCGCATCCCGCTGCCCTCCGACGAGCTGCTCGGCCCGAGCACGCTGAATGTCGGCACGCTCTCGGGCGGCCGCGCGCCGAACGTGATCGCCGATGAAGCGCGCGCCGATATCATGATCCGCCTCGTGGGCGATTCCGCCGAAACCAAGGAGGCGCTCCAGCGCGCCGTCCAGGGTCGCGCCGAGCTGCGCGAGATCATCGAAATTCCGGCGCTGCGGCTCAACGCCCTGGACGGCATCCCGACCACCGTCGTCGCCTTCACCACCGATATCCCGGCGTTCGGCGGCGCCTGGGGCGAGCCGTTTTTGATCGGCCCCGGCTCGATCCACGTGGCGCACACCATCGAAGAGCGCGTGCCGAAGCAGCAGCTTCTCGAAGCGGTCGAAATCTATCAACGAATGGTTCGTGAATTATGCAATCGCCCATCGAAGTAGGCATACTCGGCGCCACCGGCATGGTGGGGCAGCATTTTCTGCGGTTCCTGGAAGGGCATCCCTGGTTCCAGGTGAAGTGGCTCGGCGCGAGTGATCGCTCCGCCGGCAAGCGCTACCGTGACGCCATGGCCTGGCATCTCTCGGGCGCCATCCCCGAGGCGGTGGCCGGCCTCCAGGTGGAGGAATGCAAGCCGGGCAACGCGCCGCGGCTCCTGTTTTCCGCCATGGATGCGTCGGTTGCCACGGAGATCGAGCGCGCTTTCGCCGAAGCCGGCCACGTGGTGGTGTCGAACTCGAAAAACCACCGCATGGATGCCGATGTGCCGCTGCTCGTGCCGGAGATCAATGCCGATCACCTGCGCCTCATCCCGGCCCAGCAGCGGGCTCGCGGCTGGAAAGGCCAGATTGTGACCAATCCGAACTGCTCGACCGTCGGGCTCACGATGGGCCTCGGGCCGCTGAGGCAGTTCGGGATCACCAAAGTGATCGTCACGACCATGCAGGCCATCTCCGGCGCGGGCTACCCCGGCGTCGCGTCCATGGACATCACCGGCAACGTGGTCCCGTTCATCAGCGGCGAAGAGGAGAAGATGGAGCAGGAGACACAGAAAATCCTCGGCGAGTTCCGCGGCGACCGCATCGAGCCGCTCCCCGCCCGCGTGAGCGCTCACTGCAACCGCGTGGCCGTGATCGACGGTCACACCGAGACGGTCTCGGTCGAGTTCGCCTCCAAACCCGCCGATGCCGACCTGCGCCGCGCCTTCGACGAATTCCGTGGCGTGCCGCAGGAGCGCGCCCTGCCGAGCGCCCCCGCGCGCCCCGTGATCTACATGGATGAGACCAACCGCCCGCAGCCGCGCAAGGATGTGGAGCGCGAGCGCGGTATGGCCGCCTTTATCGGCCGCCTTCGGCCATGCAAGGTGCTCGATTATAAATTCGTCGTGCTGAGCCACAACACGATCCGCGGCGCCGCCGGAGCGGCCGTGCTGAATGCCGAGCTGATGCATTCGGAAGGGATGCTCGACTGATGATCGTCATGAAGTTCGGCGGAACCTCCGTCGAAAGCGCGGAAGCGATCGAGCGCGTGGCGGGCATCGTGCGGGGCCGCCTCCCGAAGCGCCCTGTGGTAGTCGTCTCCGCCATGGGGAAGACCACCAACAAGCTGCTCGCCATCGCCTCCGCCGCGATCGAGGGCCGCCGCGCCGATTACATCCAGCAGATCCACGATCTCCGCGACTTTCACTCGCGCGAGGCGCGCCGCGTGGTCCCGCTCGAAGATCGCGCCGAGCTCGACCGCACGCTCGACGAGCATTTCCAGGAGCTGACCGAGCTTGTCAAAGGCCTGGCGGTGCTCGGCGAGCTGACGCCCCGCTCCATCGATGCGATTTCGAGCTACGGCGAGCGGCTTTCGAGCTACATCGTGACGCAGGCGTTCCGCCACTTCGGCATCCCGGCCGAGCACCTCGATTCCCGGCGCGTCATCATCACGGACAAGCGCCACACACAGGCCGGTCCGAACTTTCCGGAAACGTACGCGCGGCTTCAGGCCGCTATCCCGCCGGTCGCGGAGACCCGCGTCGTCGTGATGGGCGGCTTCATCGGTTCCACCGAAGATGGCGTGACCACCACGCTCGGCCGCGGCGGCTCCGATTACACCGCCTCCATCGTGGGCGCCGGCATCGGAGCCGAGGCGATCGAGATCTGGACCGACGTGGACGGCATGCTCACTGCCGATCCTACGCTCCTGCCCGTCGGTCACCGCGTGAAGACGATCTCCTTCGCCGAAGCCGCCGAGTTGGCCTATTTCGGCGCCAAGGTGCTGCACCCCGCCACGGTTGTCCCCGCGGTCGAAAAGAACATTCCCGTGCTGATCCTGAACTCGCGGCGGCCGGAGGTGGCCGGGACGCGCATCACCGCCGAGCCCGTGAATTGTCTCAACGCCGTCAAGTCGATCGCCTGCAAGCGCAAGATCGCGCTCGTGAACATCCACTCGACCCGCATGCTCATGGCCCACGGCTTCCTGCGCCGCATCTTTGAAGTGTTCGACCGGTACGAGACGCCCGTGGACATGGTCTCGACCGCCGAGGTCAGCGTCTCGCTGACGATCGACGACACGCGCCACATCGACGCCATCCTCGCCGACCTGCGCCAGTTCGCGGAAGTGGATCTCGAACGCGAGCAGGCCATCGTGTGCCTGGTCGGCGAGAACATCCGGTACACGCCCGGGGTGGCGCGGCGCGTTTTCAACTCGCTCGGCGGCGTCAATATCCGGATGATCTCGCAGGGTGCGTCGCTGCTGAACATCAGCTTCGTCGTGGCGGAAGCGGACCTCCGCCCGGCGGTCGCGGCGCTGCACGCCGAGTTTTTCTCGGAACTCGATCCGGCGGTCTTCGAGCGCAACGGGGCGGTGCATGCCTGAAGGGTTGGCGGCCGGGAGCGTCCGGCGGCTGGCGATCGTCGGCTACGGCAAGATGGGGCGGCTGGTCGAGCAGCTCGCTCCCGAGTACGGGTTCGAGACGGCGCTCCGGCTGGACGAATTCAACAATGCCGCCTTCGAAGGCGTCACGCCGGAAAATTTCCGCGGCATCGATGTGGCCGTGGATTTTTCGATCCCCGGCGCCGTCGCGCGCAACGTGGAAAAGATCGCGGCCCTGGGCGTCAACATCGCCATCGGCACCACCGGTTGGCAGAAGGACATCGAGGCCGTACGCGCCGCTGTCGAGCGGCACGGCATCGGCCTCGTCTGGAGCCCGAATTTTTCGATCGGCGTGAACGTATTCCTGAAGCTGGCGGCGGAAGCGGCCCGCCTGCTGGCCGAAGAGCCGGAATACGGCGCCTGGGCCTGGGAGATCCACCACGCGACCAAGAAGGACGCGCCCTCCGGCACGCTCCTCAAGCTGGTCGACGCCATGACGGAGGCGGGCTACGAGCGCGCGATCGACGTAAGCTCGAATCGCGCCGGCAAGCACCCGGGGACACACGAGATCGGCTTCGATTCCGGCGCCGATACCATCACGCTGCGGCACACCGCGCGCAGCCGCGAAGGGTTCGCCCGCGGCGCGCTGCGGGCCGCGCAGTGGATCATTGGGAAGAAGGGGTTTTATGAGCGTTAACTTTACGGGATGCGGCACCGCGCTGGTCACGCCGTTTCGCCGCGACCTCTCGCTGGATGAAGAGGCTCTCCGCCGCCTCGTGCGGCGGCAGATCGATGCCGGCATCGATTTTCTGGTGCCTTGCGGCACGACGGGCGAAAGCCCCACTCTCACCCGCGCGGAGCACCTTCGCGTCATTGAAGTCACGGTCGAGGAGGCGCGCGGCCGCGTGCCGGTGCTGGGAGGCGCGGGCGGCTACAACACGCACGAGGTCATCGAGCTCGCGCGCGAGCTGGAGCGCATCGGCGTGGACGGTATCCTCTCCGTGACGCCCTACTACAACAAGCCCACGCAGGAGGGTCTTTTCCAACACTACAGCGCCATCGCGCGAGCTGTGCCGCTGCCAATCGTTGTCTATAGCGTGCAGGGGCGCACCGGCGTCAACGTGGAGCCGGCGACGCTCGTGCGCCTGGCGCAGATCGAAAACATCGTCGGCGTCAAAGAAGCCTCCGGTAACATCGCGCAGATGGCCAACGTGTTGCACGAAGTGCCGCCGCGGTTCACGGTCCTTTCCGGCGACGATGCCATCACGATCCCGCTCATGGCCCTCGGCGGCCGCGGCGTGATCTCGGTGGCCTCGAACGAGATCCCCGCGGAGATGACGGAACTGGCGCGCGCCTGCCTGCGCGGCGATTTCGAATCCGCGCGCCGTATCCAGGCGAAATACCTGCCGCTGATGAACGTCAACTTCGTGGAATCGAATCCCATCCCGGTCAAGGCGGCGCTGGCGCTCATGGGCCTGCTGGAGCCGGTCTACCGTCTGCCGATGTGCCCGCCCGCGCCGGCCAATCTCGCGCGGATCGAGAAGGTGCTGGAAGCGGCCGGATTGCTCGGGAAGGTGCCCGTTGCAGGCTGAGATCGAGCGGCTGTTCGACAACCCGCCGGCGCAGTACGCGCCCGAGGATTTTCGCCTTTTCGAGGACTTCCGCGCCGCCCTCAACGCCGGCCGTGTCCGCGCGGCCCAGCCCGACGCCGCCTCACCCACCGGCTGGCGCGTCAATGCCTGGGTCAAGAAGGGAATCCTGCTCGGCTTCCGCATCGGCGCCATCGTGGATATGCCGGTGGGCGATTTTTGCTTCCGCGACAAGGCCACGTACCCGCTGAAGAAGTTCGGCCCGCAGGACGCGGTCCGCATCGTTCCGGGCGGATCGAGCGTGCGCAGCGGCGCGTATCTCGCGCGCGGCGTGACCTGCATGCCGCCCATGTACATCAACGCCGGCGCGTACATCGACGAGGGCACGATGATCGATTCGCACGCGCTCGTGGGAAGCTGCGCGCAGGTCGGCGCGCGCTGCCATATATCCGCTGCGAGCCAGATTGGCGGCGTGCTCGAGCCGGTCAATGCCTCGCCCGTCATTATCGAAGACGATGTCCTGATCGGCGGCAACTGCGGTGTCTACGAAGGCACCGTCGTCAAGCGCCGCGCCGTGCTCGGGACCGGCACCATCCTGAACCGCTCGACGCCGGTATATGACATCGTGCGCGAAACCGTGCACCGCGCCACGGACGACGAGCCGCTCGTCATTCCCGCGGAGGCCGTCGTAGTCGCCGGCTCGCGCGCCATCGCCAGCGGCATCGGCAAACAGTGGGGTCTCTCGATCTACACCCCAATCATCGTCAAGTACCGCGACG
The DNA here is from genome assembly GCA_035293845.1 of Bryobacteraceae bacterium. Classification (GTDB taxonomy): domain Bacteria; phylum Acidobacteriota; class Terriglobia; order Bryobacterales; family Bryobacteraceae; genus DATGMB01. The sequence continues at coordinate 6,785 of DATGMB010000335.1, forward strand.
AACGCACCGACGCGCGTGTACAGCTCGAAGACCTGCTGCGGTAGCGCGGGCCATGACCGTTTGCGCTACAATGTAGTGCATGAAGACCGAAGTTTATAGCTGGCGGGTCGCCCCGGAGCTCAAAGCCGGTCTCGAACGTGAGGCGCGCCGGCGCAGGATATCGCTCTCCGCTGCGTTGGACCTCGCGGCGCAGGAATGGTTGAGGCACCACGCGGACGAAGCCGCCGACGAATTGCAGCAGCAGCGGCTTCACGAAGCCGCGGCTCGGTATTTGGGAAAGCTGGCCAGCGGAAATCCCCGCCGCTCCGAAACCGTGCGGCAGGCTGTGCGCGAACGCCTGCGTCGTAGGCATGCGCGCTGAAGCGTTGATCGATACCGGCGCGATGCTCGCCCTTCTCGACTCCTCTGATGCCTGGCACAGGCCGTGCGTAGAGCAGTTCGCCGCGCTGCGGCTCCCATTGATGACCTCGGAAGCCGTCCTGACGGAGCTCTTTCATCTGGTGGGAGACAACCGCCGCGACATGGAACACGCATGGAAGTTCGTCCGTTCGGGCGCGGTGGAACTTGCGGCCATAGCGGACGCCGAACTCCCGGCCGTCCACGCGCTCATGTCGCGGTACTCGGACCGGCCAATGGATTTTGCCGATGCCACCCTGGTCTATCTGGCTGGCCGCGAATCGATCTCGACCATCTTCACCGTGGACCGCTCGGATTTCGAAACGTACCGCATCGGCGGCAAGCGCCGGTTTCGGATTCTGCCCGGCCCTTCTCGCCCCTGACTACTCCACATCCCAAGGCAGCAGCGCAGGGCGTGGCCGGAGAGCGCCTCCCGCCGGAGATTTTCAGCCTGGTGGGACCGCCGAATTTTAATAAGATGGTCTCGTGCCCTTCACGCTCCAATCCAAGGCCGCTCTCGTTACCGGCGCGGGCCGCGGCATCGGCCGGGCGATTGCCGAAAAGCTTGCCGAGTACGGCGCCGCCGTGATGATCAACGATCTCGACGCCGGCCCGGCGGCGGAAACCGAAGCCACCATCCGCGCCGCGGGCGGGCGCGCCGAATCGCTCGCGGGCGACGTCACCGATCCAGGCTTCCCGCAGCGCCTCGTTGATGCGACCGTCGAGCGGCTCGGCGGGCTCGACATCATCGTGAATAACGCCGGCTACACGTGGGACAACGTCATCCAGAAAATGAGCGACGAGCAGTTTCAAGCCATGCTGAACATCCACCTCGTCGCGCCGTTCCGTATTCTTCGTGCCGCCTCGGGCTACATCCGGGAGACCGCCAGGCGCGAGGCCGCCGAGGGCCGCCGCGTGACGCGCAAGGTCGTCAACATCACCTCGATTGCCGGCACGGACGGCAATCCGGGGCAGGCGGGATACTCCTCGGGCAAGGCGGGCGTCATCGGGCTGACCCGCACCATGGCGAAGGAGTGGGGCCGCTACAACGTGACCGTGAATGCCGTCGGCTTCGGCATCATCGAGACGCGGCTGACGCAGCCGCTTGCCGGAGAGGCGAGCGCCATCGATGTCCAGGGCCACAAGATCACCGTGGGGGTCCAGCCTAAGGTTCTGGAATGGGTCAAGACCGCCTGCCCGCTCGGACGCATGGGCACGCCGGAAGAGGCCGCCAACGCGGTACTATTCTTCTGCTCGCCGCTTTCGGACTACGTAACCGGCGAGGTCCTGATCTGCGGCGGCGGGCTTCACTTTTAGCTCGCTACTCCGCCCACGCGCCCAGCATCCGCCGCACCAGAATCAACTGGCCGATGTGATAGGCATTATGGTCGGCGAGCACCAAAGCCTCGCGGAGCAGCGTCTGCCCGTCGCCCCAGGCGAACGCGGTATTCAGATCGCGCGACGGGTCGCGCAGCAGAGCCTCGAATTCCGCGCGGTCGTCGAGGAAAGCCGCCACGGATTTCGACCACGCACCGCGATCGGCGGGCGCCGGCCCGCCCGGCCAGTAACCCTTCGGCCATTCCGGCGAAACGTGATCGGCGGACTGGCTGAACCGCAGGATGTCGTTCTGCGCGATGCGCAGATGCTCCAGCAGTTCCCAGGCGGAATACGGCGAACCCGCCGGCCGCTCGCCCGCGCGTTCCGCGGGAAATCCCTCCACGGCCTTCTCGAACGTGACGTGCGCGTGGCCGCCGTGCAGCAGCGCGATGAGCTGCTCACGCAGGGCGGAATCGCTCGCGGGTTTTGCGGCAGGTTTGGCGTTGGACATGCGTACAGCGTAGCGCGGCTTTACACCCAGCGCTTGCGGCCGGTATGCAGCAGTGTGAAAAGCACCACGAATCCCAGCGAGAGTCCCACCGACGCCCCGGCGCCCAGCAGTTGCGGCAGCCCGGAGCGCATGCGGAGCGTGAACAGAACGTTACAGGCAAGCGGCACGGCTACCGCCGCGACCTGCGGCCAGCGCCGGTCGAGCGCGAACAAAGACCGCGCCGCGATCTCGATCAGGCTCCAGCCCACCAGGCTCGGCCCGAGGCCGAGAAACACCGCAGCGGCCACGCGCGTCTCCTGTGCCGTAAATTCGCCGCGCTGGTAAACCAGCCGGATGGCGGGTTCGCGGAAGATAAGCGCAAAGGCGCAGCCCGCCATCGCGATGGCGGCCGTGAGCGCGATGGTCCGGTCCACCAGCCGCAGGGCGTCGCGCAGCCGGCCCAGGCTGCGGAGGCGCGCAATCTCCGGCAGCAGGGAATTCGAAATCGGATTGACTAGCAGCGCCAGCGGCACGCCCACGCCGCGCATGCAGTAATCGAGCGCCGCCGCCATGCCCGGGCCGACGTGCGTGGCGTAGGCTCGCGTGAACGTGACGTTCAGCCCGAGCCCGGCCGCGTACACCACAAAGAACGCCGGCTTGCCGAGCATTTCACGCCACGCCGGTGCAGCCCGCGGCGTCGCTTCGCCCGACGCGTGGCCTCGCGCCGCGAACCGCACGATCCCGAGCTGCGCCCACGCCCCGAGCGTGTACCCGAGCGCGAATGCGTACACGCCCAAAGCCTTCCACAGCGCCAGCGCGCAGAGAATCGTAAACGCGTTGAGCGCCGCCTGGTAGAAAGCGGTCGGCGCGAACCGGCGGTCCGTGTAGAGGATGGCGCAATGTACAGCGCCGGTGCCCGCGGCGATGGTCGAAAACGAGAGAATGCGGAGGATGGTGACTGCCGCGGCAAAGGACGGCGCGTCGAGCCCCGGCGCCAGAGCGCGCATCAGCCACGGCGCGCTGCATACCAGCACGGCGCAAACCGCCGCGGAAATCCAAAAATACGAACGCGCCAGCTGGCGGAAAACGGCCGTGCGCTCCGCGCCCGCCCGCGCCGTCAGCATCGGAACGAACGCGAAGACGATGCTGTTGATCAGCACGCCGTTCAATGTATCGACCGGGCCCATCGCCACCGCCAGCGAATCGGCGCGGCTATGCATCCCGAGCAGCGCGGCCGCCAGCGCCACCCGCCCGAACCCGAGCACGTTGCCCGTCAGGACACCGGCGATCAGCGTGAGCCCGCCGCGGACCAGCGGGCTTTCGACTGCGCGCGTGAGCCCCGCGGCGCGGGCAGGGGAGAGCGGAGAAGGGGAACTCAGGGAAACCTCAGTAGCGCGGGCTCATCGCCCGCGAGCGTCGCATTACGCCGTCGCCGAAGCGGCCGCGCGTGCCGCCGAAAGGGCCGCTTCGTAATTGGGGAAATCGGCCACTTCCTTCACATATTCCGCGTGGCGGATGCGGTTGTCGCGGTCGAGCACGAAAATGGCGCGGCTCTCGATGCGCAGCTCCTTGATGAGCGTGCCGTAGCTCGAGCCGAACGAAGCATCCTTGTGGTCGGAAAGCATTTTGACCTTGTCCACGCCGAAGGCCCCGCACCACCGCTTCTGGGCGAAAGGCAGGTCCATGCTTACGGTGAGAATGTCGACGCCCGGCAGGTTGGCGGCTTCTTCGTTGAACTTCTTGGTCTGGGCATCGCACACCGGCGTGTCGAGGGAAGGCACCACGCTGATGATGCGCACGTTGTTGCCGGTATCCTTCAGCGTGACCGTTTTCAGCCCGTTATCCACCAGCTTGAAATCGGGCGCGGCATCGCCCGGCTTCAGCTCCGGGCCCACCAGCGTCATCGGGTTTCCTCGCAGAGTCGTCGCTCCCGGTCTTTCCATTGGCTCCTCCAGGTGAAGTGAATCCCTATTGTAGCAATTGGAGGAACCCGGCCACCTCGTTGACGGGGAGCTGGCACGCATAGTTGCTGCACACGTAGGCGGTCGCGCGCCCGTCCAACTCGCGCATCGATTCGATCGCGGGATTCCACCGCGCCAGCGCATGGCGCGACGCCCCGTCCGCCAGCAGGACGATGCGGTTTGGCAGGAAACGGCCGTAGAGCGCGGCGGCCAGGGCCTGCAGATCCGGCCGGCCGCGCTCGCCGGCGAAGACGATCTCGCGCGGCGGGCTGAGATGGAACTCGCAGGCCGCGAGCATCTCCGGCAGCGCCACCGGCGCCACGCCGAGCCGCGGTGCGAAGGCCGCGAGCAGCCGCTCGGCCGATTCCCGGAGATCGGCGCGGCCGGTGAACCGTGCCAGCCGCAGCAGATTGCGAAGCGCGATCGAATTGCCGGCCGGCTCGGCGCCGTCGTAATCGTCCTTGATCCGCATGACCAGCGTGGAATCGCCGTCGGCGGTGGTGAAAAAGCCGCCATCCTTGCGGTCCTCGAAGCGCTCCCGGAGCCTGTCCGTCAGTTCGAGCGCGAGATCGAGATGCCGCAGGTCGAATTGCGTCTCATAGAGATCGAGCAGCGCCTGCGCCAGCATCGCGTAGTCGTCGAGGAAACCGGCAATCGCCGCATTGCCCGCGCGGTACCGCCGCAGCAGCACGCCGGTCTGGCGGTCGTACATCCGGCCGATCAGGAACTCCGCGGCGCGCCGCGCGGCCGCGGCATAGCGTTCCTCGCCGAGCGCCGCTCCGCCGACCGCGAAGGCGGAAATCATCAGCCCGTTCCACGCCGTGAGCACCTTGTCATCCAGGTGCGGCCGGACGCGCCGCCCACGCGCTTCGAGCAGGATGGCCTCCGCCTTGCGCAGCCCTTCCGCCACGGTCTCCTCGATCTGCCGGAACTGCATGGCCGTATCCGCCACGCTCACCGCCTGGTAAAGGATGTTGCGGTTCTGAAATTCTCCGTGCGGATCGTTGACCACGTTGCCGCCATCTGCCACGCCGTAGCGGTAGCAGAACCAGCCGGCGAGCGGCTCGGGCAGCAGCGAGCGGATCTCCTCGGCGGACCAGATGTAGAAGGCGCCTTCGCCCTTGACCTCCGGCTCCTCGGGGTTGATGACGCTATCGGCATCCTCGGCGGAATAAAAGCCGCCCTCGGGGCCGGTCATATCGCGCAGCACGTAATCGAAGATGCGGCGCGCCACCGTGGCGTACTGGGCATCCTGCGTAATCTGAAACGCCTCGATGTAAGAGATGGCAAGCTGCGCCTGGTCGTACAGCATCTTTTCGAAATGCGGCACGAACCAGCGTTCGTCGACCGAATAACGATGGAAGCCGCCGCCGAGCTGGTCGTGCATGCCGCCCTCGGCCATCTTGCGCAGCGTGAGCAGCACCATCTCGAGCGCCTCGCGGTTCTTCGTGCGCGCATGGTAGCGCAGCAGGAAATCGAAGACCGCGGGCCGCGGGAATTTCGGCGCGCCGCCGAAGCCCCCGTTATGCGAATCGAAGGTGCGGCGGAAAACGAAAAAGCCGCTGTCGAGGAGGCCCGTATCGATGGCTCCGGCCCGCCCCGGCTCGACGGCTGTCTGCTGCCGAAGCTGCGCCACCACGTCGCGCGCGGATTGCTCGATCTGGCCGCGGCTTTCCCGCCAGGCTTCCGCGATCTGGCCGAGAATCGAAGCGAAGCCGGGCTGTCCGAAGCGGTTATCCGGCGGGAAATAGGTACCGCCGAAGAACGGCTGCAGCTCCGGCGTGAGCCACACGGACATCGGCCAGCCGCCGCTGCCGGTGCTCGCCTGCACAAACGTCATGTAGATGCGGTCCACGTCGGGCCGCTCCTCGCGGTCCACTTTGATCGGAACGTAATCGCGGTTCAGAAGCTCCGCGATGCGGCCATTCTCGAAGGACTCCCGCTCCATGACGTGGCACCAGTGGCACGTCGAATAACCGATGGAAAGGAAAATCGGCTTGTTCTCGCGGCGGGCTTTTTCGAATGCCGCCTCGCCCCATGGATACCAGTCGACCGGATTATGCGCGTGCTGGAGAAGATATGGACTCTGTTCGCCGGCCAGCCGGTTCATCGAAATACCCCTCCTGTTCGAGTGCCGCGAGAGACTCCGCGATGCGCTGCCGCGCCTCGGCCGGCGCGGGTCCGACCGGCCGCCGGCAGATTCCCCCGGGCAGGCCCGCAAGCCGCATCGCTTCCTTGATGACCGCCGGGAACGTGTGCATCCAAATCGTGGCGCTGAGCGCATCGGCGAGCGATTGCAGCCGCTCCGCCTCGGCCTCACGGCCCGCACGGATGGCGCGGTACAGATCCGTAAAGAGCCGCGGCGCCACATTGGCGAACCCGCTCACCGCGCCCACGCAGCCCGCGCGGAGACCGCGCACGATCAGGCTCTCTGTGCCCGCGAATACCGCGAGCTCGCGATCCGGCGCGCAGGTGCGATACGCGAGGGTCTGCTCCAGCCGCCCGCTCGAATCCTTGATGCCCACGAGATTCTCGCAGCGCGCCGCCACGCGGCCGAGCGTCTGCGGCGCCAGGTCCGTGCCGCCGTGGTGCGGGAAGTTATACGCCAGCACCGGCGCGCGCACCGCGCGGCAGACTGCGATGTAATGCTCGGCCAGTTCTTCCTGTGTGGGCCGCAGATAGTACGGCGTCACCACTACCAGCACGTCGATGCCGTCCGTCTGCGCCGCCTGCGCCAGCCGTATCGTTTCGCGCGTCGTGGCGGCGCCTACGTTGCCGTACACCGGCACGCGCCCGGCCGCCGCCTGCCGGCAGAACCGCAGCGTGACCTGCCGCTCTTCCGCATCGAGCGAATAGAATTCGCCCGAAGATCCGCCGGCGAAGAGCCCGTTCACGCCGGCCGCCAGTTGCGCATCGATGATTTTCTGCCAGGCGCCATAGTCCACGCGCTCGTCGTCCCGAAATGGGGTCACGAGCGCCGGCAGCATGCCATGCAGAGTAGGATTCGGCACGTACCTATGGTAGCAGCGAAGGCTCGGAATTGAGGGTATGGCAATCCTCAATCTCAGCGCCGGCGGCCGTCGCACTCAAGGCTGCTTGAGATGTTGCGCTTCCCAGGCGCGGACGCTGCGGCGCGCACGATCGAAAAGCCGCTCGTAATTCGTCAGGCGAACCCTCCTGCTCGTTTCTGGCGACACTGCATTCCAGAGAGGCCTGTAGTCCTCGTAAACCTTCATGTAATCGGAACGATTCCCCGGCGCCACCACGTCGGTACCGAACAGGAAGCGGTCTGGAAATCGATTCAGCAGGTCGGCCGTGATCTTTATGGATTCCGGTGTTGCGACGATGTATTTCGCCACTTCATCCCAAGAGATATCGAAGTATACGTTACTGAATTGAGGATCGGCCAGGATCTGCGCCAGGTTGGCAGCGTGGTTCTTGATCGGCCGGACCACGCGCCCTACGCCGGTGTGCGCCCAGATCATGGTGGTTCGCGGGTGCCGCCGGAAGAGCGCTTTCATCTGATCCAGATAGGCCGGTTTGGGAGTCTCGGCGCCGGGGCGGTCTTGCGTGTCGGATTCCTTCGCGAAAGGCCGATCCATGTCGTTGTGGATCAGCACCACTAAGCCGGCTTCGGCAGCGAAATCGAGGATCCGGTCGAGCGCGGGGTCCGTAAGGCTCGCCACCGGATCCGCGACTTTGCCGGACACGAACTCCTTGTGAATGCTAAACTCCCCGATGCCGCTGAAGACGCCCGGGAATGTCTCGAGCACGCGGCGGATGTGGTCCACTCCGTACATATCGGTCGGGTTGAAGCCGGTGATCATGGGATCGAAACGAGCCTGCTGATCGGGAGGGAGGGATTTGTAAGCCGTGGCGATCCAGGCGTCGGTGAATGAGTAGTAGTACAAAGGGGCGTCGGTGTCGAGATAGTAGGTGGGAGCGCGGTCGCCGTCGACGCGGTACGACCACAACTGCTGCAGCGGAATGCCAAACAACGCCACCCTGCCCGCGACGTTCCCCATGATCTTGATGAAGTCATGAATGTTCGTACCTTCCTGGATGTAGTTGGTCAGGTGAAAATGCGAGTCGTTGAATTCGAACGGCGCGGTCTGCTCGCCTGACGGCCGGGCGAGCAGCAGCAAGGCCGCTGCAAGCAGGACTGCTCGGTCGAATCGGCGCTGCATATGCTTCACCACAGTCAGTAGAGGGCCGTGAATCCGAGTGAGAAAACCTGACCGGTGATCTGCCCCATGTAGAAGCCGAAGGTGCTGCTCACCGGCGAGTGAGAGACGCCGATCAGTTGAACGTTGAGGCGCAGGTTCCTGGTGTTCCAGGGATAGTAGTTCATGCCGCCCAGAAATTCATGCGGGTGGCGTCCAAATTGGCCAAAGACATACGAAGTAGCCCCGTAGAGCTCGAATCTGCGCGGGATGATCATTTTCGCCGCCTGAACATAGAACCCGGTATTTCGAACGACGCTCACGGGCAGCGGACCATCCGCCTCGAAACGGTCCAGTTTTCTGTAGTAGCCCTCACCCTGAAGCCAAAAGCCGTGATACTTCACGGCGGCGGCTGCAGTGAACAGCTGATAGTGCAGTTTCTGCACCGTCACGCCGTTGGCGAGGGCGCCCGTATCGAAGACGTTGAGGCTGTCGGCGAGGCGTATGGTTGTGTTCTCGGACGCGCTGGATACGTTGCCTGTTGTGTTGCCAGGCTCGCTGCCGCCTGTGTCGCCGGGCGGGGTGCCGGGTGGAGTGCTGTTTGTGTTTTCGGGAGGATTGCTTCTGCCGGTCTGCCGGTCCTCGGGGCTGAACGTGTAGGCAAAATTGAAGCGGGTTGCCAGCTTCTCATGCCATTCATAGTCTCCAAAAGCGCCACGCGGTCCGAATTCTCCGGTCGTCGGGAACCACGTGATCGCAAAACCGGCGCTGAGATCCCGGTTCAGCTTGATGGCCGGTACGTCGAGGTTACTGAGGTTATTGCCGACCATCCACCGGTACTGTAGCGTGCGCAGCAAATTGCCCTGGGCGAAGACACCTTGCGAGAAGTAAGGCCGGAAAAACTCATCCGCCATGACGCGGTCGTAGGATACCCAATACGGGTGAGATCCCTGCAAGGATTGTGTGCCAGGGTAGGCATTCCATCCCAATCCGAGGTTCAGATACTTGCTGAAGTTGTACGACAACGCGCCGCCCACAGCTACCTGATTGGTATCCTGTACGGTCCAGACGAATGTGAGGTATTGAAACCTGGGGTCGAACAACCATCCTTGGGAAAATAGCATGACCCGGTGGAACTGGAAATCCAGCCGGGGCGTCACATTCATCGGACGGCCCAGGTGGTCAGTGGCTGTCTGCTCCCCGGGCGTCTGGTTCAGAAATCGCGACACCATATAACCGCTGAGATCCAACTCTCCATACCGGCCTCGCCCGACGACGAACCCCCGCCCCGGATTGAACTCTCCGAAAACGGTAGGGAGGCCTCCCGACGCTTCTGGAAGGAGGCTCTTGTCATCAGCGTTAGGCTGAGTTGCGGCTGTATCCGCAATCGCCCGTGCCGGTTGCCCGCCTGCCCCGGCGTCCGCATTTTGTGGCGGGGCAGTGGGCGGAGTGGCGGTGGATGGAGGCTGTCCACCCGTCGCGGGTGGGGGCGCTGCAGCGGAAGGGACGACGGCAGGGGCCGAAACCGCTCCAGCCATCGCAGCGTTGATCATCCCTGTGCGGGACGGATCTGGCACCACGGATGGTGTCGATTGGGCTGCCAGGACCTTGCGCAGGAGGGTGATCTGATCGATGAGCAGCCGGTTCTGGTCCTCGAGCCGGCGGTTCTGCTCGATCAATTGGTCTATCGTCTTCAGGAGCTCCGGGAGGGTGCGGTTTGTTGTCCCGGGAATATCGTCAGCCTGAGCCTTGAGCAGATGGGAGGAGAAGGCCAGTGCGGAGAGCGCCAGAATGGAATACCGGGCCGTCCTGCGCCGCGACGTGTCCATAATGCTCTCCTCCCCTTGCTGCCGCGAACTCTGAACTACTTTCCGCAGGCCCTGGCAGTGCCCAGCCCGACGGAACTCGGGGAAAACAGGTTGTAATCGAGTTTCTGCGCGACGTAATCGATCACTTTCTGCCCTTTGACACTATTGCCCGCCTTGTCGAGCGGCGGCGCAAAGGTCGCAATCGCTCCCTTGCCAGGGGCAATTGCGATAATTCCACCGCCCACACCGCTTTTAGCCGGCAGCCCGACGTGCCATGCCCAACTTCCCGAGGAGTCGTAGAGACCCGACATCGCCATGGCTGCCAGAATATATGGCACGTACTCCCCTTTGAGGACCCGGCGGCCGGTGACGGGATTGACTCCATTATTGGCGATGGTGGCGCCCATTATGGCGAGCTGTTTCGCATTGGCGCCGACCGAGCACTCTTTGGTATAAACGTCCACCGATTCCACCGGGTCTGCGTAGATGCGGTTATACTTTAGCAACAGTGCGGCTAGGGCGCGATTGCCCTGATTGGTTGCGGCTTCAGACTGGTAAACATCATTCAGAAGTGTGAGCTTCTCGCCGGCCGCTTCACTGTAAAAAAACAGAATCCGGTTCCACTTTTCGTCCGCCGTGCCCCGGAGCAGACTTACCGTGGCGATTGCGCCGGCGTTCACCATCGGATTGGCAGTGCGGGTCGGCATGTCAACCACGGCGTCCACAGAGTTGAAAGGACGGCCCGTGGGTTCGTTGCCGATCTTGTCGAATACCACGTCGGGGCCCAGCTCATTCAAAGCGAGCGCCAATGTAAAAACCTTGGCGATCGACTGCATGGAGAACGTGTATTGCGCATCTCCCTTCAAGTACTGCCCGTTGTCGGTGGAGACGATCGCAATTCCGAACAGCTTCGGGTCCACCTTGGCCAGAACGGGAATGTAATCGGCATTCTTCCCGTCTGTGTTGCTGCGATATCGCGCATACGCTTCATCGGCTGCTGCACGCACTTCCGCAGCTCGCGGCGCGACCGGGCTGCACTGGCCGGCGCCAACGCCCCCAGGGACACGACCGCGAAGATAAGGCTGTGATAGGAGGCCCAGGAGGGCCAGAAGGCACAACCCCATCCAAGTACACTGAGTTTTAGCACTGCGGCTCATAGAGACCTCCTATATCTGCGATACGCGATCTCAAAACCGGATTCTTTTTTCATCGCAACGTGCCCTGGCGTGACAGCAGACGGTCTCTAGCGGCCCGGCGCCGGATACTTGTTGATGTAATAAGTCACACTGGCCTGGAGCCGGGGCGCAACCCACTCGAAGTCGCTCTTGCGCTCCGCCATTCCATAGATATATTCCGCGCCGAATAGAAGCCGCACGGTGGGCTGACAGATCAGGTTGATGGTGTTGTATTGGCTGAAATGGTAAGTCGTCGGGGGATCGCCGGCCGGATTATTGATCTTCAGATAGCCCAGACTGACCGAGCTGCGCAGCATCTTCGTCCAGAAATGCGTATATCCGAACGCTACGGAGCCGGTGGGCGTCGCAACCAGACGGCCCTCCGCGTTAAAGCCTACATCGGTCCCCAAGCCGAAGTTGTCGTTGTAGTAATTGGAAATTCCTTTCCCGATCACGAATTGGAATACCAGGTTATCTTTGTTGCCGTGATTCTGCAGGAAAGGCAGGCCCCAAACGCCTGAAATCGAGATGCCATATGCGCCGACATGCCGGTTCAGATTAAATACCTGCTCATTGGGAACAATGCCGCCGACGTTACGAAATAAAGTGGCGATATGCATGTGTCCGTCGTTATTTTCATAACGGTAGAAAGCAACGAGATCGGGCCACTTCGAAGTGCCCTTCGGTGTTCCGAACTGCGTGGCGAATGGAACATCCGTGCCGGATTTCTCCACCGAAACCCCGACCGAATGGTGTTTGCTGACCGGGTAGGTGTAGCGAAATTGAGGACTTCTTAACCCGATGATGCCGGGAGGCCCTTCGAACTCCAGAGTGTCAGGAAATGCGTCCGGATCCGCGAACGCGCTCCAGGCCTGCCCGGCCAGGAAATTGTCGTACTGTGCGTAAAACTGGCGGAGGCGAATCGAGTTCCGGTCATAGTTGCTGAGGAAGTCGAAGTCGAAATAGATCTTCACTTCCTTCCCTGTATTGGCCAGCGTTCCCTGCCTGACCTCCCAGGTGAATCGTGTCGGCCGCATCGAAACAGTCGAATCTTCGGAATGCGGGGTGGGCGTCGAGGGAAAGCTGGAGGGGACATAGGCGCCATAGTAATTACCTGCAAAGTTCAGGTCATAGAACAAATCCGTTTTCACAAAGCCGCCGAACTTCATGTACGTTTGGGTGCCGGGAAGGCGAAAGTAACCGAGAAGTTCCGGATCCATCGGCTCATTGTCGATACGGGGCGCACCCATCTGCTCTTCGTTGGCGGTCTCTCGGGTCCTGGTTTCGGTGCCGTAGTAATCGACCGGGTAATGTGCAATCGGAACCTGGGATGTCTCGGGAACCGCCACCGGCGGCGCTGCAACCGGGGGCCGCTGTACCGGTACCGGGGCCGCGGGCTTCTGCGCCTCTTGAAGCGCAGCGATTTGCGCCTTCAGGTCTGTATCGTTTTTTGAGTGGACTCCTCGAACTCCAGGAGCTTCCTCTGCAAGTCCTGAAGATCTCCGGTCTGGGCGGGTGCTGCCGCGACACACAGCACGTATACCAGCATCAAATGACAGGTTCTGGCCGCCATGATTCTCGACCTCCGCTCAGTGACATGATGCCGGATCGTTCGTTGCGGTTACGGAGTAATTCGACTCTGTGTATCGCAGGTCATTAGTGGTGAAGGCCGGGACGGCAGCGCCCAAGACGTCCCGAAGCGCGCCTGCGTACGGCCGCCGGTCGCCGCTGTTAGTCCACTAACCCATTGCGTACCGCGAACCGCACCAGCTCGTTGATGCTGTGCAGGTTCAGCTTCTCCATGATGCGCCCGCGGTGCGCATCGACGGTATACACGCTCAGATTGAGGACGCCGGCGATCTCTTTATTCGTCTTTCCCTCCGCCAGCATCTGCAGCACCTCGCGCTCGCGGCTGGTCAGCAGGTCGATGGGGTTGGTGACGTGGCGGCGGTAATCGTCCAGCACCGCGTTGGAAACGGCGGGGCTGAGATAGCCTTCGCCGGAAGCCACCGCGCGCACGGCGGAGAGCAGGTCCCCGGCCGGCGCATCCTTCAGCAGATAGCCGCGGGCGCCGGCGCGCAGCACTTCGCGCACGTAGACCGCGTCCTTGTGCATGCTGAGCGCGAGGATACGCGTATGCGGAGAGCTTTGCACGATCCGCCGCGTGGCTTCGATGCCGTTCAGCTCCGGCATCGCGACGTCCATCACCACCACATCCGGCCGCAGTTTTTCGGCGGCCTCCACCGCCTCGCGGCCGTTGCCGGCTTCGCCCACGATCTCCATTTCCGGCTGCGCGCCGAGGATCATCTTGAAGCCCTGCCGCACCACGGCGTGGTCGTCAGCCAGCAGGATGCGAATGCGTCTGTTCATGAATCGGCGCCCGTACCTTGATTACCACACCTTCCCCCGGCCGCGATTGGATCTCCGCCGTGCCGCCCATGCTGCGCGCCCGCGCGCGGATGCCGATGAGGCCAAGGCCGCGGCCACGCGGGGGCGGCGCGGCGCCGGTCTCCATGCCGCGTCCATCGTCCTTCACCGTCAGCACCGCATCGCCGCCCGATATCTCCAGTTTCAATGTCACGTGCCTGGCCCCCGAGTGCCGCGCCACGTTGGTCAGCGCCTCCTGCGCGATGCGGAACAGGTGCGTTTCGGTATCGTCCGGCAGGCGCCCGGAATAGCCCGATTGCACCTGCACGTCGATGCCCGTGCGCGCGGTGAATCCGTCGGCCAGCCAGCGCAGCCCGGCTTCCAGGCCGAAATCGTCGAGGATGGTCGGCCGCAGCAGTTGCGACATCTGCCGCACGTTGCCGATCGCATCGTCGACCAGCCGCACGCAGTCGTCGAGGCGCGGCGTGGGGCCGGCGGACTGGAGGGCCGTGAGGTTGGTTTTCACGGCCGTCAGGGATTGCCCCAGCTCATCGTGCAGCTCGTGCGAAAACCGCCGCGCCGTGGCCTCCTGGTCCTCCAGCATGTGCCAGGAGACGCGCGCCAGCTCCGCGGTCTGCCACTCCATGCCGCGGATGAGCTGCGCGGCCATCCGCAGCGTCACTGCCGCGAAGACCACCGCCAGTAGCACGCAAACGCCGGCGAACCATGCGGAGAACGTGAGCAGCCGGCGCGAACGCCGGTCGATCTGCGCCTGCGCCGCGCTCACGCTGCGATACTCCGCCTCGATCAGCCGCGCGACTACGGCAATGAACGCTTCGTGGTAGCGGAACAGATCCACGGAGGCGTACGTCTCGACATTTTCGGCTGTAAGCAGCCGCCGCGCCTCCCGCGAGAAGTCGCGCGAGGTCTGCCGCAGCCGTTCCCAAAGATGCCGCTCGGGCGTCTTTTCGCCTTCGGCCGAGATCCGGTCGATATCGCGATCGGCCTGGTCGAGCTGCGCCATGATGTGGGCGTAGTCGACCGAATCGGGATCGCGCGCCAGGATCGAGAAAACGTCGTAGAGGCTGGTCTGCTGGGTGTGCAGCTCGTCGATGAGGTGGTTTGTGACGTTCTGGTCGCGCACCATGCTGGCGGCGTTCTGCTGGATCGACTGGATATTCCCGACGCCCACCAGCCCCGCGGCGAGCAGCAGCAAAATCACCAGGCTGAAGCCCGCGAGCAGCACTCCGAAAATGCTGCGCGGCGTGATTTCGTGCGGCCGAGGCATCCCGATTTCAGTATCGCGCGGCCCGGGGGGATTAACGCCGCGTTAATCCGGCTATGCCCCAATTCGGCGGCCTGCATAGCCTGCGCAGGCTATCGAGGATTTTCGGCCGCTGCCCGATGATGGAATTGTCAGCGGGCGGAAGGGCCCGCAAGGGAGAAGAGAGAAAATGAAAAAGACGATGATCGCAATTGCTTTCGCGGTTGCTTCCGTTCCGATGATGTTCGCGGCTCAGGCGAATCCGCCGGCCAATCCGCCCGTCAACAGCGGAACCAAGACCGAAGCGCCGAAGGTGAAGAAGCACAGCAAGAAGGCCGTGAAGAAGGCCCCGAAGAAGGACGCCGGATCCACGGGTTCCGCCGCTTCCAAGTAGCACATACGGACGAAAAACCAGCCTGCCAACAGGAGGTTGTGATCCCCTATCGGAGGAGCCCCGCGGCCCCGGCCTCCCGGTGCCGCGGGGCTTTTTTTGTCCCCCGATTTGCCCACGCCTCCCGCCCGGCAGCAAGCCCGGAAGGCCGAGATTTCCGCGCGGCCAACCGCACCTGCCCGCCGCGGAACCGGGCCCGGCGCCACGTAAAACCGCCGAGGTTCGGCGGTTTTTTCAGTTAAGTCATTGATTCCGCTAGTGGCGAACCGCCGAGCTCGGCGGTTTTCCGTGGCGGAGACCGGTCTTTCGGCGGTTACTCAGCCCCAGGCCGTCCGCTCCAGAGCCGCGCGGCACGCCCGCAGAATCCCGACCGCGCCCGGCGTATCGCCATGGACGCAGATCGTCTGCGCCTTGCCCTCCCGCGCCAGGCGCACGGCCTGCGCGGCGGCGGCTTCGGGATCGGTGATCAGGGCATCGGCGAACTTGCGGTTGCGCAGCGTTCCGTCCGGTTCGTAGCGCCGGTCGGCGAAGGCTTCGCCCACGGGCTCGATCCCCATTTCCCGCCATACCTCCAGCATCGCCGATGCGGCCAGCCCGAACACCGGAGCTCCGGGCCGCCAGCGGGTTACGCCTTCGCCGATTGCCCGCGCCACCGCGGCATCCTTCACCGCCACGTTATAAAGCGCGCCGTGCGGCTTCACATAGGCCACCGTGCCGCCCAGCCGCGCGACCACTTCCTCCAGCCGCCGGATCTGCTCGTAGACCGTCTCCGCGATTTCCGCCGGGCTCATCGGCATCTCGAGCCGCCCGAAATTCGCCCGGTCGGGATAGCCCGGATGCGCGCCGATTCGCACCCCGCGCTCCAGCGCCAGCCGCGCCGTGCGCTCCATCGTCGCCTCGTCGCCGGCGTGCCCGCCGCAGGCGATATTGGCCGATGTGATGTGCTGCATCAACGCCGCTTCGTGCGCGGCGTCTTCCAGTTCCCCCATGTCGCAGTTGAGGTCGATCATCGCGTTCACCAGATGCGTCGCAGGCAGGCGGAAATCGCCACGATCGCAAGGCCGGAAATCACCGTGCCGGTGAGCATCCGCGTCCGCCGCGGGTTCTTCGGTTTCGTGATCAGCAGCGCCACCGCGAACACGTGCAGCGCCAGCAGCAGCTTCAGGCCGAGCAGGGCATGGTACAGCGGGGAGTGCCCCGGACTGGTCAGCAGGTTGAATGTGCCCGATACCACCAGCCCGGCGATGGCCGCCACCACGAGGCTGCGGTACGTTGCCGCCGCCCGCGAATCGAAGCTCTCCCGGGCATCCGGCGCCAACGCCTGTTCCGAAGGTGCCATCACCAGCCGCCCGTAAAGCATGCCGCCGACCAGCGTGGCCATGGACGAAAGGTGAAGCCACCGCATTACCACGAACAACGCGTCCGTAATCATACCCGTGAGTATACAATTGGCATAATCATGATTCACGAGATCGTTCCGGTGGGCATGTTGCAGTGCAACTGCTCGATATTCGGCGACGAACAGACCCGCGAGGGAATGGTGGTCGATCCCGGCGACGAAATCGAGCGCATCCTTGCCGTCATCCGCCGCCACGGCCTGACGGTGAAAGCCATCGTGATCACCCACGCCCACATCGACCACATCGGCGGCGCCCGCAAGCTGAAACAGGCCACCGGGGCCCCGGTGTATATGAACCTGAACGACGAGGAGCTGAAGGCCATGCTGGACGTGCAGGCCACGTGGCTCGGCATGCAGCCGGTGCCGCCGGTCGATATCGACGTGCCCGCGCGGGACGGAGATACGCTGGTGGTTGGCGCGGCCCAGTTCCATGTGCTCCACACTCCCGGCCATACCCAGGGCAGCATCAGCCTGTGGGCGCCTGCGGAGGGAAAGCTGGTGGCAGGCGACACGCTGTTCCGCGGCAGCATCGGACGTACCGACCTTCCCGGCGGCGATAGCCGCCAGATCCTGCGCTCGATTCACGAGAAGCTGCTGCCTCTGCCCGAAGAAACCATCGTGATCCCCGGCCACGGCGAGAACACGACCATCGGGCAGGAGAAGCGCTCGAACCCGTTCGTGGGCGGTGGCGCATGACGCGCACCACGCGGGCGGCGTGCCTCCAGGGGCCGTGCGGCACTGTGGCGGTCGATGAGCTCGAAGTGCGCGATCCCGGCCCCGGCGAGGTGCTGCTGCGCATGGAAGCGTGCGGCATCTGCCATTCGGACCTCTTCGTCGCTTCCCAGGAACGGCTGGCGCTGGCGCCGCTGACGCTTGGTCACGAGGGCATCGGACGGGTGGAGGCGGTGGGCGCGGGCGTCGATGGCTGGAAGGCCGGCGATCGTGCGGCGATGACGTTTCTCGCCACCACCTGCGGCGAATGTCCGCTCTGCCGCAGCGGACGGGAGCGCTTCTGCGCCCGCCAGACCAACTTCGGCTTCACGCTGCACGGCGCGCTCACCGGCTGGGCCACCGCGCCTGCCGCGGGACTGGTCCGCGCGCCCGAAGGCGTCCCCGCCCCCCTGCTCGCGCCCATGTGCTGCGCCGGCTGGACGGCGTTCGGCGCGGTGCGCGAAGCGGGTCTGGCTCCGGGCCAGACCGTCGGGCTGTTCGGCTTCGGCGGGCTGGGCCATCTGGCGCTCGCGATTGCGCGACGCCGCGGGCTGCGGGTCGCGGTGACAGACCTTTCGCCGGCCAAGCTCGAGATGGCCCGCGCCGCCGGCGCGGAGATCGCTCTTCCGGGCGACACCGCCGGCCGCACCTTGCAGAAGGAGTACGGCGGAGTCGATGCCGCCATCGTGCTCACCGGCTCTCCCGCGGCCGTTCCCCAGGCGTTTCGTGCGCTGAAGCGCCTCGGAACGCTGGTCCTGGTGGGTGTTTCCCTCAGCCAATACGAGCTTCCCCTTGTGGATACGGTGGTCAAGGGCATCCAGATCCGCGGCAGCTATCTCGGGCCGCGCGCCGATTTGGAAGAGGTCTTCGGCTTGGCCGCCCGGGGCGAGCTCCTCCCCACCGTGGAAACGCATTCCATTGAGGAGACCCCCGCGCTGCTCGACCGCCTCAGGCAAGGCGCCATCCCGGGCCGCGCGGTCATTGTTTGGGAATAGTACTCCGCGCTGCAATTTTCAGGGATTTTCCCCGGTACAAACCGGTCAAAAACGGTACCTTTTGGGTCCTATTACCCCGCTATTACGTGCCTTACTACAAATTCATACTCTCCATGGTTAATATCGGCTCATGGATGCTGCCGACATGCTTCTCTTTACGCTTCTGACCATGGCCAACATGGCTCTCTTCGCTCATCTGCATCGCCGCTGGCAACGCCGCAACCGCATCGAGCGGATGACCCGCAGTCTGCGCCGCGCCCTGCTGCTGCAAGCGAGCTAGAGCAAGCTCGACCGGCCGCACGGCTCCCCTGCGGCGGCGGCTCCGCGCCGGCTTCGGTGGGCACCATCCAGGCGGGTTTACAATCTACCAATGCCACCTGTTCCGGGTACCCGCATTGGTCCTTACGAAATTCTGGCTCCGCTCGGCGCGGGCGGCATGGGCGAGGTCTACCGCGCCCGAGATTCCCGGCTCGGCCGTGAAGTCGCGCTGAAGATCCTGCCGCCGGCCTTTGCCTTCGATCCCACGCGCCGCGCCCGCTTCGAGCAGGAAGCTCGCGCGGCCGCCGCGCTGAACCATCCCAACATCGTCGCGGTCCACGATCTGGGCGAAGTCGAAGGCGCCTTTTATATTGCCAGCGAGCTGGTGCCCGGCGAAACGCTCGACGCCCTCCTCGCCCAGGGGCCCGTTCCCCTTCGCAAACTTCTCGATATGGCCATCCAGACGGCGGACGGCATGGCCGCCGCGCACGCGGCCCGTATCGCCCACCGAGATCTCAAACCGGCCAACCTCATGGTGACGCCTGACGGCCGTGTGAAGATCCTCGATTTCGGCCTCGCCAAACAGGCTCCGCCCCTGGCGGCAGCCGGCTCCAACCCCGATGCGACGGTCACCGTTCACCGCACCGAGCCGGGGATGATCCTCGGCACGGTCAATTACATGAGCCCGGAGCAGGCGCGCGGCAAACCCGCGGATTACCGCTCGGACCAGTTCTCCTTCGGCCTCATCCTCTATGAAATGGCCGCGGGCCGCCGCGCCTTCGAAAAGCCCGAGACGGTTCAGACGATGGCGGCCATTCTCTCGGAAGATCCGCCCCCGATCGACCGCGACATTCCCACGCACCTGCGCTGGATCATCGAGCGCTGCCTCGCCAAAGATCCAGCCGACCGCTACGAATCGACCCGCGATCTCCTGCACGATCTCCGCCGTCTTCGCGACTACCTTTCGCAAGCGTCGAGCGCGGTCCAGGCCTCCGGCGGCGCGGGCGTATCGCCTGCCGCTCGCCGCCGCAGGATCCACTGGACGGTCCCCGTGGTCGCGGCTTTCGGCGCCGCTGCTGGCGCGTTATTCCTCGGCCGCTATCTCGCTCCGCCGGTGGGGCCCGACCCTTCCGCGTACCGCTTCACGCCGTTCGCGTTCGATCCGGGCGGCCAGGATACACCCATCTGGTCTCCAGATGGCAAAGCCGTCGCTTACGCAGGCGACGTCCTCACCGGTTTCGCCCAGATCTTCGTCCGCTACCTCGATTCCGCGGCTCCCGTCCAGATCACCCACCTGAAAGCGCCCGCTTACCCGATCGCCTGGGCTCCCGATTCCCGCCGCGTTGTCTTTCTCCTCTACGAACCAGGGGGCAACAGCCTGTGGTCCGTCTCGGTTGCGGGCGGCGAGCCGCAGCCGTTCATGAGCGCCAAACTCCCCTACCGCGTCGCTGTCTCGCCCGACCTCCGCTCGGTCGCGATGGTCCGGCGCGGCCCCGACCATCTCTATTCGGTCTTCATCAGCTCGCCTCCCGGCGCGGAATTTCAGCGCTACCAACCCGACCCCATCGCCTCCCACGCCCTAT
Organism: Bryobacteraceae bacterium; assembly: GCA_035293845.1. Lineage (GTDB taxonomy): Bacteria > Acidobacteriota > Terriglobia > Bryobacterales > Bryobacteraceae > DATGMB01. The sequence continues at coordinate 27,063 of DATGMB010000335.1, forward strand.
ACAACGATCACAACCTCCGTTTCTCTCCGGATGGCAAGAAGCTCCTCCTTATTTTCCGGGGCGACCGCGCCCGCGACGAAGTCTGGCTTCTGCCTTATCCCGCCGGCAAACCGCGCCAGGTCCTCACCGGCCACACGTTCTACGGCGGTACCCCTTACTTCTCCTGGATGCCCGATAGCCGCCACGTCGCCCTGTCCTTCCAGTCCGCCCCCGACAGCGCCGCCCAGATCTGGCTGGCCGATACGGAATCGAACAACTGGCGCGCCCTCACGAGCGGCACCACCGTCCATCATTTCCTCGACGTTTCCCCGGACGGCCGCCAGATCGTCTTCACCGAGCGCGGCGGCAACTACGATATCGCCAGTGTGGATCTAGCCACCGCCAAGGCGCGCCGCATCATGGCGACCGAGCGTGACGAGTACATGCCGGCCTGGGCCGTCAAAGAGGCGCGAATGGTTTTCGTGACCACGCGCAACGGTCCGCAGGAAATCTGGATTCACGGCGCCACGGGCCGCGGCCGCCCGCTCGTTACGGCCAAGGATTTCCCGCCCGGCACCACGCAGTGGTTCATTGCACCGGAACTCTCCCCCGATGCCGAGCGGGTCCTCTACGAGCGGGTCGAACTCCAGGGCGGCATGCGCCTATGGATCTCGAATACATCCGGCGGCGCGCCGGTCCCTCTCACTAACGACCCGAACTCGACCGAGTACGCCGGTTCGTGGTCCCCCGATGGCACGTCCGCCGTGTACCTCGCCATGCACCACGGCAAGGCCGATTTGATGAAGGCGCCCACCACCGGCGAAGCAACTCCCGCGCTCGTCAAAGCCGACCTCCCCGATGGCCTCGAAGTCCCCGTGTGGTCCCCTGCCGGCGATTGGATCCTCTGCGGTAATGCGCTGTACTCGCCGGATGGCCAGAAATCAAAACCTCTCGGCGACCACGGCACCCCGACCTACGCCTTCTCCCAGGACGGCAAGGTCCTTTACGGCATCCGGCGTGATGGCGAACGCGAGCTGCTGTTTTCGTTGAGCATCGCCACCGGCGCGGAGAAGGTCCTGGGCGACCTTGGGCCCGATTTCCATCCCGACCTCAGCTTCCAGCCCGGCCAGCGCTTCAGCCTCGCGCCGGACGGAAAGACGTTCCTCTATACGGTGGCCAGCAAACACAGCAATCTGTGGCTGTTTCAGGGCTTCGAATAGTCCTGCGCCGGCAAGACCCATTAATGGAATTGCTTCCGATAGAGCAAATTGATGCTGAAGATTCCGTTTTGATCCCGCACGGCCATGGCGGACCACTGAGGGCTCAAAGTCCACTCGGCGCGTATGAGGGTGGAGTTCGGATTGTCTAATGCCGAAACATAAGTGAACGTCAGCCGGGGAGACACCTGCTGCTGCAAGGTGACTTGGGCGGTCGGCAATTGGGACGATCCGGTAAACGCCGGATCGACCTTCAACTGCGTAACACCGAAGACACGCTGCAAACGATTGGAGACGGGGTTGGCGACGGCCTCGCTCAGAATCGCCCCTTCCCCGCGCTGTTCGAGGGTCTGCGGCGGCGCGGCGGGCTGATTCGCCAGCAGCGTGGGATCGGAGGTCGGTGTCGCTCCGGTAGAGAGCAGCGCGACGATCTCTTCGAACCGTAAGGGCGGATTCGAGGTGTAGGTGAGCTTCATATTGTCGACCGGGCCGGTAACATTCAGTGTGACATCCACTCCTTTCGATTGTGTTTGCAGACTAAGATTCAGAACCGGGACAATACGCACCGGGTTGTAAAAGGAAATACTTCCGTTGTTGATGGTGTAAGTCGAGCCGAAAAAGATCAAGCGGCCCTGGGTCAGATTGATGCGGCCCAGCACGGCCGGCTGCGACGCCGAACCGCGCAGGCGCAGGTCGGCATCCAACTGGACGTTTTCGGCAAGAGACGCCTGGATGCGCGTTGCGGGGGACGTGCGCACCCGCACATCGAGCGTCATATTGTCCAGGAGCGGCGATGGAGAGGTGCTGTCCTGGACGGGCGGCGCGGACCGCTGCAGGATGGAGCCCAGATCGCTGCGCGGCGCGTAGTCGATCTGTTGCAGAGTCACCGTGCCGGAAGCTGTGCTTCTGAGAGTGCTTCCGGCCAGTTTCAGATCGGCGGCCACCATGATGCGGACTCCGTCCTGCACGCGCACTCTCACCTGTGAGGCATTGGCGTGCAGATTGAATCCGAAATTGCCGGCCAGGGAAGCGAAGCCGCTCAGCGTGATTCTGCCGCCGCCCGATTCGGCGGTGAGCGTTTGGATCGTGGCCCGATTCCCCGCGAGCAGGATGACTCCATTCGCATTCGAAAGGCCGTTCGGAAGATTCGGGCTGTTGATCGTGGCGTTCTGAAGCGCCAGTTGGCCGCCGGCCTGGGGGTTGGAGACCGTGCCCCGAACTGTAGCTGCCACTTTGACGGTGCCGGAGGAGACGAGGTCGCGATTGAAGCTGTGGAGGATGCCAAGATCCACACCGGCATTCACGGTGAGGTCGAGGGCCTGTGCCGGTATCTGTATCGTGCCACTGGCCTGGATGTCGGTCTGCGGTCCAGTGAAATGGAAGCGATCCAACCGGAGCGTGCCGCGGTCCAGAGTCGCGGTTACCGGTTCCGGGTTTTGGATGGTGACCGGCTGCCCGGCGGGGCCTGGCAATGTCTGAACGGCGAGCCGGGTCAACTCCACAGATCCGCGCAACTGATCGGTGTGCAGAACCGGTCCGTTTACGGCTAACTTGCCTTCCGCCGTCGCCTCGAACTGGGCGGGGGTGGCGAAGTCGCGTTCCAGAAGCGGCGCCAGGCGTGTCCAGCGGAGATTGCTGAACGTCAACTGCGCGTTCAGCGGGTAATCGCCGCCGAGATGGCCGCTGCCGGAGGCCTGAATGGTCGAGCCCGCGAGGTTGGAGCGCAGCGTGAAATCCAGTTGGCTGCCCGCGCCGGTGTGGGCGGACAGATTCAGGCCGCCCAGATTCGCCCCATTGGACGCAACATTGGCCGCGGCGAGATCGGCATTGAGCCCGGTAAGCAGAATATGCGGCGCGGCCGGGGTGAGCTTGACCGCGCCCTCTCCCGAAAGCTGCACCGAACCGGCAAGCCCCGGCCGCATCTGCTGTACATGGTGCACATGGGCGAGGTCGATGCTGGTGCTGCCAATGCGAAATGCGACGTCTCCGGTGTCGAAACTTCCGGCCGGGTGTTCGAAACTTCCGGAGAGGGCGATGTGCGAAGGGCCGGAGGTCAGCTCGAAGTCGGGCAGATCGACGCGCCGGGCGAGATAGGTGACGCGCGCGTGGAGGCGATCGATCGGCTCGTCGTACGCGGCGGCACTGGTGAGGTCGACCGTGGCATCGCCTTCGGGATTCTGCAGCGTGCCGTGCACGCGGGCGTTCAGCGCGAGCGTACCCTTGGCCGGAATGTCGGTGCGATGGGCCAGCGCGAGCACGCGTTCGATTTTCAAGCCGCTCACTTGGGCCTCGGCGGATGCCGGATATCCGCGGACGAGCTGCGCCGTGCCCTGAACATGGATGTTCGAGCCGGCGAAATCGGAGGTTACATTGAGCGTGGCGGTCTGCCCCGCGGTTCGGGCCTGTAGCTGAAAGTCGCCGTACGGTTGGCCTTCATAGGTCAGGCCGCGCGCGGAGGCATCGGCATGAATGCTGGTGAGCAGGAATTCGGAACGGTTCAGCGCGCCGGTGGCGTCCAGAGCGGCCTCAATCCGGCCGGCGGTATGCGGCGCCTGTTTGGAGACGGTGCGGAGCTGGGCCAGATCGATCTGGTTCGTGCGCAGGCTGGCATGGATCTCGCCGCTCGTGAAACTATCGCGCGGATGCCGGAATTCGGCCGCGAGATCGACGCGCGCGTTGCCGGATACGAGACCGGCCGAGGGAATCGTGGCGAGCCGGTCGGAGAGATTGGCCTGCAGATCCAGCCGGTCGAACGGTTCGTCTTCGAGGGTGCCGTTGATCACGTGAACCGCAGCGGATCCAGTGGGATCGCCGATGGTGCCCGCGACGCGCAGGTTGGCGCTGAGCGCGCCGGAAAAGCCGCGGTCCGATTGCCCGGCGAGCACCACGATATCGCCCAGATCGCCGTTCTGTACGTTGGCTTGCGCGGAGAGCGGGCTGGACGGCAGCGGTTTCCAGTTTCGCAGCCCGGCGGCGGCAGTAAAAGAAGCCTGCATCGTGCCGCGGGTCAGTTGACCTCCGTTGACCGAGGCGCCGGAGCCGGACGCGGCGAGGTCGGCTGCGAGAACGTCAAACTGGCGGCCTTCCACTTGGAAGTGAGTTGCCGCCAGGTGTCCGGCAATGTGCGGTTCGGACAAACCGCCAGATACCGCGCCCGTAAATGCCGCCTGGCCGCCGGCCAGCGTGACGGCTGGCGGGGCCATCGGAAAATCGTGGAGGTCGCGGGTGGTGAGCGCGAGATCGAGGCGGCGCTTGAGGGAGCCGGAAAGGGTCAAGCGCGTATGCGGCAGCGCCAGATAGGAATGATCCACCTGCACATCGTCCCGCTCGCCGCTGTATTCGGCGAGCAGCCGGCCCTGCAGCGGGATGCCGCGGCGGCCGGGCGCGATCTCGATCGCCGCGCGGGCTTCCAGAGTTCGCATGGCGGGGGTGTGAAGGTCGCCTTCGGCCTGCAACGTCCCTTGAAGAGAGCCGTCGTAGGGCAGTTGCTGATCGAGGGCCTGCAAAATCTGCTGTAAGTCGAGGTGGTGGAGCTTGCCGTTCGCCTGGAATCGGGCAAAATTTTCCAGGGTGGCATCCGCATCGAGCTCCCCTCCCAGCGCCGCCAGCCGCAGCCGGTGCACTTCCAGACGCTCCGGAGTCAGGCGGGCATCCAGGGAAAGGGCGGCACGGCGGATCGATGTGTTCCCCTGGCGGAAGGAGAGATCGGGGCTGGCAACGCGCGCCGTGACCTGATAGCGATTGTTCGCATCGAGCGACGCTTCGCCGTCGAGGCCAATGCTCCCCGCGACGGGGACCTGCGCACCGGCGAGGCGCGCCAACTCCGTGGTTGCCAGGTCGCCCTGGAAGTGCAGCGGACCGCTGCCATGCGGATCTTTCAGCACGCCGCTCGCGCTCAGGCTGGAATGCCCCAGCGTCAGGTTCGCCGACGCGACCCGGATGCGGTCGCCCGACGCGGCGGCATCGGCATCCAGCTCGATGACGGCGGGCAGGCCGGGCCGCACTTCGAGCGGCAGATTGGCGGCCTTCTTCAGGTCCGCGAGCATGACTTTGCCCCGGATGTGAGCCGATAAAGCGGGATGCCGGAGGTCGTCCAGCGAGGCCTCGATCTGAATGAGCGAATCGCGCGTCCTGACTTGCGCATTGTGCAGGAGGATGCGTTCCCGCTCCAGAACCACCGGCAGCACCACGCTCACGGTAAGGGGTGAGTTCCACCCGGAAGCGACGTAGATCGGCTCCAGCGAAAGCTGCCCCTGATAATCGCGCTGGAGCACGCGATACCAGAGCTGCGCATGCAGATTGTTGGCGCGAATATTGAGCGGTGGCTGCGGCTGCGCGTTGTAGCTCAGGGTTCCGTTGCGCAGCTCAAAATGGCCGACCGCAAGATCCACCACGGTTTCGAGGGCGGTTTTCTTCGAAGGCGCCGAGGGCTTCGGCGTAGGGATATTGGTGCGCCCGTCCGGAAAGACCAACACATTCGCCTGGGGCCGGTCGATTTCGAGCGCCGATATCCCCGCGATACGGCCGCCGCTGAAGAGCTGCGCGTAAAGATCCACGCTCTCTACACGAACAAAGGGCGGGGCGCCGGGCGGCTCGGTGCCATGGATCACGAGGCCGGTCAGACGGGCATGCAGGTGGGATGCATCGAACGTGAAGGAGCCGATCTCCGTGACGCCGCCGGTCCCTTCCTGGATCGCTGCCACGATCTTTTCCCGGACATAGCTTCGGAACCACTCCGTACGGATCACAATGAGGAGAGCGGCAACCGCAAGGATCACGAGAGCTGCCGCGCCGATCGCAATATTGCGAATGATGACCATCTGACGGCTCATTGAAAGGCTCCCTCGCGATAAACGATCCGGATCTGCTGGCGTGAGCCGGCGATCCAATTTTCAAACGCTTTGTTGATCGCTTCGCCTTCGAGGATGCGCCGAATGTCGCCCTGGAGCGCTTCGAAGCTGCTGTTTCGCGGGTGTTCCCGGCGGAGCTGCGTGGCGTGCTGGTTGTAGTACGCGCGCACGTCCTCATCGGAGACGGAGGCCTCGGGCTGGAATCGCTGCTGGATGAACTGAAGCACGGTGAGCTGCCACAAAAGCTGGTTCCTCAGCTCGTCTTCGGTGAGGCCGTAGGTCGCCAGAACGGCCCGTAATTTTGCGGTGGAATCGCCGAACCGGTCGCGGCGGATCCGGGCCAGCAGGGCATCGGCCTGAGCATCAGTGGCGCGCGAGTATGCGCCTGAGGCCAGTTCGGCGCGGATGATCTGCTGATCGACGAGGCGGTCCGCCGATTCGCGCCTGGCCTTGGGGCTGTCATCGGCCTTCGTATCATTGAGAAAGGCCGTCAGCCGGAGATCGCGATCGACATCGCTCAGCTTGATGGCGTTCTTGCCCACGATCACCGCAATCCGATCGACGACCACGGCTCCTTCTGCGCATACGGCGCACGGCGCGGCGGCTGCGAGAACGCAGATTGGTAACAGTAGACGCATATCAAAACGCCTGTCCGATCGAGAAAAAGAATTGGAAATGGCCAAGACTCTGCGGCGAGCTTTGGCAAAAACCCGGAAGCTGCGAAGGCGGCAGATTCGGATTGCATTGCAACAACTGAGCAGGGGTTCCGCCGAAGCCGACGAAGGATGGCGGGTTCACCGTGTAGGCGAGATCGACTCGAATCGGTCCAATCGGGGTCCGATACCGCAAGCCAATGCCGGGCGCATGCACCATGTAATTGAAATCCTGTGGATTGCGCTGGCTGAAGCGGAATGAAATATCGCTCAGCGAGCTGAAGACGTTGCCCACGTCGTAAAAGAGCACGCCCTGGATATTCTGGTCAAACAGAGGGAAACGCAGTTCCACGTTGTTGAACAGAAGGGCATTGCCTCCAATGGGGAACCCGGTCGGCTGGGATGCCGGTCCGCCGGGAACCAGCGGAGCGCCGATGTCGCGGGGACCGGCCTGATTGTAAGCGAACGCTCGCAGCGAATCCGCCCCGCCGCCGAAGAATCGCTCCGGCAGGGGCACGGACTGAGTGGGGAGCAGATCGGACGGCACGGAAAATGGCTCGATCACGCCGAATCGTGTCTGCCGGGCGAGAATCCATTGGCCGGTGAGGTGATGATAGGTCGCATTGCGCAGAAGGATACGGGCGAAATTGCGCTGCGATCCGAAGAAGCTGCCGGCAATGCCGACATCGGCCGTGTTGTACATTCCGCGGCTCGGGTTATCGCGATTATTGCGCCGGTCCTGCGCAATATTGGCCGAGAGCATGCCGATGCGAACGGGGGCCAGAAATTGCGGCACGAGCAATACCGGAATGATGATGCTGCTTACGCTCACCTCACGGTAGGCAAAACGGACCATTCCGGTGAGCGATTTCGAGAAGCGATCCGATATCTGCACTGAGGCCTCTTTGCGCAGCGACGCGAAGGTGCGGACATCGAGCGAGTGATCGTACAGCAGCGTGTAACTGGCGTCCAATCCCTGGATATTGTGCAGGCGAGGCTGGAGGTAACTGAGCGAAAAGCGCTTCTCCAGGGTGGAATACCCGCCGCGGAGCGTGACGGTATGGCCGAGCCCGAGGAAATCGAGACGCTGGAGATCGAGCGAAACCTGCGGGCTGAAGCCGGTCGTGCCGCCGGGGGCTGCGAGCGACGTGGTGCTGGGCGTGCCGAAATTCGCAACCTGGGCTCCCAACCCGAGATCCATGCGGTAGCGGTTTGCCTCTTCCAAGCTGTAAATCAGGTACTTGTGGTCCTCGGCGCCATCCGGGTTCTCGATGGCGGTGTCCACACGCGCAAACACGCCCAGGTTATAGAGGCGCTGCTGGGCTTCGAGTTCGGCCGTTGGCGAAAGGACATCGCCCGGTGCGATGCGTAGCGTGCGCTCGACGAGGCTGCGGCGCGTCGTTTGCAGGCCATGGATCAGCACGTCCCGAACATATTGCCGGTCGCCCTCCTGGATCGTATAGACCACGTTTACGCGATTGGGATCGCCGGAAGGAGTCCAGGCCGCCTGAACGGTGGCATTCGGAAAGCCGTGGGAGTAGTAGTAATTCAGGATGTAGTTCCGGTCGGCTGCCAGATTGGTATCCGCAAACGGCTCGCCGGCAACGCAGGTCAGGCCGGACTCAATCTCTTCCCGATTCGCCTGTGAAATTCCATGGATCTCCAGGCCGTTGACCAGCCACTGTGGGCCTTCGTCGATCCGGAAGGTAACCGCGACGTCGCCGGCTTTCCCCTGATAATTCCGGTCCACGGCGGTGCTTACCTTGACGTCGCGAAAGCCGTTCGAGCGGTAGAGGTCCGTGATCGTCTCCTCATCCTTGCGGCGGAAGGCCTCGCTGTAACGGCCATGCCGCAGATTGAAGGCGGCCGGCTGGATGAACAGCCGCTCCCGAATGACGTCGGTCGAGAAATAGCGATTGCCCTGGATATCCCGGCGCACCAGCTTGTAGCGAGGGCCGCGGGCAATCACGTACTCGATCTTCTCCACGTCGTCGGTGGGCGGCACCACGCGGAAGTCCACTTCGGCATCGTAATAGCCGTGACTCTGGAAGTAATCTTCCAAATTCCGTTTGCCTTCGACCAGCAGATCTTCGTAGGCGGCCCGTTCCTCGAAGACCGGCACGTAGCGCTTCAGCACGCGCTTGGAGACCTTCGTTTCGACCGCGGAAACCTCGAGCTTGGGCCCGGGTGTAATGCTCAGCTCGGGTTTCACGCGGTTCGTCGCGCTGTCGTAGTCCAGTTTGTCGAGGTTCACCGTCGCCGTCAGGCGGCCCTGCTTTTCGTATTTTCCGAGGATGCCCCGGACGCCGCCGCTGGTGCGTGCTTCCGTGACGTTGCGCCACCAGTGGACGATCGGGACCCGCCAGCCGGTTGCGTGGACGATAGTAGACTCCGAAAGCAGGGTGGCGCCGCTGATCGCAGGCATTTCATACCTGGCGCGTTTTTTTTCCTCGATGCGGAAGGTAATTTGGACTTCCTGCGTCTGCTGGTCCCGGCGGACCTCCGGCGTGACGGCCGCGTTGTACAGGCCGTTGGAGGTCAGCAAATGCTGGATGCTGCTCACCGCCGCTGTAATATCTTCATCGTGGAAGGGCGCGCCCAACGTCAGCTGATTGGCGGCGTTGATCTGAGCGCGATTCGGGGGGGCATTGATCTTGCCCTGTATCGTCGCGCTACCAACAAACCAGGCAGCCTGGGTGACGAAGGTAAGGACGACGCCCGCGCCGGACGGTTCCGCCTGGACCGCAATGTCCTCGAACCGGCCGGTAGCAAACAGGCCATCGATGGATCTGGCCACTGCAGCGGCCGTCAGAACCTCGCCTTTCTTCAAAGCTAATGCCTTGGCCAGATCGGCGGGGTCGAGTGGTTGCTGCGGAGTGAATCGGATGTCTACGATCCGTCTTCCTTCGAATACATTCGGCTGTGAAAACGAGAGCGGCGCGCTGAGAGCGATAATCACCAGCAAACCGATGATCGTGTTTGGAATCACGCCGAACGCCCTGTGCACGCGACTCACCAGAGTGGAGGGAAAGACCAAAGGCGGTGCGTCTTCTGAAACACAGATACCGGGAGTTCGCTATGACACCGGAGGGCGGCATAGCCGCCGACCGCTGTGGGCTGCCTTGGCGTACAGCCGCCGTGTACGGCGTCCGTGGTTCGACGCAATGGATTGTGTGAATGGTGGGCGCGACAGGACTCGAACCTGTGACCTCCTGCGTGTGAAGCAGGCGCTCTAACCAACTGAGCTACGCGCCCGAAGATGCCGGGGGGATGCCGCGGCCCTGTGACGGGCCACTTCACTCAAGTTTACCGAAAACCAACCGCCGCCGCTACTGTGAAGACGGCGTTGTGAAAAGCTCCGAGCGACTTTCAGCCGCCGCTGCCCATGCGCTGCGCGGCGGGCTGCCCCGGACTCTTCTGCCACATTCGCTTCACGCGATTCCTCAACCGGTCGAGCAGGCTCTCCATCTGTCCCGTCGATGCAGCGGGCATCACAGGAGCAGGACCCTTCGGCGCGGGCGCCGCCTTCGCCACCCAGACCGGCGCCGGCAACTGGCAGGCGCTCTCTCCGGCTTGCCGCACGATGTTGCCCAGCAGCGCAAACTCGCGGCGATGCAGGGTGCCGTCCTCTTTCCGCGTGCAGATCGAAAATCCGGGGTACTTCGCCGGCGCCTGCGCCCACCCTTTCCCGCTGCCGGCGTAATCGACCTCGTGTACCAGCACCGGCAGGTAGCCGGTAAGGTTGCGTTCGATGTAGGCCGTCTCATACCGGTGCCGCTTCAGGCTCCAGATGAACACCCGGAAGCTGTCGAAATCGTAGCCGTCGTGCGTGCCGGCGCTGGTCGTCCACAACCAGGTGGGTTTCTTGGCGTCGCCATCCGGCGTGTACGCGAGCGCGAAATACGAAACAATGCGGTGGCCTTCCGCATACTGCGCCACCTCGTCCGGAATCGCCATGCTGGCCCGCCGCGTCAACACCCACCCGGCCTGTCCGCTCGCCGTGCGCACCAGGCTCCACCGGTCGGTCGGGACCGGCTGGGGAGGCTCCGGAGGCGCGGGCGGCTCCTCCAGATTGGTCTTGGAAAGATCCAGCCAGTTCGGGGGCAGGCCCGGCGGCGGAGGCATCGGCGGCGGAGGGAGCTTGCCCTGCTTGGCCGGCTTCTTGGGCGCCGGCGGCTTCTTCTCCACCGGCGGAATCAGCGGTTGCCGCGTCACGGTCTGGCGCGGAATCACGATATCCGCCAGCACATCGAACTTCTCGCCTTCCTTGATCTGCAGAAAGCTCGGAGCGTTTGCGGCCGGCTGCGTGTGCACGTTCAGCGCCGCATACGTTGTGGCCTGCCCCTGCGTGGGAAGCTTCGCCGCGCGTTGCGAGAGGTCCTTCAGGTCCTCCATCTCCGCGGCATTCATGAGCTGGTTCTCTTCCGTCCAGCCCTCCGCGCCGCTCGACGTGCGCACGCGCAGGAATCGCCGCCGGCGCTGTACGATCTCCACGCGGTCGCCATGCTTCACGGTGGCCGCTACCGTGGACTGCATCGGGATATCGCTGCGCAGATGCAGCAATGCCGGCCCAACGTACGCCTCGCCGATGACGGGCGCTTTTTCGCGGCGCATGCACGCGCCGCCCGCAAGCAGCGCGGCAGCGCAGATAACCACGGTTATGGAACGTCGCCGCACGCCTTTTTTCAGTGTAGCAGCCCGCCGCGAAATGCTCCGAAATTAGAATGAAACCGATGGTACGGCTTCCGGCACGCTTCCCCGCGCTGTGGTTCGCCGCTACGCTGTGCGGCTCGGCTGCGCTGGCCGGACTCGCGCTGTGGGTCTATGCGCACGCACGGCGCCCCTTCGATTACATGGTCGTAGGTACGTTCGGCGCCACCGCGATCCTGGCGCTGGTGTTTGTTTTGCTGGTGCGGCGGAAAATGCTGTGAGTTAGTTCCCCATCATTTCGAGGAACCGCGCCACCGTCCGGATGCCCAGGTAATAATTTTCGATCTTGTACTTCTCGTTGGGCGAGTGCAGGCCATCGTCCGGGAGGCCGAACCCCATCAGCACGGTCGGAATCCCCAGATGCGCCGCGAAATCGCCCACGATCGGAATCGATCCGCCGGAACGAACGAACACCGTGTCGCGCCCGAAGACCTCGCTGAAAGCGCGCGCCGCGGTGGCAATCGCCGGATGGTCGGGATTGACCACCAGGCCCGGCGAAGCGCTCAGCACCCGCACCTCGGCGCGGATGCCCGGCGGCGCCGCTGCGCACACCCAGTCGCGGAATGCCGCAATCACCTTCTCCGGCTGCTGCCGCGGCACCAGGCGGAAGCTGACCTTGGCCGTGGCCTGCGCCGGAATCACCGTCTTGGCCCCCGCGCCGGTGAAGCCTCCCGCGATGCCATGCACTTCGAAGGTGGGCCGCGACCACGTCCGCTCCAGCACACTGCGGCCCGGCTCGCCGGTCAGCGCCGTGGCGCCGACTTCCTTGCGCAGGAACTCGCCTTCATCGAAGGGCAGCCGCTTCCAACTCTCGAGCTCCGCGGGAGCGGGCTCGATCACGTCATCGTAAATTCCGGAGATCAAAACCGCGCCGTTCTTGTCCTTGGCCTTGGCGAGCAACTGCACGAGGCCGTAAACGGCGTTGGGAGCGGCGCCGCCGTACAGGCCCGAGTGCAGGTCGCGCGCGGGTCCGGACGCCACCACCTCCAGGTAAATCAGCCCGCGCAGCCCGATGCAAAGCGTCGGCATGCCCTCCGCGTACATCGCGGTATCGGAGACCAGCGCCACATCGGCGCGCAGCTTCTCCGCATTTTCCGCGACAAACTTCGCGACCGATGCGCCGCCGATCTCTTCCTCGCCTTCGATGAGAAATTTCAGATTCACCGGCAGCGCGCCGCCGGCCGCGCGCAGCGCCTCCACGGCCTTGATGTGCATGTACATCTGGCCCTTGTCATCGACCGCGCCCCGCGCATAGAGATTGCCATTCCGCTCGGCCGGCTCGAAAGGCGGTGAAATCCACTGCTCCAGCGGATCGGCCGGCTGCACGTCGTAGTGCCCGTAGCAGAGCACGGTCGGCTTGCCGGGCGCGTGGAGCCAATCGGCATAAACCAGCGGATGGCCCGCGGTCGGGATGATCTCGACATGCTCCATCCCGGCCCGCTGCAGACTCTCCGCGACGAACGCAGCCGCGCGCTGAATGTCGCCGGCGTGCTCGGGCAGCGTGCTGATGCTCGGAATGCGGATGAACTGCTTCAACTCGTCCAGGAAGCGTCCACGGTTCTCTTGGATGAATGTCTCGGTGGGTGCGGCCATAATTTCGAAGCGGGGCGGCAGCGGCCGGCCGTCCCGCTTCGATAATTATACGGCGGCCAGCGGAGCGTGCTCGCCGCCGTGTTGGACGCAGGCGTTGTACAGGATGCGCCGCACTTCCGGTTCATAGAACGGCTGCGCGATCAGATCGTACGCGCCGAGATTCAGCGCCTCGCTCCACAGGCGCGCATCGGCATGCGGATCGGTAATGATGACCTCCAAGTCCTGGGGACACAGCCGCACCAGATGCAAAACATCCAGCCAACTGCCGTCCGGGAGAGCGGCCTCGGTCAGGACGATATCGAAATCGCTTTCACGAAGCTTCGCGCGCGCATGGTGCAGGCTCGGCACGTGCTCGACGGCGATCGGCAGGGTCTGCACCATCTGCGAAATTTGGCGGGCATCTTCCTCGCGCCCGGAGATGAATAGAATCCGGGATCTCATAATGCGCTCCCGTTGGGTCGAAGCCTTCCTGATCTCATTTTAAAACCGGCGGCGTCACCCGGCGATGACAGCCGAATGAAATTGCCGTCACGCTGAGCGGGATCGTCCGGTTTGGCGTGGCACAGACGGGAAGCGGCACGGCTGCCGGATGCTAGACTGAGCATCTCATGTGGTTCGGCCAGTTCGCGCTCTTACTGGCGCTGCTCGTCTTATGCTGTTCCGCGCCAGGTTTCTTTTTTCTTCGCCGCCTGCGCTGGACGCCGCTGGAGAAGCTGTGCGGGTCCGTAGGGCTGTCGCTGATCCTCTTGTATCTCGCGGCGTGGGCCATCTATTGCTTCGGGCCGCGGGACGAGCGGGCGGCCGATTGGATCGTGGCGGCCGCGGCCTTGCTCCTGGGCGTGGCCTCCGCTCGCGATCTGCAGCGGCTCGTCCGCGGCCGCCGCATCCGGCAGGCGTTGGCCGGTCAGGGCTTCCTGATCGTCTGGACCCTGGCGATGCTTTTCATGATCCGCCTCTATTCGGGCGCGGGCTGGAGCGCGGACTGGTTCGAGCACTTCCAGCGCTCGCTCTTCTTCCTGCAGCGCCTTCCGGTTCACGTCACCCTGTATCCGACGTACGCGCTGCCGGCGCGGCCGCCGATGGAAAACGTTCTGGCGGCTTTTTTCCTGGGGCTCACCGAAGATCGGTTTGCGCTATTTCAGACCGTTTTCGCTTTCTTGAATATTCTGCTGTTCCTCCCTTGCTTCCTGCTGTTGCCGCGCCTGAGCGGGAAGCGGAGCGGACCCCTGCCCCTGGTCGTGCTGCTGGCGGCCAGCCCGGTGGTCATGGAAAATGCGACATACGCCTGGACGAAATCTCTGACCGCCTTCTTCGTGCTGCTCGGCCTGGCACTCTATCTCGCGGGCTGGCGTAAGCGCGATCCGGTGCGGACAGCCGCCGCGTTCGTGGCGCTCGCCGCGGGGCTGCTCGTGCATTATTCCGCCGGGCCGTACCTGGTCTGCCTCGCGCTGCACTATCTCTACCGGTGGTTCCGCGAGCGCCCGCTGCGATGGGCCGAACTGGCCGCCATTTCCGTTGCCGGCGGACTACTGCTCGCAACTTGGTTCGGCTGGTCTTTCCGGACTTATGGAACGACGGTCACGCTGGAATCCAACACCACCGTGAAGCCGGTAAACGGAACCAACGACGCCACCGGCATCGAGAAGATCGCGTTGAACCTCCGGGACTCGGTGGTGCCGTTCTGGGTGCGCGGCGTGCCGGAACCTTTTCCGCAAGGAGACCCGGAGGGCACGCTCCGCGACCAGGCTTTCGTGTTCTATCAACTGAACCTGGTATTCGCGATGGGCGTGGCGGGCGGATTGGTGGTGCTCGGATTTCTGGCGCGCCGCCTGCTGTGGGGCCGGCCCGGCCGGAAGCGGGCATTCTGGCGCTTTTTTGTGCCCTTTTGCGTGGTGCTCGGCATCGCGGTCGTCGGCGAGCGCGATCCCAACGGCGTCCCGCATCTGACTCTGCTTTCGCTGGAGGCGCTCGGGCTGGCGCTCCTGGCCGCCAATTTCCGCCAGCTCCCTCAACCTCTTCGGTTCCTGCTCATCGCCGGCTGCTGCGCCGATTTTTATTTCGGCGTTTACCTGCAGGCGCGCATGGAGAGCATGGAAAACACACCGCGGCGGGTGGTGTATCCCGACCTGCAATATGCCGGGGGCCGCTTCCTCACCAACGGCCTCGGGCCGGACAACCTGGGCAATGCCGCCTGGCAGGCATGGGCGCTGAAGCACCGCGTCGCGCTGATCGGGCATTGGATCGAGGACTTGCCGCGCCTCCACGGAGACGAGCCCCTGTTCCGCCAATGGTGGCCGTCAATGGAGAAACAATTTCGCGAGTTGCGGGACTTCGATGCCGCGAATTGCGGCGGATGGGGCGCTCGCCACGGCGGAACCGTCGAGTATCTTGGCGATCTGGTCGCGGGGCCCTCGGGACAAGGCGTGGTGGTGGCGGGCTGGATCTTCGCGGCGATGTTTCTCGGCCTGATCGGCGCGCTGGCGCGCCAAGCCTGGTTGGCCGAGCCGGCAAGGCCGGCGCCGGTGAAGGCGCCGCCGCGGCGGAAAAAGCGGCGAGCACGCGCCGCTTCGTAGAGCGCACTGCGCCGCGCCCCCTGCTGCCGGCTCGGGTATTCTTTGATCATGCTCTGGTACGCGGCCACCATTTTCCTTTCCGCTTTTCTGCTGTTCGAAGTGCAGCCGGTCATCGCGAAGATGATCCTGCCGTGGTTCGGCGGCACCTCGGCGGTCTGGAGCACCTGCATGTTGTTCTTCCAGGTGGTGCTGCTGCTGGGGTATGTTTACGCTCACTGGCTGCACACGGCGCTGAAACCGCGCCGCCAGGCGCTGGTCCACCTGACGGCCCTGGCGCTGAGCCTGGCCGCGCTGCCGATCCTGCCGGCCGCGCACTGGAAGCAGGCGGGCGGCGCGTTGCCCTCGCTCCGCATCCTGGCCCTGCTCGCGGCGACCGTCGGCATGCCCTATTTCCTGCTCTCTTCCACCAGCCCGCTCCTGCAGGCCTGGTACGCGCGCAGCCACAAGCAGGGGATGCCCTACCGCCTGTTCGCGCTTTCCAATTTCGCATCCATGCTGGCGCTCTTGAGCTACCCGGTGCTGATTGAGCCTATCCTGCCGAGCCGCGCGCAGGGATATGGGTGGTCCATTGCCTATGTCGCATTCGCCATCCTCTGCGGCATTACGGCATGGCGCTCCGCGGCGCAAGCGGTGGACCAACCCGTGGCCGCCGCGGAGCAAGCAGACGCCCCGTCGCCATCCTGGGCGCTGCGGACGCTTTGGCTGGGACTTGCCGCCAGCGCCTCGGTGCTCCTGCTGGCTGTGACCACGCACCTCACGCAGGACGTGGCGGCGATTCCCTTCCTCTGGATCCTTCCACTCAGTCTTTACCTGCTCTCGTTCATTGTTTGCTTCGAGGCGCCGCGCTATTACAGCCGCGCTGTTTTTCTGCCGCTGCTCGCGCTTGCGCTCGCGTTCATGGCGCTGCGCCTCTGGCCGTGGCTGCGCGACGCGGAGGCGCCCTGGCTGCAGCGCATCTATGGGATGGACATGCGCTGGATCATCGGCTGCTTCTCGGCGGGATTGTTCGTATGCTGCATGGTCTGCCACGGCGAGCTCGCGCGCCTGAAGCCGCATCCGCGGCACTTGACCGGTTTTTATGTCATCGTTTCGGCCGGCGGCGCGCTCGGCGGCCTGTTCGTGGGCCTGGCCGCGCCCAACCTGTTCCGCGCGTATTACGAGTTCCCGATCGGCCTCGGCCTGTGCCTGCTTGCGGTGGCGCTGGTGCTGGCGCGCGGTCTTTCCGGCGCGGCGCCGGCGCGGCGGGTGGCGGGTATGGCGGCGCTCGCCATTGTCCTCTGTGGCTACGGATGGTGCCTGTTCGCCATCATGCGGGATATGGTGAGCGAGTACCGCGTGGTGGCGCGAAATTTCTACGGCCTGCTGCGCGTCCGCGACGATGGCGACCCGCGAATCGATGAAGATGCCTCCCGCAAGCTGATCCACGGCGTCATCAACCACGGCCAGCAGATGCTGCGCGAGGAATACCGCCGCCTTCCCGTCACGTATTTCTGCCCGGATTCCGGCATCGGCCGCGCCATGCGCGCTACCGAGGGGCGGCCGCGCCGCATCGGGATTCTCGGGCTGGGCTGCGGCACGCTCGCCGCTTACGGCCGCGCGGGCGATACCATCCGCATCTACGAAATCAACCCGCTGGTGCTCGATATCGCGCGGCGCGATTTCACGTACCTCGCCGATACGCCGGCCCGCATCGAAACCGCGATCGGCGATGGGCGCCTCACCATTGAATCTGAGCCCGCTCGCCACGAGTTCGACATCCTCGTCATGGACGCATTCTCGGGAGACTCCGTCCCGGTGCACCTCATCACGCAGGAAGCGTTTCAAACGTACTTTCGGCACCTGAAGCCGGACGGCATCCTCGCGGTCAACATTTCGAACAAGTACCTGAACCTGGAGCCGGTGATGGCGAGCGCCGCCGAGAGCCTCGGCAAGACGGCATTCGTCTACCACTACACGCCGCCCGAGGACGACATCCTTTGCTTCTCCTGTTCCTGGACGCTGCTCATGGACCGTGCTGCCGCGGATGCGCATCCCGAACTGCGGCAGCACGGCAAACCGCTCCACGCGCAGCCCGGTTTCCGTTTGTGGACCGACGACTTCTCCAACATGTTCGCGATCCTAAAATAGAGAACTATGAACGCAAGACCAGCCGCCTCGGAAGCGGCGCCCTACTACTTCAAGTACATCGATCGCGTGGAGGGCGAGGACATCCCCGGCATCCTCGCCGGGCAGCTCGAGGAAACGCTCGCGCTGAGCGCCGCCATTTCCGAAGAACGTTCGCTGCACCGCTACGCCGCGGACAAATGGAGCATCCGGCAGGTGCTGAACCACATCACCGACTGCGAGCGCGTGTTTGCCTTTCGCGCGCTGTGGTTCGGGCGCGGCTTCGAGACCGCCCTTCCCGGTTTGGATCAGGACACCGCCGCGCGCGGCGCGGAAGCGGACTGGATCTCCTGGGCGGCGCACGTGGAAGAGTTCCGGCGCGTGCGTCTGGCCTCGATCGCGCTGTTCGAGAATCTGCCGGCGGCGGCCTGGATGCGCGGCGGCGTCGCGAGCGGAAATCACGTCACGGTACGCGCGCTGGCCTATATCATCGCCGGGCACTGGATACACCACACCGCCCTGCTGAAGGAGCGGTATTTCTAGCGCGAGACGGGCCCGCGGGCCCGCACAGAAAGGGCGAGTCCGCGCATCATGCGCCACTCAGCGCAGTGAAGTCCTTTGATTGCGTTCTTCGGCCGCGCATGATGCGCGGACAGCTCCGCTCAGCGCCCCTCGTGTCCCGGCAATTTGGCCATCGCGCTGCACACCGCGGCGAAGGCGATTTCGAGCTGGGGGAACAGGCTCGAAGCGGCGGCAACATCCTGCCGCGCCGCCGCGGCTTCCATACTGCGGCACAGCTCGGATACCTCCAGCGCGCCCACCTGGGCGGCGCTGCCTTTGATGGCGTGGGCCTCGCCACGCGCCCTCGCCGCATCGCCATCGGCCAAGGCCTGCCGCAATTTGCCAATCCGCGCGCGGGTATCCGTCTGGAAAATGGAGATGACTTCCCGCACCACGGCGAAATCGCCCATTTCGGCGAGCATGCGCAAATCCTCCGGAAGCGTCCAAGGCATGATTCACGCCCATCTTGGCACCCTCACTGCCGGAATGCAAATCGCGGGCCCGCCCGCAACGGCTCAGGATTTGGCGAAATAGAGCGCTACGGCCCGGTCGATGTTCTCGCGCGTCATGCGCGGCGGCCGCCCTTCGTATTCGCAGATCGATTTCACCAGGCGGAAGAGGTCGATGGGATAGCAGGCGTGCAGCAGGCCGGCGGCGGCGCGGCAGCGCTCGCGCAGGTACTCGATCATCCCCGGATCGGCCGGCGTCTGCTGCGCGGACAGCACGCGGCGCAGGATCTCGTCGAAGATGTCGTCCGCGACCTCCTGCACCTGGACCTTGGTCTGGATGCGCCGGAGGAAGGCCTCGTCGGCAAGGGAGTTCGGGTTCAGGTTGGTCGAAAACACGACCATCAGCTCGAAAGGCACCTGGAATTTCATGCCGGAGGCGAGCGTCAGGTAATCGACGCGCCGGTCGAGCGGCACGATCCACCGGTTGAGCAGCTCGCGCGGCGAAAGCATCTGCCGGCCGAAATCGTCGATGATGAAAATGCCGTTGTTCGCCTTCATCTGGCACGGAGAAATGAAGACGCGCGTGGCTTCATCGAGCCGCAGCTCCAGCATCGCGGCCGAAAGCTCGCCCCCGACCGTGATGCATGGCCGCTGGCAAAGCACCCACCGCGGGTCGAGCAGGTCGTCATCGCAGGGCACCGGGCGATGCACTACCGGGTCGAACACGGTGATGATATGGCCGTTGACCTCCACCGCATATGGCACCAGCACGTTGTCCTGGTAAATGCGCAGGATGCGTTCCGCGATGCTGGTCTTGCCGTTTCCCGTGCCGCCGTAGAGAAACAGGGATTGCTGCCCGATCAGCGCCGGACCGAGGTGGTCGAGAAAACCGTCGGCCAGCACCAGATCGTGGAACGCTGCGCGGAGCCGGTCCCGGCTGAGCTTGACCTGCGGGCGCTGCGCGCGCACGACGCGCTCATACTGTTGAATGGAGACCGGCGCCGGGCCCACGTACTGGCAGACCTCGCTGCGGGCGGTCGCCTGCGTCCGCCCGCCTGCCGTGAGGCTGAACGAATAATCGTTCCCCACCATGCCTTTGACATCCAGTAATTGCTGCTGGCGAAACTGGTGGAACAGCGTTTCAAGCACCGGGAAGCTGAGCTTCAATGTCTGATGCAGCGCCTGCAGCGTCGCCGAGCCATGCATCCAGAGATAGCGGAGGATCAGGTCCCCCACCATGGCGCGCGGGATCTGGAGATCCTCGATCGTATCGGGGGTGATGGGCCGGGTTTCGGCTGCGGGCGCGGGCGGTGTTTCGATCAGCACTAGGGCTCCTAGAGGAACTCGGGGCCAGGAGATCGCGGATTCGCCGGGGCGCGGTCTCCTAGCTCCTAACTCCTAAGCTCCTCTGCACTATAACCCGAGCCGTAAACGCTTCCAATACGCCGAAAGTTAATGGTGGTGCTGATGTCCTTCGTGATCGTGCTCGTGATCGTGCACGTGCACGGGGATGGCGCAGCCGTTCTCGGAAATTGCGCAACTGACGTGCTCGAATTGCACGGTGGTGTGCGCGATGTGGAAACGGTGGGCCAGCATCCCGTTCAGGCGCTTGAGGATCACATCGCTGGCCGATGGCGGCACGTCGTCAATCAGCACGTGACAGCTCAGCGCGTGAGTGCTCGATCCGAGGCTCCAGATGTGCAGGTCGTGAACGTCCAGCACGCCTTCGACATCCCGCATCGACGACGTCACATCTTTGAGTTGGATCCCGCGCGGCAGTCCTTCGAGCAGAATGTTCAGCGATTCGCGTGCGATATCCACGGCGCTCCAGATGATCAACAGCGCGATCAAACTGGAGAGCAGCGGGTCGATGCGGTCGATTCCGGTGTAGCGGATCGCCAGCGCGCCGGCGATGATCGCAATGGAGCCCAGCGCGTCGCCAAGCATGTGGATGAAGGCGCCGCGAATGTTGATGTCGTGGCGGCTGGCGCTCCGCAGCGCCAGCATAATCGCGGTGTTCAGCGCGAGGCCGGCTGCAGCGACCGCCACCATGATGGTTTCATTGACGGGTGACGGGCTGCGCAGCCGGGCGACGCTTTCATAGAGAATAAATGCCGAAAGTGCCACCAGCGTGAGGGCGTTGACGAAGGCGCTCAGAACGCCGGCGCGGTGGTAGCCGTAGGTCTTGATCTCATCGGCGGGCTTGGATTGCAGCCGGAAACCCACCCAGGCCAGCAGCAGGGCGCCGGCGTCCGTGAAGTTGTGGGCCGCATCGGAAAGCAGCGCCAGGGAGTTGGCCCGGATGCCGGCCACCACTTCCACCGCCACGAATAGCGCGGTGGCCACCAGCGACCATCGGAGCAGACTTCCGGTCGCGTGCGGATGGCTGTGGCCGTGCGAATGCATCCTCTCTGACTAGTGTAGCAAGCGCTCCCGAACAGGGCTGGTAGTTAGCGCACCACCACCCAGTTCGGCATAATCCGCAGCAACCCGCCGCCCAGCCAGGCGTGAAACGGAACGCTGCCGAACACGGGCGCTAGCTTGGCTGTTACGGCGTCCTGCTGCGGCCGGCGGAAGAGGATGTCGAACAGGCTGCGCGGTTGCGGGTAAACCGTCACCGACACCGGCTCCGATGCCGGGATGCCCGCCTGCTTCTTGACCAGATCGAGCGCCGTATCGAGCCCGCCCAGCACGTCCACCAGCCCGTGTTCCCGTGCGTGCGAGCCCAGCCAGACACGTCCCTGCGCCACCTCGTCGATTTCTCCGTAGCTGCGGTTGCGCGCTTTGGCCACCTTGGAGACAAAGGCCCGATAGCTCTCGTCGATGCCCGCGCGCAGCTTTTCCCGCTGCTCCGGCGTCAGCGGGGTATCGAGCGAATCGATGTCCGCATTGCGCCCGCGCTCCACGGCGTCCACATTGATCCCGATTTTCCCCAGGAGGCCGCGGAGAACCGGCTTGCCGAAGACCACGCCGATCGAGCCCGTTTCGGTGGTGGGATAGGCGACGATGGGCGCCTTGGTGAGCGCGATGTAATAGCCGCCCGAAGCCGCGACGTCCGACATCGAGACCACCATCGGCTTTTTCTGCGCCAGTTGATTCATGCGGTACCAGATCTCGTCGGAGGCCGTCACCGCGCCGCCCGGCGAGTCGATGCGCACCACCACGGCCTTGATTTTCGCGTCGTCTTCGATCTGGCGCAGCAGCTTGTCGAAACCGTAGGCGGTGAGCGAAGTCTCCCGGAAGCCGTCGTCGCCCGGCGAGCCGGTGACAATGTCCCCCTCCCCGACCACCAGCGCGATCCGGCTCTTGCCGCCCAATCCGACGCTCTCCGCCGGCACGCGCGAATACTTCTCCAGCGAAACCCGCTCCGGCATCGCGGACTTGAGCCGGTCCTTCAGATCGCCCCACATCTGATCCTCGAACCGCAGCTCGTCGACTAAGCCGCAGTCGCGCGCCTCGGTGGCGGTGAAGGGCCCGCGGTCGATCAGCGCCGCCATTTCCTCCCGGTTCTTGTGCCGCGCCGCGGCCAGCCGGTCCACCAGATTGCCGTAAATGCCATCGACAATGCTGTTCGTGACTTCCTTCGTCTCCGGGCTCATGCTGGTGCGGGTGAACATATCGCCGAAGTCCTTGTACTTGCCGGCGTGCTCCACCTCGACGGTAACGCCGAGCTTGTCGAGCGTGCCCTTGAAATACAGCAGCTCGGCGCGCAGACCCTTGAGCATCAGCGGATCCTCGGGGCCGAGATAGATCCGGTCGGCAGCGGAGGCCAGGTAATAATCGCGGCCGGAGGGAGCGCGCAGGTAGGCGAAGACCGGCTTACCGGATTTTTTGAACGCCTCGACGTCCGTCCGCAACTCTTCGAGCTTGGCCCAGCCGCACGTGAGCCCGGAGGGCTGGAGGACCACGGCCTTGATATGGGAATCCGCCGCGGCTTTCTTCAAGTCCATCCAGACGCCAGGGATGGTCGTGACAGCGGTTCCGCCCAGCAACTCGGGCAACTCGACCCCGGGTTTTTCCGGCACATCGCCGGAGAGCCGCACCACGAGCGCGGAGTTCGCCGCGATCTCCGGCGGCAGATTGCGAGAGTGGAGTGCGATATAGAAAAACAGGAACAGGGCCAGAATCACAACCGCGACGCCCGCCGCGAACCCGATCAGGAATTTGCCCATATCTATTCCGACGGTAGCACGGGCGACGGGCGCGGCACGCCAGAGGCGGAACGGTTCATTTCAGTGATCGGGCTGGCATTGGGGAGGCAACCCCAACTGAGTGAGGCCCCGGCAAAGGGCGCGGCGTAAAATGTGCCGGAACTCGAGGCGCCGCCGGATCAGAACTCTTAATCTAATGAGCCTTGGGGCGGATCAGCACGACCTTCACGGTCAGTGACGTGTCGGCATCCACGATCTCCTTCCACCGATGCTCGGCGGTCACCGCGGTCATTCCGGCGAGGTCAGCAGTGGTCAGGCAGATCCGGTCACCCAGCGACAGCCCTTTATGACGATAGGCTCTGGAGCATACCGCATCCGTGTAGGTGAGGGACTCAAGGATCTGGAGCCCGAGCGCCGAGATGGCGCGCTCCGCCTCAACGTCCGGAACGCCCCGGTCGGCGAGCTTCTTTACGATCTCGGCAACCTGAACCGAGTGAATGGCGGAATCCCGGAGCATTGGTTCGACAATGGCGGCACCGGGCTCGCTGCCGAACAGCGCCAGAACAGCGGACGAGTCCAGCAGGTATCCAGGCATCTACTCCAGATCCTCTGCTTTCCCTTCCGCCCGCCGCTCGGCAAGCAGCTCGTCAACGACACTGCTGCCCTGAAGGTAAGGCCTAAGCCTCTCTTGGATTTGGCGGACCACAGCCAAGCGGCTGCCAGCCAAAGTGACCCCATCGTCGTCTACGTTCAGGATTACATCCTCGCCCGGTGTCAAGCCGAGTTTCTTTCGCAGTTCGGCAGGTAACAGAATTCTGCCGGACTGCTCGAGGCGTAGGGCATATGTTTTCACATCTGTCATTTTATCGTATTTTGCCTGATCTGAAAAAGATGCCCTGAGCGCCTTACGACGACGCCGAAGAGCGCAGCGCCCGCAGATCGATCCCCAACGCCTGGCACTTCTTGTAGAGGTGGCTGCGCTCGAGGCCGAGGGCCTTTGCGGTGTCGGTCATGCGCTGGTTGTGGCGGCGCAGCTCCGCCAGGATCTGCTCCCGCTCGAACGCGCTCACCCGCTCGGCGAGCGTTCCGGAGCCGGCCGCGGCGGGCGCCCCCTCCGCCCCCGAAATCTGCGGCAGCGCGAGACGGACCGTCGCGGCATCCACCGGCCCATCGGCCAGCAGCATCAGGCGCTCCACCACGTTTCGCAATTCGCGCACGTTGCCGGGCCACGGATAGCGCTCCAGCTCCGCGATCGCATCCTCCGCGAAGCGCTGCGGCTTCCAGCCGTTTTGCGCCGCGACCTGTGCCGCGAAATGCGCCACCAGGGCCGGAATGTCCCCGGCGCGCTCGCGCAGCGGCGGCAGTACCAGTGGAAAGACGTAGATGCGGTGGTAGAGATCCTGCCGGAATGCGCCGGCCTTCACCAGCGCATCGAGATTGCGGTGCGTGGCGACGACCACGCGCACGTCCACCGCGATCGCGCGGTCGCCACCCACGCGCTCCACCTGCCGCTCCTCGAGCACGCGCAGCAGTTTGGCCTGCATCACCAGCGGCATATCGCCGATCTCATCGAGAAACAGCGTGCCGCGGTGGGCCTGCTCGAACTTGCCGATGTGGCGCGCCGCGGCGCCGGTGAAGGAGCCCTTTTCGTGCCCGAAAAGCTCGCTTTCGATCAACTCGCCGGGCACGGCCGCGCAGTTCAGCGTGACGAACGGACCGCCGCGGCGCGGGCTGCGCTCGTGCAGCGCGCGTGCGATCAGCTCTTTCCCCGTCCCGGTCTCCCCGAGGATACAAACGCGGGCTTCGCTCGATGCCACGCGGTCCACCTGCGCCATGACGCGCTGCATCGCCGGGCCGGCGTGCACGATCTCGTGTTTGCCGACCTTCTGCCGCAGCTCGCGGTTCTCCTCCTCCAGCCGCTTGAGCTTGAGGACATTATCGACGGTGAGGAGAAGTTTATCGGTGGAGAGCGGCTTTTCGAGGAAATCGACCGCGCCGAGCCGCGTCGCCCGCACCGCCATCTCGATGTTCGCCTGGCCGGAGATCATGACGACGGGCAGCGCGATCCCGGCGCCGCGCATCTCTTCGAGCAGCATGAGGCCGTCCTTGCCGGGCATCACGACGTCGGAGAGCATCATGTCGAACGGCTGCGATTTCACCAGATCGAGCGCGCGGGCCGCGTTGTCGCATACGGTAGCCTCGTGGCCCGCGAGCCGGAACGCGCGCGCCAGCGAGGCAAGTGTATTGGCGTCGTCATCGACGATGAGCAGGTGTGCCAAACGGATATGCTAGCAAGCGGCGGCGGGCTGCCGCCGCTCCGGCTCCCACACTCACCCGGAGTGGGAGCACCGTGCGCGATGCCTACCTCTCGACTTTGGCGTGCACGGGATCCGCGATGTACTCGAACGCGGGCGGCTGGTTCCATGGCCCGCGGGTCTCGGTTCCATCCGAGCTGAGGTGGAAATAGAGGTTGACTGTCCGGTCCGGTTGTATGTTCCCGAAAAACGGATCCGTCAGCTTGCCCAGCGACTCGAGAGCTTTCATGAACATCTGCGTATGCGAGATCTCGCGGGTCAGCAGATGCACCAGCGCCTTCTTGCTTCCGTCGTCCGGCGCCATCTGAATGAGAGATTCATAGGTCTGGCGCGCTCCTGCTTCCGCGGCGATGTCCGCGCGGAGGTCTCGCACTACATCGCCACCTTCATTGATGTAGCTCGCCGTCCATGCCGAGCCCTGGCTATCCACAAAATGCGGCCCTCTGCCGCGCACCGCGAATAGCGGGCTGTCGTTCGCCGCGCCCGGTTTCACGCCCCGGGTATGCATCTCGATCATCTGACCCACCATCTCGAGGTGGCCGAACTCCTCAACGGCAATGTCCTGCAGCATGTCCTTGATGCCCTGATGATCGACGTGAAAGGATTGCACCCAGTAGGTGAGTGCCGCCGTAAGCTCCCCGGTCGCGCCGCCGAACTGTTCGAGCAGATACTGCCCGAACTTAGGATCGGGCCGATCCACTTTCACAGGCTGCAGCAGTTCCTTTTTGTGAAGAAACATCGATATACCATTCCTTCCCGGCGTCCTGAAGGCCGCCCCACGCATATTTTCGCGTGCGGCCTGGCGGATGGCGGCGGCGGTTGGTCCGAACTTGTGTCCCGCCATGCGCGCGGCAGGGCGCCGCGGTGGGTTTTCCGCCGGTAAGTCTGCGGCCCTACCCGGGGCCCTTGCCTGGGAACTCGATGCGGAAGGTCGTGCCCTTTCCCGGCGCGCTCTCGACGGAAATCCGCCCTTTGTGATCGCTGATCACCGATTGCACGATGGCCAGGCCCAGGCCGGTGCCGTGTGTCTTGGTCGTGTAATAAGGGGTGAACAGCCGCTCGCATTCTTCCGGTGTCAGGCCGTGGCCGGTATCGGAAATCTCGAGGCGCACGTTCTCCGCCGCGGCCGTGCGCACCGTCAGGGTCCCGCCCTGGGGCATCGCGTCGATCGCGTTGAGGATGAGATTACGCAGCACGCGCGAAATCTGCTCCGGATCGGCCTCGACCGGCGGCAGGCCGGGCGGGAGGTCGCAGACCGTGCGCACGCCAGCCTGCTCCAGTTGCGCCTCGAAGAGCTTCAGGTTCTCCGCGGCCAGGGCGTTGAGATCCACCGGTTGCATTTCGGGCGCGGGCATTTTGGCGAAATCGCTGAAGCGCCCGATGATCTGCTTGAGGTTTGCCAGCTCGGCCAGCAGGGTGGCGGCGCCTTCGCGGAAGACTTCATCGAACTGGTCGGGATAGCGCTCACGGGCGCGCTGCATGTTTTCGACCGTGATCTGCAGCGGGAAAAGCGGATTCTTCAGCTCGTGCGCCAGGCGTCGCGCCAACTCGCGCCACGCGGCCACGCGTTCGGCCTGGACCAGCCGCTCGCGCTGTTCCACCAGCTCATGCGTCATGCGGTTGAAGGCGCGGGCGAGCTGGCCGATTTCGTCGTCGTAGGCGACCTCCACGGTGGCGCTCCAATTGCCGGCCGCGACCTTGCCCGCGCTCAGCGCAAGCTGCCGCACCGGACGAGTGACGCGCGCCGTGGCCCACCACGCCAGACCGATGCCCAGCAGAATCCCGAGCGCCGCTTCGCCGATGCCGATCCGGCGAAGGGAAGATTCGAGCTCCGCCAGGTCGCGCCGCGAGTTGCCCACCAGCAGGATGGCCAGCAAGCTGCCGTCGTAACCCGTGAGCGGCATGGCGCGGAAGGTCTCCGCATCCGCGCCGGTGCCGATCGTGTCGCTCTGCTCGGTCTTTTGCGCGCGAACGCGAGCGATCAGCGGCTGCAACGGCGCCGGTTCGGCGGGCTGCGCCGCCCCCAGGTCGCGCCAGAGCAGCACGCGCATGCCGGCGGGGAGCACCAGCGTGGAGAGAAACTGATCGTCGAGCTGCTGGCCGCCCGCGACGAACATGCGGTGGCCGCCGGCATCGACCGCGCGGACGGCTACCAGCGCGAGAGTCGTTCCGTCCGGCAGTTCCTCGCGCCGCAGGAACGCGCCGCGCGCGTTCCAGTCCGCATCTTCGAGCAGCCAGTCTTCCTTATAGCCGAAGCGCGCCGGCGATTCCGCCGAGGAGATGATGGTGCCATCGGCCGCGACCAGCTCCAGCAGGTCGAGGCCCTGCGCGGAGGCGAGCGTGGCCGCTTCGTTGTAGTAGGGCGCGTAGTCCGGCGCGATCGCGATATTGACGGCGGCCTCGGAATCGGCTACTCGTTTGACCGCGCGGGAGATCTCTTCGCGGCGCCGGTCGAATTCCTTGCGGAATTGGGCAAACAGCGCATTGGCGCGCTGCCCCTCGGCGCGCTCGAATGCCTTGCGGGTATTGTCCAGCACCAGCCACTGCACCAGCCCGACCGTGACCGCCACCGAGACGATGAAGACGAGGAGCAGACGCGTGCGGAAAGTCATGGCCGCCCGCCTTCCAGCCACAGATTCTCGAAGCGCCACTCGCCGAGCGGTGTAATACCGGGCCCACCGCGCACGCGCGGGCCAACGGAATAGAGGTCGGGCAGATGGAACAGCGGGATCGCGCGGAAAGTTTCGAGCAGGGCGCGCTCCGCCGCGTAGAAGTCTTCCGCCGCGGTCGCGAGCGGCGGCGCCGGCAGGTCGAGGCCGGCTGCGATGGCGGCCAGGGCGGGCGCGGGGTCGGAGCTCGAGATGCGGACTTCCGCGAGGCGGATATCGGCGGGAGCGTCGGCGCCAACCACCGTCACGGCCAATCCGGCATCGCGCGCATTGAGCGCGATCCGCTCGGCCATGGTGCGGTCCGCGGCGGCCAGTGTCATGCTGCGTGCGGCGGGCGGCACTCCGGCCAGAAGGGCTCGGGCGCGCGGAATATCCGCCACGGCAGGAAACAGGAACGCGTACCCGGAGATCCATTGCGGCAGCAGCGCGGCCGAAATTTCTCCCTGCCGCTGCAGCAGCACATTTCGAATGGCGCTGCGATCGACGGTCAGCGCCAGCGCCTGCCGGATGCGAAGGTCGTCCACGCGCGGTCCGAAGGCCAGCGCCAGCAGGCGCACCGGCGAACTCGACCAGATGCGCTGCGTCCCCGCCGCGCGCCGCACCTCGGCGCCGGCCAGCTCGACCACATCGGCGCGGCCCAGCTCGATGGCCCGCTCCCGCAGCGGCCGCGCCATCTGGATATCGATAGCGTCAAGAAACGGCCGGCCGCCGGCGGCGTACTCGTCGGCCGCGAACACAGCCCTTCGTCCGGCTTCCCACCGCGTCACGTTGAACGCCGAATTCAACTGTGCCATGCGGGGTCCGCTCTGCGGCGGGTCCGCGGATTCGATAGCTTCACGCAGCTCGACCCGCAGAGTGCCGCCATAGCGGGGACGGGTTGCGCCGCGAACCACGGCGAGCGAGCCTCCAAAAAGCAGAAATCCGCGCCTACTGACCACAAGCCACCGTCACGGAATAAGCCTGGTAGCGCCCGGCCGCTGCGTTCTGCACCACCGCTGTGGCGCCGCCCGGGGCCGGCCAAAGGGCGGTGATCGGGCCGGGCAACTCGAGGGGGTCGCTGATGGGCGCCACAGCGCGATCCGAGAGCGCCCAAGCGCGGAGAGCATCCGCCTGCCGGCCGTCGCCGGCGCGCGAAGCGAGGACCAGCGAGCGCCCGCCGCACCGGACACCGGCGGCCGCGACGTCGCTGCCCCACGATCCGCTGGCGGCGCCCAACGGATCGAGCGAGGCATCGAAAAGCCCGGCCGAGCCGTCCGCGAGGGCCAGAAGCCACACCGTGCGGCCCGCGTCGTCGAAGGCCGCCGCCGAGTAGAACGGCGGAACGTTCCTGGTCGCGCCGGATTGCGTTACTACGCGGCCGTCGAAGTAGTTGCGGCCGGCCGCGAAATGAGCCAGCAGCAGCGCGCGGCCCGAATCGATGGTCCAGGGTTCGTCGGAGGGCCGGCATTCGAGGCCGGCCGGCAGGATTCCACCCTGATCCTGGCAGGCCGCACCGGGCAGCCACGCCCGCAATCTGCCATTTGCAACCTGCAGCCGCCCGCGAAGATCGCGCGGCCACGGCTTGCCCCAGGCGATCGCGTGTTTCACCCGCGGCTGCCAGCCGCCGGTGGTTCGTTGGTACACGGCAACGGAAGTTGGAGAAAGCACGCTCAGGGAATCTCCGTCGACGGCCACATCGAGGATCTGCTGCTCCTGTTCCCAGAGCAGCCGGCTTTGCAGGGTAACCGCCGCAGCCACCGCGGCGCTCGCGGGAACCGCGCCGCGGCTCCAGCCGGCGATCCATACCTGGCGCTCGTCACCCCTCCGGATCTCTTCGATCAGCAGGTACTGGGAGGCATTCTCCGAGAGCGTGATCTGCGCCTCCACCGGGGATACCGCTTCGGGAGTTCGGATACCCGATTCCCGCAGGCTGGCTTCAAAACACCCGCGTGCCTGGCCGAGCGCCGCCGGTCCAAGCGAGGAGAGGTCCCGCCAGGCGATCGCGACCGCCTCGCCGTGTCCCGCGAACGCCGCGGTCCGGCGCGCCAGGTCGCGGGCGGCGGAATTCAGATCGGCCGCGGCCCATGCAGCCGGCGCCGCGCCGAGCGCCAGCGCCACCCATGCCGCGGACCACCCTTTCACGGGTGCGATGATAGCACATCGCGTTTTTCGGGCCCCGTTACCACGCGGATCACGCCGCGCAGGCACATGCGTGCGAGCAGCCATGAGACCGGAAAGGTGATGGCAGCCATCAACAAACATTCGAAAACGTTGTCCATAGTCCTCGCTCCTTAGTGCATCCCGGCGGCGGTCTGCGCCGCCGGTTCGGAGGCGGCACGCATCGCGACCACTGTGCTGCTCCCGAACAGCCGTTCCGTTTCGGGCGACCGCTCGCCGTACATCTCGACCGCATCCCCGACCGAAACCATCTCGAAAAGCTCCTCCACGTCGCGGTTGCGCATGCGGATGCAGCCGTGCGAAGCGTCGTGGCCGATGGAGGACGGCCGGTTGGTCCCGTGAATCCCGTAGCCTTTGGCGCTCAACCCCAGCCAGCGGGTGCCGAGCGGGTTGGCGGCTCCCGGCGGGACCGTGCGGCCCTTCGTATACCAGGTGGGATGCGAGACGCGCGTCACGATGGTGAAGTCGCCGGTCGGGCTCGGCGTGACCGGCGCCCCGACCGCGGTGTCGTAAACCTTCAGCACCCGGTCGTCTTCGAGCACCGCCAGTTTGCGGTCCGGCAGGCTGACCACGATGCGCCGGGCGGGTTTTCCGGTCTTCTCCTGAGCGATTGCTTCGGCAGCGGCCATCAGCATGACGCCGGTCGCCAGCGCCAGCTTCTTCAATGGAACTTCGGTTCGGAACATCTTTGGCTCCTCCATCCGCAAATGGAGGTTGCAGGCGGCGGACCAGGAGCCAAGTGGTTCGAAACAAAAGAGGTTTGCATCATTCGCGCGTGTGCCGCCACACACGCGTGGCAGCGCGGAGACGTGGCGGGCCCTCATAGGCGCGGGTCGCGGCCTAGATGAACGCCGGTTCGTGGAGCCGGATGATCTTCTTCTGGATCGCATATTGCACCAACTGCGCCTTGTTGTGGATATCCAGCTTCCGCATCAGGTTGAACTTGTGCGCCTCCACGGTCTTCACGCTCAAATCGAAGCCGGCGGCGATTTCCTTCACGGACCGGCCTTCGGCCAGCATTTTCAGGATTTCCCGCTCGCGCTTGGTGAGGCCTCCCAGCCGCTGCCGCTCCGGCCCGCGTCCGGTCATGCGGAAGCCTTCGACCAGGCGGGCCAATAAGCGGGGGCTTAGAAAATTGCCGCCGCGGCTGACTTCGCGGATCGCCGTAAGCAACTGGTCGGCGGGGCAGTCCTTCAGCACGTAACCGGCTGCGCCGATCTCGACGCACTCCGCCACGTAGTCCTCATCGTCGTACATGGAAAGGAAAATCACGCGGGATTCCGGCCCCTCCTTGCGGATCTGGCGCGCCGCATCGAAGCTGCTGAGGCCGGGCATTCCGATATCCATCAGCACCACGTCGGGCTCGAGTTGCGGAACCAGCGCCACGGCCTCGGCCGCGTCCGCCGCCTCGCCGGCCACTTCCATGTCATTTTCGGCCGAAATCAGCGTCCGCACCCCTTGGCGGAAGAGCGTATGATCGTCAACGATCAG
Source organism: Bryobacteraceae bacterium (assembly GCA_035293845.1). Taxonomy (GTDB): domain Bacteria; phylum Acidobacteriota; class Terriglobia; order Bryobacterales; family Bryobacteraceae; genus DATGMB01. The sequence goes on from DATGMB010000335.1 coordinate 58,534, forward strand.
CAAACGAATAATCGACATCGAATCCTTTACCCCAGCGCTTCTACCCTGCCGTTTCCGGGATGGGCAGTTCGAGGACAACGGCGGCGCCCTTACCCGGTGCACTCCGGACCATGAGCCTGCCGCCGAGCAATTCGGCCCTCTGCCGCATTCCGGCCAGCCCGAAACACCTTGCCTGCCGGCCCGCCGCTTCCGGATCGAAGCCGGTGCCATTGTCGGAAATGCGCAGCCTGACAGACTTATCGGTCGAGCGCAGAGAAAGGTTTACGGTGCGGGCGCGGGCGTGTTTGGCCACGTTCTGCAGCGCTTCCTGCGCTACCCGATAGACCACCTCCTGCGTTTCCATGGGCAGAGCGGCAAGCGGGGCGATTCGCAGCCGGATGCCGGCTTTGCCGGCCTGGCGGAATCGGGCCGCCAGATGGCGGATGGCCGCCTCCAGGCCGAGCCGTTCGAGAACCGCGGGGCTCAGCGCCGCGACAATCCGGCGCAGCTCTCCAATAATGGTTTCGACCGCAAGGCGCGCCCCGGCGAGCTGCGCGGATAGCGGCGCGGGGGCGGCGCGTTCCAGCATCTCCAGTTGCAGCCGCAGAAGCAGCAGCGATTGGCCGGCTTCGTCGTGCAACTCCCTGCCGATGCGGCGCCGCTCCAGTTCCTCGGCGCGCCGCGCAGCAGCCTCCAGGCGCCGCACTTCGCGTTGCCGGAGATCGTAGAAAGCGCGGTACAGGGTGAACAGGATGGCGCTCTGCAACTGCTCGCGGGCGGGTTGGAACCGGCCCTGGAAGCTGCGGGCCAGCAGGCGCTCGAATTCGCTCAGCGCGAGCGCGGCGCGGTCGGGCGCCAGCCCGAGCGCAGCCAGAGCCGGCGCAGCGGCTTCCACCCGCCGCAGGAAGCCATCCACGCTGCGGCAACGCGCGGCGGCGGCCGGCATCACGCTGCGCAATGCCGACCGCTGTGCCTCGTCGAAGCCGCGCCGGCGCAGCAGGCCCTCCAGTTCTTCCGCCAGAGCACCGCTGGCAGGCGCCAATTCCCGCAGAAAGGCCGTGATGTGCGCTCTGGCCCCCGGCGCCAGCCAGTCGAAATTACCGAGCGCCATGCTCCGCGAGCACGCGCGCCACGTCCGGATGCCCGTTGGCCAGTGCGGCGGCCAGCGGCGTGGAGCCCGCCTGGTTGCGGGCGTTGACATCCGCTCCCCGGCGCACCAGCTCGAGCACCACGTTGCGCCGGCCCCAGGATGCCGCCTCGTACAACGGCGTGGCCCCCGAGCTGCGGTCCCGCGCCTCACGATTCGCCCCGCGGTCGAGCAGCAGGGCCGCAATTTCGGCATTCCCGCTCAACGCGGCATTGTGCAGCGGCGTCAATCCGTCGCCATCCACAGCATTCACCAACGCGCCGCGATCGAGCAGCAAACGGGCCACCGCCAGTTGCCCTTTGAGCGCCGCCACATGCAGCGGAGTGGCTCCCGACGGGTCCCGCGCATCGACGCGCGCGCCCTTTCCGATCAAGAGATCGGCCATTTCGGCATGCCCCTTTAGGGTGGCATCGAAGAGGGCGGAGGACAGGTCCGCGGCGGTAGAGCCGTCAAGCAGCAGGCGAGCCACTTCCACATGCTGGCCCCGCACCGCGCGGTCCAGGGCCGTCAACCCGTCGCGATCGCGCCGCCCGCGTTCCGCCCCGTGGGCCAGCAGCAACTCGACGACCTCGCGCCGTCCGTTCGCGGCTGCTTCGGCCAGCGGCGCCATGCCGGTCTGCGGATTCGCTGCCCCGGCGGGCGCGCCGTGCGCGAGCAGCATTTCTGCGATGGCGCGATCGCCGCGCAGCGCGGCCCGGTCGAGCGGCGCCGCGCCCGATCCGTCGCGCGCGCCGGCATCGGCCCCGCGCGCGAGCAGCAGGGCCGTAAGTTCCCGGTACCCGCGGTCGACGGCCATGTGCAGCGGCGTCTCGCCGTCGCGGTCGCGCGCGTTGAGCTCGGCGCCGTGGTCTAGCAGCAGGACGGCCATCGGCAAGTTGTTCTTGACGACCGCATAGGCCAGCGGCTGCGAGCCGCCTTCGGCATGGCGCGCGCGGACATCCGCGCCGTGGCCGATCAGGAACGCGGCAATCTCCACGTCTCCGTTCCAGACGGCATCGTGCAGCGCGGTGGCGCCCATCTCGTCGCGCTGATTGATGTCGGCGCCGCGCGCGAGTGCCTGGCGAACGCGCTCCAGGCTGCCGGATTCGACCGCCTGATGCAGATCGGCCGCGCACAGCGTGGGCAGCAGAGCGGCCAGCGCGAGCCAGCGCAATGCGCCTGAGGCTCTGGGTGCGCGTGATGCCGCGGCCGGCTCCCTGATGGCCAGGGCGCCGCTCCGGCAGCCCCTATCTCCCCAGGTGATCGCCCACGTATTGCACCTCTTCTTCCAGCTCCATGCCGAAACGCGAGCGCACGCGATCCTTGAGTTCGGCAATCAGCGCACAGAGGTCGGCGGCCGTCCCCGCGCCGGCGTTATAGATCAGGTTGGCGTGGTAATCCGCTACGCGGATGTCACCGCGGGACAGCCCCTTTGCGCCCGCCTGTTCGAGGAACCATGCGGCCGGAATCTTGCCCTCGCGCACCACCTTCGGCGGCACCTGCTCCGCCACCGGCCGCGGCAGATCGCCCAGCATCAGGTTCTTGAAGATGCTGCCGGCGCACTTCATGGTGACTGGAAATTTCTCATTCCGCACCTTGACGATCTCATCGGCCGTGCGGCGCAGCACGGCTGCGTCATCGCGGTCGAGCAGCAGTTGCGCCGAAAAAATCACCCATTCCTTGTGTTGCTTGAAAATGCTCTCCCGGTAATGAAACTGGCATTCTGCGTTATCGATCACGCGTACGCACTCGCCGTCGTAGAACTGCACCCGAACGACGCGTTCGGAAATGGAATGGCCGTAGGCGCCCGCGTTGCCGTAAACCGCCGCGCCGACCGACCCCGGGATTCCCGCCAGAGTCTCGATGCCCTTCAGCCCGCGGGCCACCGTGAAATCCACCAGATCCTGCAGCACCGCGCCGGCCTGCACCACCACGCGGCCTTCCGCCGCCACGAGCGCATCGCCGCGGTAGCGGAGCACCATTCCGCGGAACCCGTCATCGGAAACGATCAGGTTGGTGCCGCCGCCGATCACCACCACCGGTATGCCGGTCTCGCGCGCCGCCGCCACGGCGGCGATGAAGGCTTCGACGCTGGCCGTCTCGGCATAGAGGTCGGCCGGGCCGCCGATGCCGAAGCGGGTGTACGGGGCAAGCGGAGTGTCCGCGGAAACGGTTAAATTGGGAATTCCGGCGAGGCGCGCGCGCGTCTCTTCCGCGATCGGCATCATTTTCAATTATACGGGAGGCACCTGTGAAGACCGGATTCCCCGGATTCGCCCCGGAGGCGCTCGACTTTTTTCGCAATCTCGCGCGCAACAACCGCCGCGAATGGTTTCAGCCGCGCAAGCCTGTTTTCGAGACGATGGTGAAGCAGCCGATGCACCAGCTCGTCGAAGCGGTCAACGGCGAGCTGCGGCGCTTTGCTCCGGAATACGCCACCGATCCCGCCAAGGCCGTCTTTCGCATCTATCGCGACACGCGCTTCAGCAAGGATAAGTCGCCGTACAAAACGCATATCGCGGCCAGTTTCCGCCACCGCGAGCTGGGCGGCGAGGGCGGCGCCGGTTTCTACTTCGCCGTCTCGCACAAGGAATTGGCCATCGGCGGCGGCATGTACATGCCCGCTCCCGCGACGCTGCTGGCCGTGCGCGCGCACCTGGCCGGACATCATCGCGAGCTGCGCAAGATCCTCGCGGCGAAATCCGTGCGCGCCCTGCTCGGCGAGCTCCAGGGAGAGCGGCTGACGCGTGTCCCAAAAGGCTGGCCCGCGGATCACCCCGCGGCGGACCTGCTCCGCTACAAGCAGCTCTTTCTCTACATCGAGCTCGCGCCCGAGCTGGCAGTGGGTCCGGGTATCCAGAAGGAAATCGTTTCGCGCTTCAAGGCCATGGCGCCGTTTCTCGAATTCCTGAATGCCCCGCTACCCCGTAGAAAGCAGAAGATCGATGTGCGAGAGCTGTTGGTTTAGCCGCGGCTCTAATGCCTGGCCGGCACCACCCACATGTAGATGTGCCGCCCGTCCACCATCTCGTCCTTATCGGGTTTCCAGTCGCCCATATCGAAGCTGTGGGAAACGATGCGGGTGCCGGGCTTCAGATCCTGCAATAGCTTGGGACGCAGCCGCTCGTTCACGCTCGGCAGCAGATACAGCGTCACCACCGTGGCGTCCGCGATGTTCGCCTTGAACAGGTCGTTTTCCTCGAACCGGACCAGCTTTTCGACTGCCGCGTTCTTCGCATTCTCCCGCGCTTCGCGAATGCGCTCGGGATTCAGGTCCACACCGACGCCTTTGGCGCCGTAATCGCGGGCCGCGGCAATCACGATCCGTCCATCGCCGCAGCCCAGATCGTAAACGACGTCGTCCTTGGTGACGTTCGCGAGCTTCAACATGCCGTCGACCACGGCGTTGGGGCTCGGGACATAGGGAACATCCAGATGCGGGCTGGTGCCCGTCTGGGCCGCTGCGGCCAGAGCGAACAGGACGCCTGCCAGAACAGTCAAGCGCATGATGACCTCCGGTAACGGAGAGCGTAGCGCAAACTGCTCGGCGGAAGCCAGCGCAGCGGCCCGGTGGGCGTGTGCGAGCGAACGTCCGGCAGGGCAGGCCCACGGCCCGCCCTGCCGGTCTTCTAAACCGATTGCTTCTTGCGCGGCCGCGCCGCGCGCTTCTTCTGCCCGCCCTCGCCCGCCGTCTTGCGCGGCGCTCGCGGACGGCGCTGCGGCTTGGGAGGCGGCTCGGGAATCGGAATCTCGCCGGTGGCCGTGGGCTGGCCGGGAACCAGCGGCTGCTCCTCTTCTTCCTCTTCGATCTCGATCGGCGGCTCCGGCTCCGGCGGCGGAGCGGGCGGATGGAATTCCGCGCCCAGGTACACCGTCAGCCCGCGCTCCTCATCCGCCTGGATGCGCACCAGCCCCTTGTCCTGCGCGTAATTCAGCAGCTCGCTGAACTCCTGGAAGCCATACTGCGGCCAATCCAGCTTCGGCTGCTCCTCCCGCACCCACTCGGCCAGCTCCTCGGCGGTCACGCCGTTATCGACATCCATCCGGTGCGTTTCGAGCACATCGCGCAACAGCGGAATCGCCTCTTCCGGCTTGGCGCCCGGCTTCTCCGGCGCGGCGCCGCCCTTCATCCGGATCATGTAGCGTCCTTCGCCGCCGGTCACCTCGACGAAGTCGGCCTTCTGCAGCTTCTCCACGAAATCGGTGAACGAATTCGCGCCATACGCCTTCTCGTTGAAGGTGGAATCGAGCTGCAGCATGGTGGACTTCAGCAGCCCGAGCTGCGGCCGCACCTCGCGGCGCTCCAGCACGCCCAGCGCGCGTTCCACCAGCGGCATGGCCTGTGCCAGGTCGAGCACGACGCGCTTGTGCGCCGGCTTCTGCTGCTGCGCCTGCTGCCGCTCGGGGTGCCGCTCTTCGCGCTCCGGCCGCTCCGGCCGGCGGCCGCCGCCGCGATCCTCGATCACGGTTTCGTAGGCGATGAATTCATGACAGTTCTTCTGCAGAATCGTGCTGGTGAAGGCGCGCCCGCCAACCACGAAGATGCGCTTGTCATACTGCTTCAGCTTATTCACCAGCGCGATGAAATCGCTATCGCCGCTGACGATCGCAAACGCATTGATGTGATCGTGCGTGAAGGCCATCTCCAGCGCATCGAGCGCCAGGTTGATATCCGCCCCGTTCTTATCGCCGCGCGGCGAGGGGTCGCGCTGCACCATCTGCACGGCGTGTTCGGAAAGGGCCCGCGTGGCCGATTCCTGTCTGCCCCAGTTCGCA
>DATGMB010000336.1:0-5017 GCA_035293845.1 Bryobacteraceae bacterium
TTCCTGCAGGCGCGCGGCCACGGGCTGGAGGCTCATCTCCGGATTCGGCTTGCCCTTGGGGCGGCCGAGGTGAGAAGCCAGGATGACACCGGCGCCGTGATCGAGCGCGTACTGGATGGTCGGCAGCGAGGCGCGGATGCGTTTATCGCTGGTGATTTCCATGGCGCCTTGCGCTGTCTTTTCGAGCGGCACATTGAAGTCGACGCGGAGGAACACGCGCTTGCCGCGTAGGTCGAGATCGCGAATGGATGAGTAGGGCATGTGGGATAGAAATTTGAGGGTAGCACGCCGCGGGGACCCGAGGAATGTTCCGTTTGCGGGCGTGAAACAGTGTCAGCCATTACAACGGTCGAGTTATTCTTAAACTAATTCATTTGACTTCAAATCGGCTCGCCGACATAATTCTGTTCGGGCTAATCCTCTACTCTCCGTTTTAGGCAATCCTACCGGCCGGTGGAGACTATCTGCCGCTGAGCCGGAGGTAAGCCTTGTCTTCACCGCCAAACCAAATTTCCTGGAGGCAAACACATGCCGCTTAATGTGGGAACGTTTATTGAGGCCAACCGGCGGGTTAATGCCAGCTGGACTGCTGCCGAAAATTTCATCACCGCTCTCGAGGACGATGCCCGGCGAATCCGTCTCGGATATCGTCCAGGACCCGGCGAGTTCGCGCTGGAAGAACGGGAACAGGTCTCCAGTGCCACGCTCGAACGCAGCGATAACGCGGCGGCCGCAGCGGCCGCGGCGGCTGCCTATCCGGCCGCCTTCGACTGGCGCGACGTCGGCGGGTCCAACTACATCTCGGGTATCAAAGATCAGGGAAACTGCGGTTCCTGCGTGGCATTCGGAACCGCGGCGGCGATCGATGCCGCCATGCGCATCGCGAAGCAGATCCCCGTGGGCAGCAATCGCAGCGGCGTTCTCGATGATGTTTCCGAGGCCCAGTTGTTCTACTGCGGCACCAGCAACGCCTGCGGCCTCGGCTGGTACGTTTCCGCCGCCCTCGCCTTTGCGACCAGTCCGGGCCTGGTGCCCGAATCGGAGTATCCCTACACCGCTGGCAACCAGGCCTGCGCTCCGCCGAACGACTGGCACGCGATCACTACGGCAGTGGGCAGCTCAGCAGGCTACTCCTCACCTACCCAGATGAAGCAGGCGCTCGCCACGACCGGACCCCTGATTACCTGTTTTAGTGTTTATCAGGACTTTTACTCCTACTCGAGCGGCGTCTACCGCCATCATTCCGGCTCCCTCGAAGGCGGACACTGCGTCTGCTGTATCGGTTATAGCGACGAACTGGGCGCCTGGCTCTGCAAGAACAGTTGGGGCACCGGATGGGGAGAGCAGGGATACTTCTGGATTGCGTATGGGCAATGCGGCATCGATGCTTATATGTACTCGGTTCAGGCCTTATCGCGCATCTGGATGCGCACGGCCGTCGCGGGCTCTCCCCTGGCCTCGATGCTTGTGGGTAGCGGCGACCCCCGCTACTACTACATGGGCGGCCAAGGCCACGTGCAGGAGCTCGCGTGGTCCGGAGGCCGATGGAGTCATCGCGACCTGACCACCGAGGCGCAAGGTGCCCCGCCCGCTCTGGCCAAGGATGTCCTGGCGGCGATGGGTACGGGCGGGTCGCTCGATCCGCGCGTCTATTACCTGGCGCTCGCCAACAATCACGTACATGAACTGGCCTGGGTGAGCGGCGCGTGGCACGATCGCGACCTGACACAGGAGACCAGCGGTCCGGCGCCCACTGCGCTGTCGCAGGTGGCCGCGCTGGGCAGCGGAGGATCGCTCGACCCCCGCGTCTACTATCTCTCTGCCGACAAGCACGTGCAGGAGCTGGCCTGGTCTGGCGGCGGCTGGCACGTGCGCGACGTCACGGCCTCGGCATCCGCCCCTGGCGCCGCGCCGAGTGTGGTGACCGGATTCGCCACCGGTTCCAGCCGCGACCCGCGGGTCTACTACACCACCCCCGACCAGCATATTCACGAGTTGGCCTGGGTCAGCGGTGGCTGGCATCACCGGGACATTACGAGCGATGCCGGCGCTGCTCCCAATGCGGGGACGAGCATCCGCGCTATGGGAGTCGGGACGAGCCTGGACCCGCTGGTCTATTACATTTCGAATGGCAGCCACATCCACGAACTCGGCTGGTCCGGCGGCTCCTGGCATGACCGCGATGTGACGAAAGACTCCGGCGCGCCGGCGGCAGGCGGAGCAGCCCTGGCCGCGGTAGGCGTCGGTTCCGCGCACGATCCGCGGGTCTATTACGCGGCCGGCAATGGGCATATTCACGAACTGGCCTGGGCCAACGGCGGCTGGCACCACCGGGATATCTCGCAAGAAAGCGGCGCCAGCGCGATAAACGCGAACAGCCCGCTTACCGCTACCGTCGTGAGTAACAGCGCCGACCCGCGAGTCTACTTCCTCGACAACAACGGCGACACCTGCGAGCTGGCGTTTATCAGCGGCGCCTGGCACTTCCGTAACGTGTTGGGCGGAACCCTTACGGCCTTGGGGGCCGCCGCCGGCCGGTAGCCGGAGGGCCTACCGTTCCACAATCCGAATCCGCACGTTCCATGAATCCTGCGGCGGCTTCCCCGTCTCCCAAGACCGCCGCAGGAACGCGTGAATCTCGCTCATTCCAGTCTTCACGCTTCGGAAGCGAAAATGGCGCGTGCCCCCGGCCCCCGGGAGATTGCCCGCCGGTTGATACTCGTCGCCCCGCAGGAGCAGGTGATCGCCGGCCTCGACGTGCCAGCGGTATCCTGTCGTCGGGTTTTCAGGCAGATTGACTACAATTTCCGTGCCGAGCGGGATCTCGATTTCCTTACCCTTCTCGGCCGGTCCGAGGGACTTTTCCGTCATGGCTCGATTCTCGATGGACACGACGGCCGGGTCAAGAGGGGCAAGGTGCTGGGACGGCGATCGGTGCGGTGCGGTTCCCGTCCTTCCTTGCCGCTTAGGATCGGGCGGTGAAAGCTGTGCCGCTCTGCGAACTTGAACGGATCGTTGCTTTCCGGGCGCGCAGAAGGACTGTTCGAGTTGGCGAAAACGGGAGCAGTGCGTCGTGTGGTGCAACCGGGTCTACCTGGGGTAGATAGCAGTTTAGCCGGCCCGGGGCGAGGTATGATCGCTAAGCGTCGTGACCATTGCTATGTTAAAGGCACAGATTCATCACAACACTTTTGGCACTCGGCTACCGAAGGCAGCAGTGCTTGTTATGGCAAATATTGCCGCGTGCCTGTCGCCCACCCAAATTCTGGCGCAAGCGCCGACTTTCGACGCCGCAGCCATTCGTCTCACGGACCCCAGCAATGTCGGCTGTCAGTACTTCTGGCCCGACCCAGGACGATTCCGTGCGATCAACGCCACGCTGAAGTGCTTGATTCGTGCAGCCTACGGCGTTCAGGATTACCAAATCCGTGCCGCGGATGGGTGGATGGAGTCTCAGGGCTATGACATCGATGCAGTTGCGGTGCCCGGCATCACGGACCCTTCCCGGCGCCAGCTAGTGATGCAGCAATTGCTCGCTGATCGTTTTCATCTGCAGTTTCACCGCGAAAAACGCGAGGTCCCGGGATACATACTGACCGTAGGGAAAAGTGGACCCAAGCTGCATGAGGTCGCCTCGCCTGGGATTGGTGTTTCGATACGAACCGGACGAACGAACGGCCGCGGCGCGGACTTGGCGACGCTGGCGCGCGTACTTTCGACGCACCTGGGCCGCCCCGTTCGAGATGCCACTGGCCTTCATGGCTTCTACGATTTTTCATTGAACTGGGCACCTCTTAGCAGTGCGGATTCGGATGAAGCCGCCCCTGACCTGGTGGCAGCCCTCCAAGAGCAGCTGGGCCTGAAGTTGGACAAAGGAAAGATCGAAATCGAGATCATCACGATTGACCTCGCCGAGAAGCCAGGACAAAACTGACATCAGCCGGCCGCTCAGTGGCGAGCATCCGCGGCAATCGCGCGCGGTACACTTGCTGCTATGCTGAATTCCCGTGGCGCGCGGCTTGGCCTGATGATGTTCCTGAATTACGTCGTGTGGGGCGCGTGGTACGTCACGCTCGACACGTACCTCAAGAACACGCTGCATTTTTCGGGTACGCAGGCGGGAGCGGTATTCGGCACGACGGCGCTGGCGAGCATGATCTCGCCGTTTTTCATCGGGATGATTGCGGACCGCTTCTTCGCGGCCGAACGGGTTCTGGCGGTGCTGCACCTCGTCGGCGCGGCGCTGCTCTACGGGGTGACGCGGGCCTCGGGCTTCGGCGCCGTCTACGGGCTGATGCTCGCCTACTGCCTGTGCTATTTCCCGACCATCGCGCTCACGAACTCGCTGGCGTTCCGGCAGGTCGAGGATGCGGGGCGGCAGTTTCCGGCGATCCGGTTGTGCGGGACGCTGGGGTGGATCGCGGTCGGCTGGACGATCGGGCAGTTGGGCCTGGAGCAATCGGCGGGAATGTTCTACCTGGCGGCGGGGGCGTCGCTCGCGATGTGCGTGTACAGCCTGACGCTGCCGCACACACCGCCGGCGGGCAAGGGCGCCCCAGTTACGCTGCGGAGCGTGCTCGGGCTCGATGCGCTGGTGATGCTGAAGCGGCCGGCGTACCTGGTGTTCATTTTGGCGTCGATTCTGGCGTGCATTCCGCTGACGTTCTATTTCTCGTTCGGCAATGCGTACCTGAACGATGTCCACGTGCAGAACGCGGCCGGAAAGATGACGCTGGGGCAGGCCTCCGAGGTGGTTGCCATGCTGCTGATGCCGCTGGTATTCCGGCGGCTGAGTGTGCGGGCAATTCTGCTGCTGGGCCTGTTTTCGTGGTCGCTGCGGTACGGGCTGCTGGCGTACGGGAACGCCGGCCCTGCGATGTGGATGTTCTACGTGGCGATCCTGCTGCACGGAGTCTGCTTCGACTTCTTCTTTATGACGGGCCAGCTCTATGCCGATCAGGAAGCTCCCGGCAATTTAAGGGTGACAGCTCAGGGTTTTCTGACCTTCGTGACGTAC
>DATGMB010000337.1:0-4985 GCA_035293845.1 Bryobacteraceae bacterium
CAATCCCGCTGCTACGATCATCAGAACCGGCACTAGTGATCTCGCCATCATCCCTCCACTTTCAGGTTACCGTGGCGGCGAGTACAATCGTCGGGGAATATGTTCTCTGCCCGATTCCACTGGGACCTGCGCCCCAATCGCATCACCCAACTGCTCCAGGAGAAGCGGCGCGCGGGCGCGGCCGTGCTCGATCTCACGGAATCCAACCCCACCCACGCGGATCTCGACTACCCGCCGGCGATTGCCGCGGCCCTTGCCAGCCCCGCCATTCTGCGCTATGATCCCGCCCCTGCCGGACTCGCTGCCGCGCGCGAGGCCGTCGCCCGCTACTACGCGGCCCGCGGCGCGGCCATCGACGCCGGCCGCATCCTGCTCACGGCCAGCACCAGCGAGGCCTACGCGTATCTGTTCAAGCTGCTCGCGAATCCCGGCGACCAGGTGCTGGTGCCGCAGCCGTCCTATCCGCTGTTCGAGTTTCTGGCCGGCATGGAGAACGTCGAGGTGGGGCATTACCCGCTGCTCTACCACGGCGAGTGGTCGATCGACCGCGACGGGCTCTCCCGCGCCCTCACACCGCGCACGCGCGCCATCGTGGTGGTGAATCCGAACAACCCGACCGGTTCGTATCTCAAGCGCGGCGAGCTCGAATTCCTCAGCAGCGTCGGCTTGCCGCTGATCTCCGATGAAGTCTTCTCCGATTACGCCTTCGCGCCCGATCCCGCGCGCGTCCCGGCAGTCGCCGCAAGCGATGGCCCCGGGCTGCGGTTTTCCATGAGCGGCCTCTCCAAAATCTCCGGGCTGCCGCAGATGAAGCTCGGCTGGATTGCGGTCGGCGGCGAGGAGGCGCTGCGCCGCGAAGCCATGGAGAAGCTGGAATGGATTGCGGATACGTATCTCTCGGTCGGCACACCGGTGCAGACCGCCGCCGCCGCGCTGCTCGATGCGGGCGAAACCGTACAGCGCCAGATCCGCGACCGCACGGCGCGCAATCTGGTGCACTTGCGGGACGCGATATCCGGTACGCGCGCGAGTGTTCTCGCGGTCGAAGGCGGCTGGTATGCCACGCTGCAGATGCCGCGCGTCCGCAGCGAGGAGGAATGGGCGATCGATCTCCTCTCCGCCGCGGACGTGCTGGTGCAGCCGGGGTTCTTTTACGATTTTGCTGCGGAAGCGTTTCTGGTGGTCAGCCTGCTGACGCCGGAGGCGGTATTCAGCGAGGGCATCGCACGGCTGCGGTCAATGGTGTAATCCCCCGTCAGAAGAAAACGATCACGTCGGAGGCGAAGGTGAGCTGGTCGCGCCGTGTGCCGTTGTTGTACGGCGCGGCATTATAGGCGCGGTCGTAGCGCAGCTCCGGACGGAACAGGACGGTGGAGCCGATCCAGTGCCCCCATCCGATCGTGTGAGTGGTATAGGAGGTCTTGAAGCCCGTGCGCTGGCCTTTGAAATCGTCGAAGAACTCGTTCCGGATGCTCAGGTAATCGTGCCGCGAGAATTCCCGCTCCAGGTAGTTGACGATCGCGTAGCTGGGTGCGTAGCAGGTCAGCTCGTCGGGCCGGTTGCAGACCGCGCCGTTCGCGTTGGTCTCGATCAGCGATTGCGCCGCGGGATTATTCACATTCGGCGTGTCTCGCTCGTATTGGTACCAGGTTTCGGTAGCGGTGTGCCAGTGGGAATCCTCGCTGAACTTGTGGTACCAGGTGCTGTAATAAGCCTGCATATTGTTGTACGCGTAATGGCCGCTGTTCACTGAGTTGGCGCAGGTGTAAATGTTGTCCAGCCCATTCCGCCAGGTGTATCCGATGCACGAGTTCAGCGTAGCCTTCGCGTCCGGCCGGATCCACGGAGCCACGTCGCAGCCGGGCGAGAGGCCGATCTGAAACAGCCAGTGATTGCTGAGCTTCGTCGTCACGTTGATGCCGGTCTGCGTGTAGCAATCGAACGTGTAGGTGAGGGAATGGCTGTAAGTGTAGTTGTTGGGCGCGAGCTGCGCCTCGATATCCGGCAGGGAGATGTAGCGGCCCACCCGGATATTCATGCCCTCGGCCACCTGCGGAATGTACAGATCGAAATAGGCCATGGGCAGATCGAAGCCGTTTTCCCTGTTTTTTTCGAGCAACTGCTGGCTGAAGTAGCCTTTGGCCGTCGTGAACCGGTAGTCGAGGCCGTAGAGCGCGGCGATGCGGAATCCCCAGTCGACGTGATCGGTCTGAACGGTGTCCGGCTGGCGCTCGATATAAAGCACCTCCTGGTCCATCTGCACGGTGTTGCCGCGCTCGGGATAGGCTTCGGGATAGGTGGAATAGCCCGGGCCGCGCGAACTGCTGACGTCGAATCCGCCGTTCAGCCAGCCGTAGATCTGGACGCCGCTGCGCTTCCATTCCTCCCCGTTGCCGCCACCCCAGATGGCGGTCATCAATGGGCCGGCCTGCGTCCAGGGCTGGCCGATCACCGGACTGCCGCCGTAGGGCCACACGGTAAACGGAAAAGGCGGGCTGGTCACCGGCGCCGGAAAGCCGCGAAAGGGCGGCGCCGGACCGCTTGCGGAAGCGGAGGCTTTCCAGTCATCGGCGTACGCCTGGAAGAAGCGGCGGACGAAGCCGCGCTGCGGCTGGAGCGCGGGCTTGGAAGGCAGGCCCCCATTCAACGTGATATCGACGGAGAGGCTCTGCTCCCGAGCGAGCTCTACGCGCGCTTCGCCCGTGCCTTCGCCCTCCTTCTCCGCGGTCACGCTGTAGCGCCCGGGCTGCAGATCGGGCACGCGAAAGGATCCATCGAGGCCGCTCCGGGCAGTCCGGCCGATCTGCGCATCCAGATTACGCGCCAGGATGGTGACGGCCGGCACCGGCACACCCTTGGCATTGCGAATCACCCCATGCAGCTCAGCCCGCGCATCCGGCTGTGCAAGGGCCGGCAGCGCGGCTGCCACGGCCCCCGAAAAGAGGGCCAGATACCGGAAGATACTCTGTTTCACGAGATCGATTGTGCGTTCCGGGCCATGAAAAAGGCATGAAAAGCCGCGGCGCTCTTCTCCGCGATGCCTTTATGACTTTTTCACGCCGGAGCGGGTATCCTTGGTCATCGTGGCTGCCGTCTGCGCTGGTGCGTTACAGTGGCAATTGAAGATGCCGGTCCGCGAGTTCCCCCAGAGCGCACGCCGTCAGGCCGTGCCAGTCTTGCGCGGATGGGCGGCCATCGCGCTGATTACAGCGGTCTGCTACCGCCTTCACGCCAACACGGCGTTCACGGGGTTCGCCTATCTCACCGCCGTCATGTTGAACTGCCTCGACAGCGGATTAGGCTCCGCCGCGCTGGTATCGTTGGCCGCGGTGCTGTGTCTCGACTATTTCTTCACGCAGCCGCTGTTCAGCCTGAGCGTTTCCGATCCGCTCGACGGCGCCGCGCTGGCGGCCTTCGGAACCGCTTCCCTGATCACCACGCAACTGGCTTCGCGCGCGCGCCGTGCGCGGCGCGCCGCGGAAAATAGCCGGCGCAGCCTGGAGCGGCTTTACAGCCTTGCGCAGCGGATCCTGGGGCTTCACCCGTTTGCCGGCGGCGTCGCGGAGCTCGCAGCCGCGGTCCGGTCCTCCCTGGAGATCGGCGCGGTCTGTATCTTTGATGCGCGCTCCGCCGCATCGCATGCGGCCGGATTCTCCGTGCCATCCTTGGAAGAGCGCACGCGCGACGCATATATATCCGGCTGCGACCGGGACGATGCCGCCGCCCGGCTTGCGGTGCGCGTCCTGCGCGCCTCCGGAAGGGCCATCGGCGCGATCGGCTTTGCAGGGCTGGAAGATCCAGGGCAGACGGCAGGACCGGCGGCGGCCCTGGTTCTCGCCGCGCTCGACCGCAGCCAGGCGGCCCAGACCGCGGCCGCGGCGGACGCCGAGGCACGCAACGAGATTTTGCGCTCGGCCATCCTGGACGCCCTGGCGCACGAATTCAAGACGCCGCTGGCGGCGATCCTGGCGGCCGCCGGCGGGCTGCGCGCCGCGGCGCCGCTGACCGCGCCGCAAGAGGAACTCGCGGCCATCGTAGAATCCGAAGCCGAGCGGCTGAGCGGCCTGACCACCCGCGTGCTGCGCCTGGCCCGGCTGGATGGCGAAGAGCTGCGTCCGCGCCTGGAGAGCGTGGACGTTTCGGAGCTGATCAGCGAAACGGTGGAGCGGCAGTCGGCGCACGCTTTTGAGCGCCAGATCTCGGTGCGTCTGGAGCGCGCTCCGGCGGAGGCCGCGGCCGACCCGGAGCTGCTGCAGCTCGCGCTCGCGCAGCTTCTCGATAATGCCTGCCGCTATTCGCCGGCGGGCTCCGAAATCGAGGTGCGGTCCGAATGCCAGGGCGGCCGCATCGGCATCACCGTGTGGAATAGCGGCGAGGAGATCGCTCCGGCCGAGCGGGAGCGCATCTTCGAACGGATGTACCGCGGCAGCCTGGGACAACGCATGTCTGCGGGAACCGGACTGGGCCTGTATGTGGCGCGCAAGATCGCGCTTGCCCATGGCGGCAACCTGGAGCTGGTGGCCGCACCCGCGCGGCGCGACGGCGTCGCCTTCCGCCTCATCCTGCCGCTCGCGAAAGGAGCCGCCGAATCTGTCGCCCCCGAACCTATCGAAGCCCCTGCCCAAAGTGCTGATCGTCGATGACGAGCCGTCCTTGCGGCGCGCGCTGCGGGCCTCGCTTGCGGCCAGCGGGTTCGCCGTGGAAGAGGCGCGCAACGGCGAGGAAGCGGTCGAGATGTTCACGGCCGGGAAGCCCGATCTCGTGCTGCTCGACATCAACCTGCCGGGAGCGAGCGGAGTCGAGGTCTGCCGCCGGCTGCGGGCCTCCGGGAGCGGGACCGGCATCCTGATGGTGACGGTTCGCGACGCCGAGGACGACAAGGTGCGCGCGCTCGATGCCGGCGCCGACGATTTCATCACCAAGCCGTACCTGCTGCGCGAGCTGCTGGCGAGGATGCGCGCCGTGCTGCGGCGAATGCGGGCGGC
>DATGMB010000338.1:0-6706 GCA_035293845.1 Bryobacteraceae bacterium
GAATCCCGCGCCTGCTCTGGCTGGCCCTGCCGGCGGCGTATCTTCTCTACTTTTTTCGCCTCGGCGCAATCGGGCTGATCGGGCCGGATGAGCCGCGCTACGCGGCGATCGGCAGGGCCATGGCGGCGTCCGGGGACTGGATCACGCCGCGGCTCTGGGGACAGCCGTGGTTCGAAAAGCCGGCCCTGCTCTACTGGATGAGCGGAGCGGCGTTCCGGTTCGGGCTCGGGCCGGATGTCGCGCCGCGGCTTCCCGTGGCGCTGCTTTCCGCAGCGTTTCTCGCTTTTTTCTATTGGCGCGTGCGTCGCGAGTTCGGATGCTTCGTAGCGGGCGCCGCGACGGTCATTCTGGGCACCACGGCTGCGTGGATCGGCTTCAGCCAGGTCGGCGTGACCGATCTGCCGTTGACCGCCGCTTTCTCCGCCGCCATGTTATTGGCGCTGCCTTGGATCGCCAAGCGCGAGAGCCGCGCGCTGCCCGCGGCCGCCGCGGCCATGGGCGCCGCGGTGCTCGCCAAGGGGCTGCTGCCGCTGGTCCTGGCCGCGCCGCTCGCGCTGCGGCTGCGGTGGTTCCGCGACCTGCTCCGGCCGGTGGTGGTTTTGCCCTTCGTGGCCGTGGCGGTGCCGTGGTATGCGCTGTGCTATGCGCGCAACGGCGCGGTCTTTCTCCACGATTTCATCCTGGTGCACCACTTCGAGCGTTTCACTTCGGCCGCGCTGCAGCACGTGCAGCCCTGGTGGTTCTACCTGCCGCGGCTGCCGCTTCTGCTGCTGCCGTGGACGCCGCTCCTCGTAACGCTGCGTGCGCGGGCGATGTGGGCGGAGCCGAAGACGCGCTTTCTGCTGGCCTGGACCGGTTTCGGCCTCGCGTTTTTTTCCGCGAGCACCAACAAGCTGCCGGGTTACGTGCTGCCGCTCGTGCCGCCGCTCGCCATCCTGATGGCCCTGGGCCTCGAGCGGACGCGGCGGGCGGGCCTGCTGCTCGGCTGCTGCGGAGTGCTGCTGGAGGCGTATGCGATTGGCGCCCCGCTCGCGCCGGCGGCGCTGGCCAACCAGTGGGCCGGGGCGCCGCGGCTCACCTTCGGCTGGACGTGGCTGCTCGCGCTGATTCCGGCCGCGGGGGCTTGGGCGCTCGGCCGGCGCGGGCGCGCTCTGGCCGGCGCGGGGCTGATCGCGGTATCCGCCGCGGTGGCGGTGGCGGCGATCAAAATTACGACAGGGCCGGCCATCGCGCGAGTCGCGACCGCGCGCTCGCTTTCGCTCGAGGTGGCGGCGCACCCGGGGCAGGTGTGCCTGGGCGATATCCGGCGCGATTGGCAATACGGGCTGGATTATTATGCCGGTACCAGTCTGCCTGCTTGCTCCGCCGCGCCCAAGCCGTTTCAGGTCACCGAGAAACCCGGACGGCCGCCGGAATTGACCGCGGCGCCCGCCGAAACTGGTACTACACCCGTGGCGGGCGCGGTTGACCCGCGCTGATCCCAAGGTGTAACCTCAGCTTTTTCGACAACTTCCATGATACTGGCGCAAAATCAACTGCAGGCCGTCCTGCTCCTAGTCCTGAGCGCATTTTGCTGGGCCCTTTGGGCCGGGATGCACCGGCTGACGCGTAAATGGCGTTATGAGATGTTCTACATCGATCTGGCGATCGGGGTGGGGATCGCCGTGCTGGTTTACGCGTTCACGGTGGGCAGCCTGGGATTCGACGGCTTCTCCTTCACGGACGATCTGATGCACGCCGGCAAGCGCCAATTGCTGTTCGCGCTTGCCGCGGGCGTGATCTTCAATCTGGCCAACATGATCCTGATGGGCGCCGTGACCGTAGCGGGCCTTTCGGTGGCCGTGCCGGTTGGGGTGGGGCTCTCGACTTTTTTCGGCCTCGGCCTCAGCCTGCTGCTGCACCGGTCCGGACATCCGCTGCTGGTTTTCAGCGGCTCGGCCGCGTTCCTGGTGGCGGTCATCCTGACGGTGGTCGCGTACACGCTGCTGATTTCCGCGCGCCAGGACAAGCTGGTGCAGGAAGGCAAGGTGAAGGTGGCGGCGAACGTGCCCGGCTACAGCAAGGGCATGATCGTTTCCACGGATGCGCCCAGCTCCGTCAAGGGACTGCTGCTGTGCGGCGTGGCCGCGGCGCTGATGTGGGTCATGTACCCGCTGATCGATAAGGCGCGCGCGGGCGACATCGGCTTGGGCCCCTACTCGGTGATGGTGCTGTTCGGCATCGGGATTGTGGTTTCGACCTTCGTTTTCAACCTGTTTTTCATGAATCTGCCGGTCGAGGGCGAGCCGGTCGAGCCCTTCGATTACCTCCGCGGAACGCTGCGGGATCACGCCATCGGCCTGGCTGCCGGGGTGATTCTGGCGACGGGTCTCCTGGCCGAACTGGTGGTGGCGGCAGGTCCCGCCGAGGCGCAGCTCCGTCCGGCAATGTTCTACGGACTGAAGCAGCTTGCGCCGCTGGTCGCGGCGGTCGCGGGCGTGGCGGTTTGGAAGGAATTCGAGGATGCCGGTCCGCGTGTGAAGGTGCTGCTGTTTGGCATGATCGCGCTCTTTGCCGTGGCGGCGGCGTGCCTCGGGGCGGGCGCGAGCCTGGGCCGGTAGCCGGCCGGACAGGCCATCGGCCTGCATCACGTGTAACTTGAGTTACAAGCCGATGGGACCGATTAAAAGTTTCGATTGGACCCCCGCCCGGAGCCTGGATAGGATGGCTATAGGCTCCCTATGGCTACTGTAATGGCTTTGGAATCTTCGGTTTCCCTTCTACATCGCGTGAGCAGCATCGTGAGCTCGGACCGTTCGCTCGACGAAATGCTCGGCGAGATCATCGGCATGACGGTGCAGGCCACCGAGTGCGATGCCTGCCTGGTGTACGTGATCGATCACGAAGCGAATGAAATGGTGCTGCGGGCATCGCAGGTGCCGCATGCCCAGGACCTCGGCGAGTTGCGCATCAAGATGGGCGAAGGCGTGACGGGCTGGGTAGCGGAACATCGTTCGGTGGTGGCGCTCCCCTCGAACGCGGCGTCCGATCCGCGCTTCAAGCGCTTTCAGGCGCTGGTCGAGGACACTTATGAGGCGTACCTTTCCGTTCCGATCGTCAGCGGCGGCGCGTGCATCGGCGTAATCAACGTGCACCACCGCGAACCGCACGCCCACTCGCAGGAGGAGATCGCCACCCTGATCTTCATCGGCGAGCAGATGGGCGCGGCCGTGGCCAAGGCGCGGCTGATGGAAGAGGCCGCGAGCGTGCGGCAGCAGCTCGAAGACCGCAAGCTGGTGGAGCGCGCCAAGGGAATTCTGCAGCAGAAATACCAGACCACGGAGGAAGACGCCTACTTCCGCCTGCGCAACCAGAGCCGCCGTCTGCGCCGCCCCATGCGCGAACTGGCGGAGGCGATCATTCTGGCCGAGGACATCGAGAAGCCGTAAATTCCGGTAAGCTGGAGAGATGCTCGCGCACTTCCCGAAGGCCGTTCCGCAAATTCCGGTGAGCAACGTGGACTCGGCGGCCGAGTATTACGTGAAAGCGCTCGGGTTCCATTTCGACTGGGGCAACGACGAGGGCGGCATCGGCGGAATCTCTCAGGGCGAGTGCCGCCTGTTCCTCACCAACGCGCCCTTCCGCCGGGGCCACGGCAACGGTGGAACAGTCATCGTCTGGCTGAATCTGGAGAGCAGGCAGGAAGTCGATGAACTGTACCGCCGCTGGCGGGACGCCGGGGCGATGATCCTCGCCGAGCCGGAGGACAAACCGTGGCGCCTGCGCGAATTCCGCGTTGCCGATCCGGACGGCAATCAACTGCGGGTTTTTTACGACTTTCGCTGCGAATTGGCGCAGGATTAGTTCTCCGATGGACGGGCGATCCGGTCGATGACCAGGACTTCGACCGTTCCTCTGACGGGCCGTAACCTGAGGCCGAGCTGTTCTTTGAGAACGGTGTTCAGCGACGGGTCGACGGAGTCGGGAGTTTCCTCGGGCGCCCATTCGATCTCGAAATCGAAGCTGCCGTGCAGGCCGGTGTGGTCCTCGACGGGGTGGCCCGTCTGGCGGCTCAGCGCGGCGGCAACGTCCGCCATGGACATCTTCGAAGCCCTCATGATGGCCTTTGCGCCGTTCGAGTCCGTGCTCAGGTTCGGCTGCGATTCGGGAGTGCTCGGCTTCAGGGTCGGTCCAAGTCTTCCGGGTCTGTCCCGTTCGAGCCAGTAGACGAATCCCGGCTTTTGCTCGCGGTGAAACTTCAAACGGAAGCGCTCTTCGAGAAGCGAGACGAGAAGCTGCTGCAGTTGCTGCGGATTCTCAATTTCGGCATGATCGGCGGTGGCCGCGGTGATATCGAAGGCCTCGCTATCGGCCCAGCCCGGCGCACCGGACATGCGGCGGTCGTCGGCGCCAAAAGCCATGCGGAGGAGCGTGCGAACCGTGGTCGCGGTGGCGACGAACCGCCCGCCGGGGAAGACCCGGCGCTCGGACGGTTCATCGCCGGTCAACCGGTGCGGACGGATGGAGATAACCTCGAATCTTAGGGGCTGAGCTGCCGGTTGCGCGCAAAGACCGAGCGGCCCGCTCGCAAGCGAAACCAGCAGACCGAGCGAGCGAAACGAGTTTCCCGGCAAGCTGGTCCTCACCATCCTCCCTACGGAAACGCGCGCAGAAAGTTCCGTAGCGGTTCAGGCGGGCGGCGTCCGCTTACTCCTCCTGCGCGCTCAACCGTGCGATGACCGAAAGGTCTTCGAGCGTCGTGGTGTCGCCCTTGACCTCGCCGCCGGCGGCGATTTCCTTGAGCAGGCGGCGCATGATTTTGCCGCTGCGGGTTTTGGGAAGCGCTTCGGTGAACCGGATATCGTCCGGCTTGGCGAGCGATCCGATCTCCTTGGCGACCCACTGGCGCAGTTCTTCCTTCAGCTCCTTACCGGGCGCATTGCCGCCTTTCAGGGTCACGAAGGCGACGATCGCCTGGCCCTTGAGGTCGTCGAGGCGCGCCACCACGGCCGCCTCCGCCACCTTGTGGTGGGCCACCAGCGCCGACTCGACCTCCATTGTGCTCAAACGGTGGCCGGAGACGTTGATCACGTCGTCGATGCGGCCCATGATCCAGAAATAGCCGTCGGCGTCCTTGCGCGCGCCGTCGCCGGTGAAGTACATGCCGGGGATCTGCGACCAGTACTGGTCCTGGTAGCGCTTGGGATCGCCGTAGATATTGCGCAGCATGGCCGGCCACGGCTGTTTCAGCACGAGGAAGCCGCCGCCTTCCGGCGGGACCGGCTGGCCCTCGCGCGTCACCACGTCGGCGATCACGCCCGGCAGCGGCCGCGTGGCGGAGCCGGGCTTGGTCGGCGTGGCGCCGGGCAGCGGGGAGATCATGATCATGCCCGTCTCGGTCTGCCACCATGTGTCGACAATCGGGCAGCGGTTGTGGCCGATGTTCTCGCGGTACCACATCCAGGCTTCGGGATTGATGGGCTCGCCGACGGAGCCGAGCAGGCGCAGGCTGTCCATCTTGTGCTTCCGCGGCCACTCGACGCCGAAGCGCATGAACGCGCGGATGGCGGTAGGGGCGGTGTAGAAGATGTTCACCTTGTGGCGGTCGATGATGCGCCAGAAGCGGTCGGGCTCCGGGAAGTTCGGCGCGCCCTCGTACATCAGACTGGTGGCGCCGTTCTGCAGCGGTCCGTAGACGATGTAGCTGTGGCCGGTGACCCAGCCGATATCGGCGGTGCACCAGTAGACATCCTCGTCCTTGAGGTCGAAGACCATCTTGGTGGTGTAGTAGGTGCCGACGGAGTAGCCGCCCGTGGTGTGCAGAATGCCCTTGGGCTTTCCGGTGGTGCCGGAGGTGTAGAGCAGGTAGAGCGGATGCTCGGCATCGAGCGGCTCGGCCGGGCATTCGTCGCTGGCGGCGGCCATCAGATCGTGCCACCAGTGGTCGCGGCCGCCGTACATATCCTGCGGCGTGCCGGTGCGGCGGTAGACGACGACGTGCTTCACGCTGGGGCAGGAACGGAGCGCCTCATCCACGGCCGGCTTGAGCTTGACCTCCGTGCCGCGGCGGTAGGCGCCGTCCTGCGTGACGACGCAGCAGGCCTGGCAGTCGTTGATGCGGTCGATCAGCGCGTTCGAGGAGAAGCCGCCGAAGATCACGGTGTGGGGAGCGCCGATGCGTGCGCAGGCCAGCATGGCGATGGGCAGCGCCGGGCACATCCCCATATAGATCGCGACGCGGTCGCCCTTGGCGACGCCGAGAGACTTCAGCACGTTGGCAAACTTCGAAACTTCGAGCAGAAGCTGCTGATACGTCAGCGTCTGAATTTCGCCCGGCTCGCCTTCCCAGATGAGCGCGGCCTTGTTGCGGCGCGGGCCGGCCACATGGCGGTCCAGGCAGTTGTAGGAGAGATTCAACTGGCCGCCTTCGAACCATTTCGCCCAGGGGCAGTTCCATTCGAGCACCTTGTCCCAGGGTTTGAACCAGTGCAGCTCGCCGGCAATCGCGGCCCAGAACGCCTCCGGATTCTCGGCGGCCTGCCGGTACAGGCGCTCGTACTCCTCCATGCTGCGGATGCCCGCATGCGAACGGAATTCCTCGGAGGGTTCAAAAACACGCTTCTCCTGCAGAACGGAATGGATATTGGCTGCGGCAGGCACGCTGTTGGTCGACATGATTTTTCTCTCCGCGAACAAAAATTATCACACGAGTCGCCGGCGGCGCAGG
>DATGMB010000339.1:0-20222 GCA_035293845.1 Bryobacteraceae bacterium
TGTTGGCGCCGTTCAGATCGATTCCAGCTCTTCTTCGAGCATCTGCTTCTGCGAAAGCTCGGCGTAGTAGCCGCCGGCCGCCAGCAGCTCTGCGTGGGTCCCCTGCTCGACGATCCGGCCGCGTTCCAGCACCACGATGCGATCCGCCTGCCGCACGGTGGATACGCGGTGCGAGATGAGGATGACGGTGCGGCCGCGCATGATGCCCGCCAGGTGATTCAGGATGCGCTCCTCGGTCATCGTGTCGACACTCGAGAGCGCATCGTCCAGAATCAGAATGCGGGGGTTGCGCAGGATGGCGCGCGCGATCGCCGTGCGCTGCTTCTGCCCGCCGGACAGCGTAATGCCGCGCTCCCCCACCATGGTGCGGTAGCCTTCGGGGAATGCTTCGATGTCACCGGCCAGGCCCGCGATTTCGGCGGCGCGACGGATTTCCTCCTCGGCCGCCTCTTCCACGCCGAAGGCGATGTTTTCCGCGATGGTCGCGCTGAACAGGAATGTCTCCTGGGGAACGAAGCCGATGTGCCGCCGCAGCTCGCCGGGATCGAGCGAGCGGACGTCGATGCCATCCACCAGCACCGCTCCTTCGGTCGGGTCCATCAGCCGCGGCGCGAGACCCACCAGGGTGCTCTTGCCCGAGCCGGTGTGACCCACCACCGCGACCGTCGAGCCGGCGGGAATCCGCAGATCCACGCGATCGAGCGCGCGGGTGCCATCGAACGCCACCGAGATGCCGCGGAATTCGATTTCGCCGCGCGCCGCGCCGAGCCGCGCCGGATGGGGCGGCGCCGCGATGGTCGGCCGTTCCCGGAGAATCTGGTTGATCCGCTGGAGCGACGCCGTGCCGCGCTGCATCAGGTTCACGACCCAACCGAGCGCGATCATGGGCCACACGAGCATCCCCATGTAAGTGTTGAACATGACGAAGCTGCCGATGGAAATCCGCCCCTTCAGCACCTGCTCGCCGCCGATCCATAGCACCACCAGGAATGTCAGGCCGATCAGCGCTTCGAGCAGCGGCTCGAAGACGCCCTGAATCCGCACCAGCCGGATGTTCTGCGCGATATAGTCGCGGTTCAACTCCTCGAAGCGACGCAGCTCGGCGCGCTCCTGCGCGAAGGCGCGGATCATGCGGACGCCGGAAAGGTTCTCCTGCACGCGGCTCGAAATATCGGAGAACATCTCCTGGATGCGCTCGAAGCGCGTGTGGATGGACCGTCCGAAAAAGATCACCGCGAGGCTCACCGCCGGGGCGGGCAGGATCGCGGGGATGGCGAGGCGCCAGTCCACCGAGAGCATGATGGCGATCGCCAGCGCGAAGGTCAGCCCGGTTTCGAAGCAGTACATAATGCCCGGTCCGAGCATCATGCGGACGGCATTGAGATCGTTGGTCGCGCGCGCCATGATGTCGCCGGTGCGGGTGCGGCCGTAGTAATCGGGGGAGAGCGTGGTGAGGTGGCGGAACAGGTCGTTGCGCAGGTCGTATTCGATATCGCGCGAGATCCCGATGATGATGACCCGCATCCAGAACTGGAAGAGGCCCTTCACCAGCGCGAGGGCGATCAGGTAGAGCGCGAAGCGCACGAACCGCTCACCGGGCCGGCTGAGCGAGTCGATCGCCCCGCGAATCATCAGCGGCTGCGCGGCCTGTGCCAGGTCCTTGACGATGAGGCACGCACCGCCCAGCGCGAGCCCCCAGCGGTAGCGCCACAGGTACTTGCGGACGGTGGCGAGAGTGGCCCAGGTGCTCATATGCCTACCGCTCCGGTGACGGTCTTCAGCCATTCGTAAAACACGATCTTCTGGCCTTCGCGGCTTTTCCACCAGGAATCGGCGCGGAAGTAGCGGTCGGGCGCGGCCACCACCCGCATCTGGAGCGGCACGCCGGCCCGGCGGATGGCGGCGCGCCAGATGCGGCCTGCCCGCGCGGTGTGGTAATCGCTGGTCACCAGGAGAAGGCTATGGACGTTGCGGCGCACGAGCTCGGGCAGAATCGCAGCGGCCTCTTCCCTGGTGGAGTTGGCGTGATGCGGGAAGGCGATGAACCATTGCGGCGGATCGCCGTGGTGAACCGCGAAAGATACCGCCAGCGCGGCTTCGCTGGTGTCGTAATCCGGAATTCCGCTTACCAGAACCAGCGGCACATAGCCCTCCCGCACGAGTTCGCCGCCTTTGAGCACGCGGTTGCCCCAGGGGTCGCCGGCCAGCACCACGGCAATGTCCGCCTGGGCCGGGCCGTCCTCATGGACCAGCGCCCGGCCAATGGCGCGCAGCCAGAGCACATGGGTGGCGGCGAGCAGCAGGACCGCCGTCGCTAAACCGAGGGCGATTTTGAGCTTGGGAGATCCCTTGCGCGCCACGGACTACTTCTCGTCCGTGGAAGTCTTCTGATCGAGATTGCCGACCGTCTTGAGCCGCTGATACAGCCGCTCGACCTCCGCCTCGTCCTCCGGCCGCAGGACCCGGTAGCGCGGCGGCTGCGCCTGCTTCCGTTCGTTGCCGGCGGGCGCCAGAACTTCGCCCCAATATTGCCGGTATGGGATGCCATCGATCAGGGCATCGCGCGAAAGCCGGCGCAGGTGGCGCAGGAGGCTGTTGCAGGAATCCAGATCGCCGGGATAGATCAGCAGCAGGCGCGAATCGTCGAAGAGCGTGATGCGCATGATCAGGGGCGAAATCCAGCCGGTGCGGTCCAGCCGGCGGATGTCCATCCAGGGGACGATCCGCTTGCCGATCGAGACATATCCCTCGTGGATTTCGATCGCCGGGCGGGACGCCATGGCGAGCAGCAGAATGGCCGTTATTCCGAAGCCGCCGGCGGCCAGAAATGCCAGCGGAATCTGCGTCCCGAACCAGACGCAGAGGCCGGCGCACACCACCGAAGCGGCACCCAGCCACAGGTAGTGCTTTGCCGGCAAATAACGAGTCATACAGCTCAATTTTAGACTACTCCCGCGCGCCCACCCCGTCAATGCGCTCGCGCCATGCGGAGCCCCCGCCAGGTGTAGTGGAGGCCGCTCCACAGGGTAAACGCGGCGCACGGCCATACCGTGAGAAGCGCAAAAGAATCCAGCGCTTGCACCGGGAAGGCATCGCGGGCCATCCAACTCGTCGCGGTCACGATCTGGACGAAGGTCGAGAGTTTACCCCAGACGCTCGGCGGCAGCCGCCGCACCGGTGTTAGGAACATCACGGTGGCGGCGCCGAGCAGGATATATAGGTCGCGGCCGAAGATCACGGCCACCAGCCACCAGGGCACCGTGCGGGCGGCGGCCAGCGCCAGGAACACGCCGCTCAAAAGGCACTTATCCGCGATGGGGTCGAGGTAGGCGCCGGCCTGCGTGGTGGACTTGAAGCGCCGCGCCGTCGCGCCGTCCAGGTAATCCGTAAAGGCCGCCGCGGCAAACAGCGCCAGCGCGAGCACGTGCCGCCCACCGAGGATCGCCTGGATCACGAGCGGCGCCATCAGCAGGCGCAGCAGCGTAAACAGGTTCGGAACGTTGACCCACGGCGCCATCTTAAAAATGAGTGTAGCGTGACCGCTCTGCTCGGTGTGGCATGGCGGCCGTGGCCGGCAGGTGATATGCTTTCCGGCTACCGGCCACTATCTATCGACCGCCCGGAGGGGTTGTGTATGACGCTTCTTAGTCTGAACCTGGCTTCCGGCGAGGGCCCGCTGGCCTCGGTGGATCCGCTGGGGCAAGCCGCTGAGTTGATTGCGGCGCAGGGGGTCTACTTCCTGCTCGCGGTGTTTCTGTTTTACCTGTGGCAGCGGTCGCTGCGCGACTACCAGAAAGCCGCCGAGGAGGACAAGAACCGGCTTTGGGACGAGCACCGCAGCGTCAAGAAAGCGACTTACACGCTGATGGCCGTCGCGATACCGGTCTGGGTGTTCGCGACGTTTTTCTATCAGCCGAAGACCGTGCTGTGGGGTTCGGTCGCCAACCTGCGGCAGACGTCCATCGACCCACAACCGGGCGAAGTGTCGGTCCAGCAGCAGATCGCGCCGGAGCAAAGCGGGCTCAAGTTTTACACCCATCTCGCCGCGGGCCAGAATGCCACGCCGCCCACCGTCACGCTGGAATGGGCGCTGGTCGAAGACGGGCGGCAAGGGCAGGTGCCGTTCATCTTCCGCCACACCTATAAGGAGTGGAGCACGCCGCCGGTTCCTACCGACCCGCGCACGCCGTCCCCAGCGCCGAAACTGGTCTCGCACGTTCAGGACTGGCGCTTCTTTGTGACCCTGCCCGCCGTGGTGATTCCGACCGCCCGCTCGCTCGATTACGCCTATCACCCCAACGCAGGGGATCCCGATCGCAAACTCGGCACGATCGATTTCTTCGTCGCCGGCAAACCGGAGCCTGTCGACATGGTGCAGGTGGCCATGTGGAATCTGCCCGCGGCGCCGCGGCCGCCCCTCCGTGGGATCGAGGACTGGTTCCGTGTGCCATCGGTCTACGCGCAGGCGCCTGCCGCGCGGCAGAGCGCGGCGCGGGTCCCGCAGTCCGCGGAAGCCGACCTCGTGCTGATGGGAAGCTCCGACTTGAACCTCCAGATCCAGGGAGCCAAATCGCTGAAGTCGCTGCTGCAGTCGGGCAAGGGCTGGGATAGCGTGCGCAAGGCGATCGGCGAGAAGGACGCGGCCGCGCAGCACACGCTGCTGCTCCACAATTTGAACACTCTGATGAGCTCGCCGGACGTGAAATGCCCGGCGGATATCACGCTCAGTCTCGGCCTGGCCCTTTACGCCGCCGGCGATTTTCGCCGGGCCGCGCCGCTGCTGAATGCCATCGATGACCAGCAGCTATCGAGGGATACCGTGAATTATTACTACCGCGGGGTGGCGAACCTGCAGACCGGGAATTACAAACAGGCGTCGGCGGACCTGAACAAATACCTGGATATCGCGCCGGACGCGAACTCGAAGAACGTGGCGCGGCAGGTGCTCCTGCGGGTGCAGGAGAAGAGCGCGGGGAAGTGAGCGGGCCGAAATGCTCCATCAATCCCATATCTCGACGCGCAGGCCCGGGATGCGCGTAAACTCGCGAGTGTTTCGGGTTACAAGAAGACAATCATGGGCGACGGCAATGGATGCAATCAACAGATCATTGGCGCCGATTGGTGTGCCGGCTTTTTCCAGCAGCGCTCGCAGAATGCCGTAATGCTCCGCAGCCTCATCATCGAAAGCGAGGGACGCGAAGGGCTCCAGAAGACGGTGGAACGCTTGCAGGTTGTCGCTCACATGCCGGCTCTTGCGAGCCCCGAACACCAGTTCGGCCTTCACGACGCTGCACGTGACAACCTGAGCGGGCCTCATGCCGCGCAGCCGGGATACCGCAGCCGGCTCGCCCTTGGCGATCGCGATCCAGACGTTCGTGTCGAGCAGGCGCGGGCTCACCGACGGGTCTCGATCGTTTCCACGGGCTCCGGCATCCGGTCATCCGGCTCCGGAAAATCCTCGCTCAAGAAACCGCAGAGATTTTCAAAATAGCCCTTTGGCCAATCCGGCCCGGCTCCTGTGTGCGCGGCCAGCAAGGAGACTACGTACCGCGAAAGCGGGACTTTGGCACGCTGCGCTTCGCGCTTCAGCCGCGCGGCGAGGTCTTCCGGCACATACAGATTGAGCTGCGCCATGAAACAAGTATAGCACGTATGGTTGGCATCCTCTAGACGGTTACTTCCCCCGCGCCCGCCGCCGCCCGGCACTCGTAAATCCGGGGAGTGAGATGGAATCGCTCCTGGTATGCCCGCGCGATTTCCTCCTGAAACGGCAGGACGGCGTCCGGGCGAAGCAGCGTCACGGTGCAGCCCCCGAATCCGCCGCCGGTCATGCGGGAGCCGTAGACGCCTTCGATCTGCATCGCGTGTTCGACGAGAAAATCGAGCTCCGGGCAGCTCACCTCGTAATCGTGCCGCAGGCTGCGGTGCGATTCCAGCATGAGCCGTCCCATGGCGGCAAGGTCGCCTGCGGCGCTGGCCGCGCGGAAGCGCTCCACGCGGTCATTCTCCGTAACGACGTGACGCGCCCGCCGCGCGATCACCGGCGCGAGCAGCGGCTCCACCTGGCGAAATTGCTCCGTCGAGACGTCGCGCAGGCTGGCGACGGTGTGGAAGCGCTCGCGAATGGCCTGCACGGCCGCCGCGCATTCCTGCACGCGTTCGCGGTACGCCGAGGCGCCGAGCGCGTGCTTCACCATCGTGTTCACGGCGAGAAACGCGGCGCCTTCCGGCAGGCCGACATAGCGGTGCTCCAGGCTGCGGCAGTCGATCTCGACGGCCGCGTGCTCGCGCCCGAACACGGAGACGTACTGGTCCATGATGCCGCACGGCATTCCGACGAACTGCACCTCGGCGCGCTGGCAGAGGCGCGCCAGCTCGAGCGGCGGCATCGTGCGGCCGGAGAGAAACGCCAGCGCCGACGCCACCTCGAGCGCCGCCGAGGAGCTCAGCCCGGAGCCTTCCGGCACCGTGGAGTGGATCAGCACGTTTGCCGGCGCGATGGGGAAACCCGCCGCCGCCAGCTCGTGCGCTACGCCGATCGGATAGTCCGTCCAGTCGCCCGTCCGCGAGGCTTGCCGCAGGCTGGCGGGGTCGAACTCGCGCATCTCGTCGTGGATTTCGGAGTAGATCCGCAGCTTGCCATCGCCGGAAGGCGCGGTGGCGGCGAAGGTCGCCAGGTCGAGGGCCATGGGCATCACGAAGCCCAGATTGTAATCGGTGTGTTCGCCGATGACGTTGACGCGGCCCGGTGCGCGGAACACACGGAGCCCTTCCGCCGAGCCGTACTGCCGCCGGAAGCTCTCGATCATGACGGCTTGCGGCGCGACCGGAACGCGAGCAGCAGCAAAAAGGCGCCGAAGGCGGTCATAGCGAGCCCGCAGTAGAGATTGACGTTGACGTCCGTCAGGGCCGCGCGCTCGGGCGAGAACAGACCCATCGCCAGCAGGATGACGCCAGCCAGTGTGAAAAACCAGCCCGTAGGCAGTCTCAAGTCCAGCATGTCAGGCAAACCAGAGGTTCAGGATGACGGCAAGAATCCCGACGCCCACGGCAATGGGCACGGGACGCAAATACCAGCTTACTCCCTCATCGTGCTTCAGCTTCGTCAGGCCGTAGACCAGGCCTTCCAACTCCCGCTCCGGCCGCGGCGCGGTAGCCAGGCTGACCAGGACGGTCACGAGAAAGCAGGCCGACCAGGCGAAGATGGCGATCCAGAAATTCTGCGCCATGGTCGAAGGAAACGTGTGCACGGCTCCCAGCCAGCCGCCCTTTCCCTCCGCCATCGTCAACCCATGCGTCACCGCCGCGGCGCCGGTTCCGGCGAGCAACCCGGTGAAGGCTCCGTGGCCCGTCGAGCGCTTCCAAAACATGCCCAGCAGGAAGGTGGCGAACAGCGGCGCGTTCACGAAGCCGAAGACCAGTTGCAGCAGGTCCATCATGTTGTTGTAGCGGGTGGCCAGGTACGCGGTGCCGATCGAGAGGGCCACCCCGGCGACCGTCGTCATGCGGCCCACCGTCAGGTAATGCCGGTCCGGCGCGCCGGGATGGATATGGCTCTGGTAAATGTCGTAGGTAAATACCGTGTTGAACGCGGTGACGTTGCCGGCCATGCCGGACATGAACGAGGCCATCAGGCCGGTGAGCCCGATGCCGAGCATCCCGGCGGGGTAGAACTGGCCCATGAGCGTGGTGAGGGCCTGGTCGTAGTCGTAGCCGCCGTTCTTCATCGGCAGGTGATAGCCGGTTCCCATCTGCGCCAGCGCCAGCGCCGCGATGCCGGGCACGATGACGATGAACGGCATCATCATTTTGGGGATCGCCGCCAGCACCGGGGTGCGCCGCGCGGCCGACATCGATTCGGCCGCCATTGCCCGCTGCACGACCAGGAAATCCGTGCACCAGTAGCCGAAGGAGAGCACGAACCCGAGCCCGGCGATCAGCCCGAACACCTCGATGCCCATGGGGTTTTCGGAGGCGCTGCCGATGTAGCGCCAGCTATGCGTCATGACGGGCGGGATGCGGGCGGCCATGCCGCTCCATCCGCCGGCCTTCGCCACCGCCAGGATCGCCAGCGGCGCAAAGCCGAGCACGATCAGGAAAAATTGCAGGACTTCGTTGTAGATTGCGCTGGTCAGGCCGCCCAGGAACGTGTACGCCAGCACGATTGCGGCCGAGCACAGAACGGAGGTGGTGAAGCTCCATCCCAGCACCAGCTTGAGCAACAGGCCGAGCGCGTACATGGAAATCCCGGAGGAGAAGATCGTCATCACGGCGAAGCTGAGCGCGTTCAGGGTACGCGTCTTCTCATCAAATCGCAGCTTCAGGTATTCCGGCACGGAGCGCGCGCGGCTGCCGTAATAGAACGGCATCATGAAGACGCCCACGAAGATCATGGCCGGGACGGCGCCGATCCAGTAGAAGTGCGCCGTCATGATCCCGTACTTGGCGCCGGATGCCGACATGCCGACCAGCTCCTGCGCGCCGAGATTGGCCGCGAGGAAGGCCAGGCTGGTGATCCAGACCGGAACCGAATGGCCTGAGGTGAGAAAGTCGCCGCTCGTGGAGATCTTCTTCCGGAGCCTCCAGCCAATGCCCAGAACAAAGGCGAAATAAAGGGCGAGGATGACGTAATCGACCGCTACGAGTTTCAAGCACCTGAGTCTATCATCCCCACGCCCTCCCCTTCCACATGCCGCCCCGCCCGCGCCAGTGCTGGACGGCGGAGTGCACCGTGGCGCCGAGATAGAACAGCGCGATTGCCGGCAACAGTGGCGCCCAGATCAGCGAAACGCGGTAGAAGCGCAGCGCCGGAGCGTAGAGCATCGCCATCAGCGCCCATGCGGCGATCCCCCACGACGACCCGCCGATCGCCAGCGCCACCGGCGCTACGAACGTGAGCAGCAACCCCGCTGCGGCCGCGGCCAATAGCCAGGGCGAATAGCGCAACTGGTGGAATGCGGTGCGGGAGATCATGCGTCCGATCTCGCCGAAGGTCCGGTAGGGCCGGATGCTGCGCGTGCCGCGGCTCAGCCCGAGCCACACGCGTCCACCCCCGGCGCCGATGGCGCGGGCGAGCGCGCAATCGTCGATCAGCTCGGCGCGGATCCGCGCGATGCCGCCTGCCCGCTCCAGCGCTTCGCTCCGCACCAGCATGCAACCGCCGGCGGCGCCCGTCCGCCACGCGGGCGGATACAGCAGGAAGAAGAAAAACACGAACGCGGGGATCAGCGCGTGTTCCGCCAGGCTCTCGCAATGCAGCGTCGCCATAAAGGAGACGAGATCGTACCCGGCCTCAGCGCGCGCCACCAGCTCCGCCAGCTTGCCCGGTCCGTGGACGATATCGGCGTCGGTCAGCAGCAGGTAATCGGGCTCATGCCGCGCCGCCTCCCGCACTCCCTGTTCGACGGCCCATAGCTTTCCGGTCCAGCCTGGCGGCAGCGGGGCGGAGGCAATCACCGTGAGCAGGTCGTTCGGCGCCGCCGCGCGCGCCTTGGCGGCCGTTCCATCAGTGCTGTGATCGTCCACGAGGACCATGCGGAACTCGCCCGCGTACTCCTGCGCGGCGAGCGATGCGACGGCCGCGCCCACTACAGCCGCCTCGTCGCGCGCGGGAATGACCGCTACGATCCGCGGCGCGCGCCGGTCCGGATTGGAGCTGTATGCCTGCTCGCTCATCCGCCAGAAACCCCCGCGGCCCAGGGCCAAATAGACCCAAATGGCCATCACCGCGATCGCCAACACGATGGCTATTGTGCCACGCCGCCCGCCCGCGCGGACCCGGCGATGCTTCGCTCACGCTCGGACGTTGCCTGCCGCGCCGTCCGGGTGTGTACTGGCCGTATGCGGTGGAAGCTTCTGGTGGGAATCGTTTTCGCGGCCGCCTGTTTCGCTCAGGAATGGGAGGTCGGCGGCTTTGTGGGTTACGGCTGGTATCACAACGGGACCGTCGAAAGTCCCAGCGAAAGAATCCAGGCCGGCATCCGGAATCGTGTCGCCTTCGGATTCATTCTCGGCGAGGACCTGTATCAGCACCTCTCCGGCGAATTTCGCTATGTCTTTCAGGACGGAGGTCCGTTCCTCTCCGGCCCTGGCTTCAATACCAATATCGATGGCAGGTCCCATACGTTCACTTATGACGTGGTGGTCAACGTCACTAATAAAGAGCACCGGGTCCGCCCGTTCCTGGCCGCCGGAGCCGGGGGCAAGTATTACACCGCTTCCGATGATGCGATCCTCGTGCAGCCCGCGCCGGCGGTCGTCATTCTGACGGGGCGCAACACCTGGCGGTTCGTCGGGGATTTCGGCGGCGGCGTCAAATTCGTGGTCCACCACCACATCATCCTGCGCGCCGATTTTCGCGACTACATCACCGGCCTGCCGCACGGCCAGATCGTGCCCGCGCGCTTCAGCAACAGGCACGGCACGCTTCAGATGTTTACTCCGACGGTGGGCGTGAGCGGCTGGTTCTGAAGGGTTGTTGCAGGGGAACTGGTGCTGCGAACACCAGCCCCGCAACGGTCCTAACTGTGAAGGTTACGCTGCCACAGGATCAGTACCGTAAGCCGCCCAAAGATAGAGTCGGCGTACTTTGCCAGCACATGGATCATATGCTGATCCTCCTTTCCGCTTCGATTGGAGAGCCCGGCCGCTAACCGGGCTTTCCTCTATGAAGCATCCACGAGAAACCCGCTTCTCCAACCTCTACGAAAAGGGAACCGCGATCGTAGCTTACTGGCGCGCTACATGTACATGCCGCCGTTGACCGCGATCACCTGTCCGGTGATATAGCCTGCCTCCTCGCTCGCCAGGAACTTCACGGCCGCGGCGACATCGTCCGCCGTTCCCATCCGCCCGAGCGGCACGGAGGCCAGGATCTTCTGCCGCACATCTTCCGGCAGCACCTTCGTCATATCGGTATCGATGTAGCCCGGCGCCACCGCATTCACGGTGATGTTGCGGCTGGCCATCTCCTGCGCCAGCGCCTTGGTGAGGCCGATCAGGCCGGCCTTGGACGCCGCATAGTTGGCCTGACCGGCGCTTCCTGCCTGCCCCACCACGGACGTGATGTTGACGATCCGGCCCCAGCGGTTCTTCATCATGGACGGCAGCGCCGCCTGCGTACAGAGGAACGCGCCGTTCAGGTTGATCTTCAGGACCTGGTCCCAGTCGGCCGGCTTCATCCGCACCGCCAGGCCGTCGCGCGTGATACCCGCGTTGTTTACCAGCACGTCGATGCGGTTCTTCGCCGCCAGCACGCGGGCGAACGTGGCCTTGATCGATTCGGGCGACGTGACGTCGAGATTCACGGTCATTGCCGAATCGTTCGCTGCGCGAATCTCTTCAGCGAATGGTTCGTTCTGTTCGATCTGCGGCGAGGCCGCTACGACGTCGAAACCGCCGCGGCAAAGCGTAAGCGCGATGGCGCGCCCGATGCCGCGGCTCGCGCCGGTGACAAGCGCAACTCGTTGGGACATGAACTCTCCTTGGGGGATCTGCTGGTGTGAAATCCAATCATAACCCGATCGCCCGCCGCTCCGCCCTGCTACCATACTCTTTTCCCTCTATGGCTTACCGCGATTTGCGCGAGTTCCTGCGAGCGCTTGAGAGCAACGGCGAGTTGAAGCGCATCCCGTTCGAGGTCGACCCGGTGCTCGAGATCGCCGAGTTCGCCGACCGCGCTGTCAAGCAGGGAGGCCCCGCGCTTCTTTTCGAGAAGCCCAAAGGCTCCACGGTTCCCGTGCTCATCAACGCCTTTGCCTCGATACGGCGGATGGAACTCGCGCTGGAGGTGTCTAGCGTCGAGGAGGTTGCCGCCCGGATTGTCGAGTTCCTCGAAATGCGCATGCCGGAGGGAATCATCGGCAAGCTCAAGATGCTCCCCAAGCTGGCCGAAATGGGCGCGTTCTTTCCGAAAACCGTGGGCAAGGGGCCGTGCCAGGAGGTCATTCGCACGGACGGTTTCTCGCTCCTCGATCTGCCCGTGCTCCAGTGCTGGCCCCAGGATGCCGGCCGCTTCATCACCCTGCCGCTGGTTTTTTCCCGCAACCCCGATACCGGCAAGCGCAACTGCGGCATGTACCGGATGCAGGTCTTCGACGACCGCACGGCCGGCATGCACTGGCAGACCCACAAGCAGGGCGCCGAGCACTACCGCCGCAGCGCTCACCACGGCCGCGCGCGCATGGACGTCGCGGTCGCCATCGGCGCCGATCCGGCGACCATGTACTCCGCCATTCTGCCGCTGCCGCCCGATCTCGATGAGATGATGATCGCGGGTTTCCTCCGGCAGAGCCCCGTCGAGATGGTCAAGTGCCAGACATGCGACCTCGAAGTGCCGGCCAGCGCCGAATTCGTTCTCGAGGGCTACGTCGAGCTCGGGGAACTGCGCACCGAGGGCCCCTTCGGCGACCACACCGGCTTCTATTCACTGGCCGACGAATACCCCGTGTTTCACGTCACCTGCATGACGCAGCGCCGCGATCCCATCTATGCCACCACCATCGTCGGCCCGCCGCCGATGGAGGACTATTACATGGGCAAAGCGATCGAGCGCATCTTCCTTCCGCTGATGCGCCTGCAGTTGCCGGAGGTGCGGGACATCTGCATGCCGGCGGAGGGCGTATTTCACAACCTGATCCTTGTTTCCATGCGCAAGTCCTACCCCGGCCACGCCCGCAAAGTCATGCACTCCATCTGGGGCACCGGGCAGGCGATGTTCTCGAAAGTCATCGTCGTGGTGGACGAGGACGTGGACGTGCAGAACGTGCGCGAGGTGGCCTGGAAGGCGCTGAACAACATCGATCCGCAGCGCGATATCGAATTCGTGATAGGCCCGGTCGATTCGCTCGACCACGCCAGCCGGCTTCCGAATTACGGCTCGAAAATGGGGATCGACGCCACGCGGAAGTGGCCCGGCGAAGGCTTTGCGCGCCCCTGGCCGGATGTCATCGAGATGTCCGCGGACGTAAAGAGACGCGTCGACGAGTTGTGGAAGCGCGTGGCCTGGTAGACGCACAATTGCGGCCTGGCGCACCGAATTGCTAGGATAAAGGCATCCATCGCGGCGGCTGTAGCTCAGGTGGCAGAGCGTCGGATTGTGGTTCCGAATGTCGTGGGTTCGAATCCCACCAGCCGCCCCAACCCCCGCTCCGCACCTACCCCCAATCGCCACTCGTCGCAATCGCGAGCTCCTGGATGCATTCAGGCATACAGAGCGCCGCCGCACGCCTATTTGAGAGACCCAAACTGTTGGTTATGATTCTTGGGGGTTCCTATGGCCTCGCCCGCGCTCGATCCTCTCAAACCCGTTGGGATATCGATCGGAGTTCTGGAATTTATCACTTCTGCGGTGAAAGGGAAGACGGTGCTGGACGTGGGCTGCGTAGCCCATACGGCTGAGGCCGAGAGCGGTGACGATTGGCTTCATAAGCACATTTGCCGCACAGCGGCCCGTGTCGTGGGGTTGGATTACAACCGGGCGGAAGTGGATCAGTTGAACCGCATGGGTTACCACATGATCTGTGGCGATGCGATGACGGCGGATGTCGGGGAGTGCTTCGATGTGGTCGTGGCCGGGGAAATCATCGAGCATGTGGAAAACCCCGGGGCCCTCATCCGAAATATGAAGCGGCACCTCAAGCCCAACGGCGCGTTGCTGGTCACCACGCCGAACGTCTTCTACGGGCTGCACTTTCTCGAGTCCATCTTCACATCCCCTTATAAACGATGGAATGACGAGCACGTGGCCTGGTGGTGCTACTTCACGCTAGGAAATCTGTTGCAGCGCTGCGGCTTGCGCGTCGTCCAGTGCCACTACGCCGCCCGAAGCCGGAAAAGCCTGTGGGCGCTGCGGACATTCGGGATGAATTGTCCCAGAGTGCTGGCGTCCACTCTGCTGATGGTGGCGGTCGATCCCGCCGCCGAGGTCTGAAAGGCTGCGGAAGCGGCGCGGGCGTTAACCTGCGCCGCCGGATGTGCATTCAGCCGATGGGCCTTTGCTACTTCATTTCCGCCCGCAGCACTTCGATGGCCTTCTCCACCTGCCGGTCGTGCCCCGTGGCAAAATCCGCTGGTCCGTTATCCACGTAAATATCCGGCTGCACGCCGTAGTTCTCCATGTTTTCGCCGCGGGCGGTGTACACGCCCGAGCCCGGCGTCCGGATCTGCGATCCGTCCAGCAGATTGAATGAGCCCGTGCCGATGACGGCGCCCATCGTCGGCACGCCGATCACCTTCCCGAGCCCGAGCGCGCGGAAGCCATCCGGGAACATTTCGGCATCGCTCGCCGAGCGCTCGTTCTGCAGCACTACCATCGGCCCGTAGAACGTCTCGACCGGACGCGGCACATCGACCGTCGCATCGCGGCCGCGCGTGTGCTGGTACTGCTTGCGCTGATTGAGGATCTCGAGCAATTCCTGGTCGATGCCGCCGCCGCCGTTGAACCGTTCGTCAATGATCAGCGCCTTCTTGCCGCGGTTATCGATCAGATCCTCCTGAAATTTGAGCAGCGAAGGCGCATCCATCGCCTTGATGTGCAGATAGCCGATCTCGCCGCCGGAAAGCCGCTCGACCATCGCCCGCCGCTCTTCCACCCAGTTTTCATATTCGAGGTTGCCCTGCGCCGCCGCGGTCAGCGGCTCGATGGAAACCGTCCAGGCCCCATCCGCAGCCGGTTTGCTGTTGATGAGAAATTCGAACTTCTGTCCGGAGAGCGTGTTGAAGTACTGCCAGTAATTGTCCTTCGTGCGCAGCTCTTTGCCGTCCACCGCCAGGATGAAGTTGCCGTTGGCCAGCTTGACATATTCGTGGTCGGCGGGGCCCTTGCGCAGGATGCGCGCGACCTTGTAATAGCCCGACGAATCGGCCGCGAGCTCGAAGCCGGGATAGCGGGTCTGGATGCGCTCCGGCTGCTGCTCGCCTGGCAGTAGCCCGCCGCCGGAAATGCCGGTGTGGGAGGCGTCGAGCTCGCCGATCATTTCCATGATGACGTTGTGCAGCTCTTCGGTATCGGCGATATCGGGGAGCAGCGATTCGTAGCGGTCTTTGGCCGCGGCCCAGTTGACGCCGTGCATGTTGGCATCGTAGAAGCGATTCTTCATCACGCGCCAGGCTTCCTCGAATACCTGGCGGCGCTCGGCGGGCCGGTCGATCACCATCCGGAGCGTGAACGGAATGCGGCGCGGCGCAGGGCCGGAGTCAGCCGAGGCTGCGGCCGGAGTGCTACCCGCGCCGGCCCCTCCGCGCCCGCCGCGTCCTCCGCGCCCGCCCGCTGTACTGGCGGCTGCCGGAGCATCGGCCGCCGGAGCGGCCGGGACCGAGATCGAATAGATCCCGCCGCCCAGCAGCATGTAAATGTTGCGGCCGTCGCGCGACCACTGCGGCTCGTTGCCGCCGAAGCCGAACCCGCCTCCTCCGCGGCCCCCGCGCCCGCCGCGGCCGGCTGCGTCCGCCACCGTGGTGTTGAGCCGCTGCAGGTGCGTGCCGTCTTCCCCGATGATGTAGAGGGCCGGCCCGCCGGCGCCTTCTTCGGCGGCGGCAGGGCCGCCGCCCGACAGAAAGGCATACGTGCGGCTATCGGGCGAAGGAACGACCGTCATCACGGCATTCGTCCCGCTGGTGAGCTTCCGGATGCGGCGATCCAGGCCATCCCACTCGATTTTCACGTCCACGTTGGCCGGCGCACCGGCGCCCCGCCCGCCGCGTCCGCCGGCCGGCGCTGCGTTGAGCTCCTCCAGTGCCTGCTCTTCGGTGTTGATGTCGCGGTCGGCCGGGTCCTTCTCCAGGTGTGTCAGGGAAATCGCGTACAGCTGGCTCGGGGTCCCGCGGAAGCCTTGCGACGCCATCGCAGGCAGCGCCACGCCGCCGATTAGGAGCAGCTTCTTGCCGTCCGGCGTCCACTTGGCCCCTTGCGAGACCTGGAACTGGTCGGACGAAATCATGTGCTCCTGCCCGGTCGCGAGCTCCTTGACGTATACATGGGATCGCACCAGGTTGTCCTGCTTGGCGTACGAAATCCACTTGCCATCCGGCGAGAACTGCGGAGTCGTGACGGAGCCGGTGATCGCGGTCGCGACCACCTCCTCCCTGCCGCTTTCGATCTCCACGCGGCGGAGTTTGTGGTCGGAGCCGGACCACATCAGCGATTTCGAATCCGGCGCCCACGCGATCGCCGATTTGTCGCAATCGGCGTCGCTCAGTTTCTTCGGGTTCTTTCCGAGCTCATCGGAGATCCACACCTCCTGCCGCCCCGTGCGGTCGCTGACGAACGCGATCCACTTGCCGTTGGGCGACCAGCGCACGTCCTGCTCGCGCCAGGGCGTCTCGCTGACGCGCTGCGGCTCGCCGCGGTCCGTGGCGATCGTGAACACCTCCCCGTGCGCCACGATGGCGGCGCGCCGGTTCGAGGGTGAAATGTGGAAGCCTTCGGCCTCGGTCAGGGTCACCAGTTCGGTGTCGTTTTCCTTGGTGTCGCTCTTGATGTCGATCACGATCTCGCTCGTTTTCCCGGTGGCGGTGTCGAGCTTCCAGATGCCGAAATTTTCTTCGTAGACGATCGTCCTGCCGTCTGCGGAGATGCTGGGGAAGTACAGATTGCCGTCCTGATGATGCGTGACCTGCACCGGCGCGCCGCCCTTATCCGAAACCTTCCAGATGTTGTTGACGCTCTTCATCACCTCCGGACCGCCAAACTTGATGTTCTTCTCGTTGGCGGTGCGGTCGCTGACGAAGTAGATGGCGCCGTTGCCGTACATCGGCCAGAGCCAGTTCCCTTTGTAGTCGTCCTGGCCGCTGATCTTGGCGTAGGTCTTCGAGGGAATGTCCATGACCCAAAGGTCAGCCGCGAACGCCCCGCGGTAGTGCTTGCGGCTCCACACGGAGGGGTGGCGCATGAACGCGAGCTTGCTGCCATCGGCGGAATAGCTGGCGGAATAGCCCCAATCGGTCGGCAGCGGCTCCTCGGTGCCCCCATCGAGGGGAACTTCGAAAAGAGTGGCGACGGTGGGGAACGCGCCGTTCCCGCGGACGGAGCTGAAGAGGATCTTCCTGCTATCGGGGGTCCATCCGACCACGTTGTCGTCGGCGCTGTGAAAGGTGAGCTGCCGCGGTTTGCCGCCCGCGGCGGGGATGACAAACACATCGTAGTTGCCGTCGCGGTTGGAGGAGAAGGCGATCCACTTGCCGTCCGGCGAGAAGCGCGGATAAATGTCGCGGGCCTTGTTGTCGGTCAGCCGCTGGGCATTCGCGCCGTTCTCATTGGCAATCCAGATATCGCCGAGATAGCTGAAGGCGATCCTGCCTTTCGAGTAGGTGGGGTGGCGGAGGACCTTGACCTGAGCGGGCGCCAGCGCGGGCAGCAGCAGGACCGCGGAAACGAGCAGAACTTTTTGCAGCATCGGACAACCTCGTGATGAGATAAGAGCGATATTAGCACTCCCATCTCCCGGAGTGTTCCCGGCGCCGCTATGCTATTCCGAGATCAGCCGGATGGTCCCGATTCCGCCGTGGACGTTCAGCCGGACGGTGTACTTGGCCTTCTGATAGGCGTCGTTCGTATAGTGAGAGTCTTCCTTATGCAGACGGGGGGCCTGGATTTCTCCGATGCCGCCCGCTGCTTCCGCGTAAACGCCGGCATCGGAGGGAAGATACACAGTCGCTTCCCCGACGCCGCCGTTGATGTTGACGTCGTAGTTATGCCGCGTCTGGCCGCGCAGGTCCATCTCCATCTTTCCTACGCCCATTTCGACCTCGACGTGGCGCAGATCGAGACCGCCCAGATCGAGGTGAGCATCGCCCGCGCCAAAGTGGACATCGAGGTCGATGGGCACCTCGCGGTTGAGACGGATGTCCCATTCGTAGCGGTTGTGGCCGAGCCTCACGTGATGCGTATCCGGCTGGGAGATGCTCAGGTCGCCCGCATTGTAGCGGATCACCGGTTTCCAGCCCGGCACGTTATAGTCGAAATCCGCGCGGACCAGCTTCTCCGTTCCCGTGCCGACGCGGAGATTGCCGGCCCCCATATTCAGAGTCGCGTGGAGCGACTGAGCACCATCCCGCTCGATCGTCTGGGAATCGTGCTGGCTGGGGCCGGTGGGAGTCTCCGGTTCCACCATGCAGCCCGAAAGGCAGAGAAGGACGCCAGCGAGCGGCGCGATCGCAGATTTCATGAGAGCTCCTTCACAGGAGCATAACGCAGGAAAAGCGGGCTTTGTTCAAAAAAAACGGGCCGGTGGGCTCGACGTGCCCAAAGGGTACGACGAGTGCGGCCCGTTCTCTCTACTTCACCAGGGGTAATCTACCGGGTTACGGCCGTCCGGAGGCGAACCGTTCCGGCATCCTCCCTAACTTCAGGATAGACCTCCGGCAGGCAGACAGGCGTGCGATCGCGGACACGATAGACCCGGCGCGGGCGAAATAGCGCAGGCGGCGTGGCGCCTCGGGGCTGCTATCTCCAATGTCCGCGGTAGAAACGGTAGCCGCGGCCTTCGCGCCGCCACTCGGGTGCGACCCAAACCGCGTGAGCACGCGGCGGGCGGACCCAGCGGCCCTCGACCCACACCCAGTTGCCGCCGCGCCAATCCCACCAGCCCGGCGTCCACACGTAGCCCGGCCCCGGCGCCACTCCCACGACGGCATAGCGCGGAGGTGGTGGGGCGTACTGCGTGTAATAAACACCGTACCCGCCGCCGCAACCCGCAAGCATGCTGCCCGCCAGTAAAACCGCGCCGGCTAAGCCGTAATAACTCATGTCCGTTCCCCTCCTATCGAGAGGAACGCAGGTGCGCAGAGCCGCGTTGCCCGCCTGAAGCGAACTTAATATTACGAATGATTCATCTGGTGCGCCGGATACGAGCGCGCGGCCGGGCGGTCGAGTTCGCGCCGGATCGTGCGGGAGAGGCTGGAGGGGTTGAAGGGCTTGGCAAGGAAAGCCGCGCCGGATTCCAGTAGCCGGTCATTCGGGTACCCCGACATGAAGACGATGCGCAGCGCGGGCTTGCGGCGGGCCAGCTCGTTCGCCAGCTGCGGACCGGTGAGGCCGGGCATCAGAACGTCCGTCAGGAGGAGCTGGATGCAGTCGCCGTGCTGTTCGAAAAGCGCGAGGGCTTCGTCGGCGCAGTGCGCTTCCATGACCCGGTAGCCCCAGCTTTCGAGAAGGATGCGGGTGATCTGCGCGGTAGCAGGCTGGTCCTCGACGACGAGAATGGTTTCGCCAACGGAATCGCGTGCGATGAGCTTGTGCACGATAGAGTGCAATTCGGGGAAGACCGGACAGCCGGCATCCGCCTGAAACCATGCGCGGCCGCTTTCCAGCTTTTCGCAGACCACGCCGGTCTGGCGCAGTGCTGCGAGATGCTGGCGGATGGTCGTGGGCTGAACGCCTGCGCGGCCCGCGAGTTCCGCGAGTGTCCACCAGCGCGCGGGCTGCTGGAACATGGCGCAAAGCAGCAGGCGGCGGGGCCCGGGGAACAAAACTTCAAGTGGGTTTCTTTCGTTCATGCCACCGCGAGTGCCTTCTTGAACCTCTGTTCGAGGATAGCGGAAACCGCGGCTAGGACCAAAAGGACCGCGGCCCCGCAATCATCGGTCAACAGACTTACGGCACGTTGGATACCACCCCGAACGGGTACTTGTGCCGTGTCCGGAGCGCTGGCGGGAGCGATGGATGTGAAGGTACGCTCGTCGAATCGGAGCGCGGACGCGCGGCAATTGTTCCGTCCGCACGCGGCGGCACGCGTTGCATATTGAGCCGCATGGCCGATTCTGCTATCCTCAATAGGTTGAATTCATAACACTGTCTTTCCCGGCGGTCTGCGCCGGGCCTACCTGAGAGGTTCACATGTCAGGCCATTCCAAATGGGCCACCATTAAGCACAAAAAGGCGGCGTTGGACGCCAAGCGCGGGAAAAGCTTCACGCGCATTATCAAAGAAATTCAGATCGCCGCACGTAATGGAGGCGATCCGGACGCGAACCCGCGCCTGCGCACCGCGATTCTGGCTGCGAAAGCCGTATCGATGCCGTCGGACAACATCAAGAAAGCGATCATGCGCGGCACCGGCGAGCTGGAAGGTGGCCAGATCGAAGAAGTGATGTTCGAAGGCTACGGACCGGGCGGCGCAGCCGTGCTGGTGAACGTGGCGACGGACAATCGCAACCGCACCGTCAGCGAGATCCGCCATGCCTTCTCGAAGAACGGCGGAAACATGGGCGAGCAGGGCAGCGTCG
>DATGMB010000340.1:0-9925 GCA_035293845.1 Bryobacteraceae bacterium
CTTCAGGATGGCGAGATCCGTGCCCGGATCGCTCCCCGCGAGCGTCGCCGCGGCGCTCGATCCGTCCGGCAGCGTGACCGTGATCTCCTCTTCGCGCCGGATGGTGTGCTCCGCCGTGACGATCACGCCCGGCCGCCAGAAGACCCCGCTCGAGGAAAACCGCGGCCGCGCATGCACGGCCACGACCGACGGAGCGGCGCGCTCCACAATGCCCGCCAGTTCATTGGAAAGGTTCAGAAGCTCATTTCCCATGCCTCAAGCATCGCGCTTGGGGGCGTCCGGGAAAATCGCTCATTCGGATGGGAAGGGCCCGGTAATTCGGCTAGGCCGGTGGCAGTTCCGTTCGACGACTGGCCCGCATGGATGACGGCAGATCACGAGGGCTACACTTGCGGCGAGTGAACTCGACCGGGTGACTCGGTCAAATTCAGATCTGAACCCCAAAGTGCCTTCGCAAGTCGTGCCGGCCCGCCGCCGTGATCTGCAACGCTCTGCTGTCGAGATCTTGCGTTACCCATTTCCGCCGCAGCGCGGCTTTTAAGAGCGCAGCGCCCAGCGCGCCGCCGAGGTGCGGGCGGCGCTCGCTCCAATCCAGGCAGTCATAGGCAAATCGCCGCCGTGTCCGGCGGGTTTCCTCCAAGTCGATCCCGAGCCCGGCCAGGTGACGGATGCCTTTCGGCGTCAGGTCGTATGAGCCGCTATTGGCAGACAGGCAGCCGGAAGTCTCCAGACGATCCCGAAGCGTCACCCCCAGGGTGCCCGCGAGGTGGTCGTAACAGGTGCGCGCGGCGCGCAGACGGCTCGGGGTGTTGGGAACGAAGCGGCCATGCGGAGCGCCGGCGAGAACATTCAGCCCTTCCAGCACCCTCGCGACGGGCGGCCCGGCCAATGTGTAATAACGGTGCTTGCCCTGTACCTGAACGCGGACCAGCCGCGCCGCGAGGAGGCGGTTCAGATGCGCGCTCGCGGTGGAAGGGCTCACGCCGGCCACCACCGCCAGTTCCGTGCTGGCTCGGGCGCGGTCGTCCATCAGGCAATAGAGCATCCGTGCCCGCGCCGGTTCCCCGATGGCGGCGGCAGTCCCCGAAGCGGCTTCGTCAGGATCGACAAACATGATTCGATGGTAAACGAAGCATGCGCGTGGAACAATCCGTATAGTTGCCCCATGCGCACCAACCGCCGCCAGGTGCTTCGCGCAGGAGCCGCACTCGGCGCGCTGCTGAACCGGGTCCGCGGTACATCCGCCGGTCCGCAGGAGAGAAATCCAATGACGATTACCTGTTTCATCCGCTACCAGATTGATCCGTTCCAGAAGGAAGAATTCCGACAATACGCAGAAAACTGGGGCCGCATCATTCCGCGATGCGGCGGACACCTGATCGGCTACTTCCTGCCTTACGAGGGCACCAACGATGTAGCATGGGGCCTGATCGCCTTCGACAGCCTGGCGGCCTATGAACGCTACCGGCAGCGTCTCCGGGCGGATGCGGAAGCACGCGAGAACTTCGCCATGGCTCAAAACAAGCGCTTCATCCTGCGGGAGGAGCGAAACTTTGTGGAAGTGGTGGAGGGGACGTTCGAGCTTCCCG
This sequence comes from Bryobacteraceae bacterium, assembly GCA_035293845.1. Taxonomy (GTDB): domain Bacteria; phylum Acidobacteriota; class Terriglobia; order Bryobacterales; family Bryobacteraceae; genus DATGMB01. The sequence continues at coordinate 1,590 of DATGMB010000340.1, forward strand.
CGAAACCGGTGCAGAAAGGCGGGGCATGACACAAGCCGAAAAAGCAAACGCACTTCGCGCGCTGCACACCGGGCCGGGCGCATTCCTCATTCCAAATCCCTGGGACGCGGGTACCGCGCGCATGCTGGCCCGGCTCGGATTTGAAGCGCTGGCCACGACCAGTATGGGATACGCGTTGTCTCGCGGGCGGCTCGACGGCGCCGTGGCCCGGCAGGAGATGCTGACGCACGTCTCCGAGATCGTCGCGGCCACGGATTTGCCCGTCAGCGCCGATCTCGAGAACGGATATGGGGATTCGCCGGAGACTGTCTCGGAGACCGTCACGCTGGCCGCCGGTAGGGGAATCGCCGGCTGCTCCATCGAGGATGCCACCGGCCGGCCGGACCAGCCCATCTACGAAAAGGAGCACGCCACGGCGAGAATCCGTGCCGCGGCGGAAGCGGCTCGGAAACTGCCAGTCCCGTTTACGCTGACTGGGCGCGCGGAAAACTATCTGCACGGCCGTCCCGATCTCCAGGACACGATCACGCGGCTGCAAGCGTACCAGGAGGCCGGCGCCGATGTGCTTTACGCGCCCGGCTTGACGAGCAAGGAGGAGATTGCCGCGGTCGTGAGTTCGGTGGACCGCCCCGTGAACGTGCTCATGGGCCTGCGCGGCGTGTCATTCAGCCTGGAAGAGCTTTCCCGGCTCGGGGTAAAGCGCGTGAGCCTCGGCAGTTCTCTCTACCGGTCTGCGATCGGCGCTTTCCTGCGTGCGGCGGAGGAGCTGCGTGACGCCGGCACGTTTCGGTTCGCGAATCAGGCCGTCTCTCCGCGGGAAATCGCCGCAATGCTCGCGCCGCGGCCGAATTAAAACAAAAATTTCAGCGCCAACTGCATCGACCGCGGATAGTTCGCGATATTCGTGATCACCCCCGCGCTGCCGTAGCTGATACTGCCGTTCGAAAACGAGGGCGCGACGGATGTGCCCGGCGCGGCCAGGACCATGTGGTTGAACACGTTGAAGGCTTCGGCGCGGAACTGGATCTGCTTCGTTTCGGTGATCGCGATGTTCTTCGCGATGGCCACATCCATATTGATCCACCGCATCGTGCGCAGGAAGCCGATGGGCGTATCGCCGAAGCCATAGCCGGGGCCGACCAGCAGCGAGGACGGGCTCACGAAGCACGCCGGGTTGTACCAGAGCGCCGCGCTCGGATGGGCTACCTGGATCTGGCAGCCGGGCAACACGCTCGGCCGCGCGTAGCCGGTGATCGATCCGGCGGCGTTCGAAAGGTTCGCCGGGTCGTTGCTGCCCGGCGCCACGCCGGCGATCACCGCCGGCACGCAGTTGGTCGCGGTCGCGGTGGCGCAGATGTTGCTCGCGCCGCCCCAACTCGGGTTGAACGCCTGCCCGGACCGCCCGAGGAACGCGTAGTTCGTCTCCCAGTTGCCGAGCACCTTCGAGAGCACGCCCTTGGTCAACCAGTGCTCGCCGCGGCCGAAGGGCAACCGGTAGACCGCTGTCCAGGTGAAGAGCTTGGGGATGTCATACGTGCAGAATCCCTTGGAAAGGTGCGCATTGAAGAAGTACTGGTAAGGCGCGGCCTCGCTGCCGTTTTCCGCGTTGAAATCGCCGTTGGAATCGCCCAGGCATTTCTCCCACGTGAACGCCACCACTGTCTCCAGGCCGTGCCAGAGGCGCTGCTGGTACTGCGCTTCGAGCGCGTTGAAGGTGGAAAAGCCGGTCGACTGCGAATAATTCCAGCCCTGCGCCGCAAACGGCATGTATTCCTTCTGCGCGATCTGCGCCTGCGTCAGCGGTGTGGTGGGACACGTGAAACCCTGCGCCGGATTGTTCTCGCAGAACGGCCCGCCCTGCGGATAGTTCGCCTTGCAGCACCATTCCAGGCGCTGCGTGCGGCTCCCGACGTACCCGATATAGAACATGCTGTTCGCCGTGAGCTGGCGCTCGATCTGCAGGTTCCACTGCTGCGAGCGCGGGTCGGTGTAGTTCGGGTCGTTGGTGTAGCCGCCGAACGTCGATCCCCAGGGCGTGGGCGCGACGACGGTCGGATTGCTGCCCGCCAGGCCAGTAAGCTGTGACGTGGCGTAGCCGCCGTATGGTCCGCAGGTCGCGGCGCTGTTGCAGATCGGAGCCACGGTCGGGGTCGGCGCCGTGCCCATCGGCGCGGTGTTCAGCGTGTCGGAGACGCCGCGCGTCCAAGGCCAGATCGATCCCTGCAGCGTGTTCTCCGCGTACTGGCTGCGGTACGCGATGGGATCGTAGAAAATGCCGTAGCCGGCGCGCAGGACCGTGTTCTTGGCGAATGTCCACGCTACGCCGATTCGCGGCCCGAAATTGTCGGAGATCGCCTTCAGCGCCGGCTGGCTGCTCGAGAACACGATGTTGTTCAGCGTGTTGTACGTGACTCCCCCGACCGTCACGTTGAAGGCCGGGTTCGCCGGGTTGAGCCCGCCCGGAACGCACGGCGGCAGCTGCGGCGTGCCGCATCCCGTGGTGTAGGCGGCCGTCTGCGCCGAGCCGATGATGAATTTCTGCTCCGGCAGGTCGAGCGCGTTCACCGTCTCGCCGTTGCTCACCAGCAACTTCACCGCCGGGTCGTAGTCGTAGCGCATACCGAAATTGACCGTGAGGTTGGAGCGCACGTGCCACTCGTCCTGCAGAAAGAAGCCGAACGGCTGCATGGCCACGTGCACCTCCTCGTACTGCGGCACGTTCACCGTGAGCGCGCTCGGCAGGTCGAGCAGCATGGAGGCCAGCGCATTGCCCTGGTTGCTGCCGCAGGCGAAGAGGCCGGAGGCGTTCGTGGGGCACGTCTGCGCCGTGCTCGAAACGAAGGTGCCGTAGGTATTGATCTCTTCGCGGTTCTCGTAAAGGTACTCGCCGCCGAAATGCAGCATGTGCTTGCCGTGGGTCCAGGTCATGGCGGAGTTGAAGCTGTGCTCCGGGTTGGCTCGCTTCTGCGGCCCCACGTTGCCGATGCCGCTGTTGGCCGATCCGATGTAGCCGCCCACGTTGAGGAAAAAGCCCGCGGTCTGGTCCAGGTTGCTGAAGCCCGCCTGGGTCTCGGGCGTGTAGCCCTGCGGATTCGTCGGGTTCACCATCACCGGCCGCGCGTTGATTCCGCCGCGCACTTCGAGCACCAGGTTCGGCGTGAAGATGTGATCCCATGCGCCGCCGATGTTCCAGGTATGGAATGGGCTCGGCGTAATCGAGGTGGTCCCCGCAACGATGCCGTTATTGTTATCCCACATCATGTAGGCCCGGCCGAACACCATGTTCTTATCGCTGAAGTGGTGGTCGATGCGGAAATCGAAGTTGTTCGCGTTATTGATGGTGCTGCGCGTGTCCAGGCAATTATCGACCGCGAAGGTCAGGTTGGGCGTGATCTGGCAATTGGCGAGCGCCGGGCCGGTGTAGGCCTTGATCACGCTGACCAGCTTGGTATCGATCAGGGCGGAAGGGATCTTGTTGCACGGTGCGCCGCCCGCGGCCTGCACGCCGTAGCCCGGCTGCCCGAAGCTGAGTCCCGGAGTGAGCAGCGGCATGGGATTCCCCGCGGAATCGCACGTGAACGGCACCGTCGAGTTCGGCCCCGATTCCGCGAACGGATTGAAAATCTGCGCCGGCGTGATCGCGGTCTTGGTGGCGTTGACCGCGCCGATCAGCGATTGCGTGAAGTCGCCGGACAGCTCGGCGGCCGTCGGGACATTCACATAGCTGCCGTTCGGCTGCGAATACCGCCAGCCTTCGTAGGCAGCGTAGAAGAACGTTTTGTTGCGGCGGATCGGCCCGCCGATGGTGCCGCCGAATTCATTCTGCGAATAGCCGATCGGGGAGACCGGTGTGCCCGAAAGGATCGCGCCCGCGCCGGCCGCGGTCTGTGTCCCGGCCGAGACCTGCGCCGCGAGTTTGTTGGCCAGGTCGGGGCAAAGCGATGCCGTGCAGAACCCGGTGAATGGATTCCGCGCGTCGAAGATCTGGCTCCGTGCAAACTCCCATCCCGAGCCGTGGAAGCTGTTGGTGCCGGACTTTGTCACCAGGTTCACTACCGACCCGAGCACGTTGCCGTACTGCGTGTCGTTGTTGTGCGACTGCACCTTCACTTCCTGGATGGTGTCCGCGATCGGCGGAATCGCCCACCCGCCCCCGCGGTCGTCCGTGTTGATAATGCCGTCCATGTAATACGCGTTCGACCGATTGCCCGCACCGTTCGCCGAGACCTTGTAGACGATCGAGCCCGGAATCGAGATGTTGCCGCCGTCCGGATTGCCGCCCGCGCCGGTTTTGCCGGAGGAGTTGCCCTGCGACGTGTCCACCGGATTGATGCCCGGCTGCAGGATCATCAACTGCGTGAAGTTGCGGCCGTTCAGCGGCAGCTCGTGCACCAGCGTCTCGTCGAACGTGGTGCCCAGCTCGGTCGAGGAGCGCTGCACCATGACGGACACCGCATCCGCGCTGACCGTCACGGTTTCGGTGGTGGCGCCGACATTCATCGTCACGTTCTCAGTCAGCGTCTGGTTCACGTCCAGCTTGAACACTGGAAGGACGACCTTCTTGAAGCCCTCCTTCTCCACGGTCATGACGTAATTGCCGGGCAGCAGATTGAGGATTGCGAACGTGCCGTCCACGCCGGTGATCTTTTGCGCGCGGACATTGGTGCCCTGGTTCACGACCGACACGGTGGCGCCGGGCACCGCCGCGCCGGTGGCGTCGACCACCGTGCCATTCACGGTGGCCGTGGGATTCTGCGCCAGCAGCAGCGCGGGCGCAAAGGTAAGGACAAAGAGCGGCAGTGCGGCTGCAAAACGGGGCAGGCTCATGTCTCAGTCTCCTGGTCGAATTCGGGGTCCGGCAGACCCGTGCCGGACATTCGCTGATAACGTGAACGTTAGCGTTAACGAGGATTATGTTGCATTTCCCTTACGGTGTCAATGGATTTCTTCAGAGTGAAGGCGATGCGGCTCTACTCCACCAGCGCTACAGCCAGCAGCAGCGCCCGCTCGGTGCCTTTCCAGGAGTCCTTCGTGTCGAACGTCTCGTGCAGCGAATGCGCGCCAGTGCCTGCGCCGCCGCCCGAAATCGTGATCGCCGGGATGCCGAGGTTCATCGGCACATTGGCGTCCGTCGAGCCTTCTCCCAGCCGCTCGGGAATTCCCATCGCCTGCGAAACCGCGAGCGCGGTTTCGACGATCCGGCTATCCCGCGGCGTCTGCCCCGCCGGACGCATCCCCACCAGCTCCGCCGAAAAGGACACCGGCCCGCGGCCGCTCCAGCGGCGATTCTCCTCCTGCACGGCTTCCTGGAGCGCCGCATGGAATTTCGCGTCCAGCGCCTTCAGCGCGGCCACATCGGAAGAACGCATATCCACTTCCATCCATGCTTCGAACGGAATCGCGTTCACGGAGGTCCCGCCGCCGACCCGCCCTACGTTGAATGTGGTCTTCGGCTGCGAAGGCACCTCGAAGGCATCGATCCTGGCAATGGCGCGGCCCATCGCCTGAATCGGGTTCGCCATGCCGAACGCGCCGTAGCTGTGCCCGCCCGGGCCCTTGAACGTCACCTTGTACCGGTTGCTCCCCACGCCGACGTTCGTCACCCCGAGCCCGGTGCCGTCGATCGAGATGAATTCGTCGATCTGCCCCTTCAGCGTCTCGCCGAAAAGCTGCTTCATGCCGCGCAGATCGCCGAGTCCCTCTTCGCCGACGTCCGCCACGAACGTGATCGTGCCGCGCGTCTGCACATGGGCATCGCCGAGCGCATGAATCACGCCCATCAAGACCGCGAGGCCGCGGCAGTCGTCCCCGATGCCCGGTCCCTTGAGCACCGTGCCTTCGCGAGTCACATGAACATCCGTGCCCTCCGGGAACACCGTATCCAGGTGCGCCGCGAGCACCAGGTTGGGATGCGCCGCCTTCCCCGGCCGCACCCCGATCACGTTGCCGGCCGCATCGATGTGGACATCCTTCAGTCCGGCTTCGCGGAACAGGCGCGCGAACTCCTTCCCCCGCGCCTCTTCATGGAACGGAGGCGCCGGAATCTCGCACACCCGCGCCTCCAGATCGATCATTCGCGGCTCGTTGCGCTCCACCGCCGCAAAGGCGGCCTTGATATCCGCGCGCCCCATCAGCTCCGCCGGCGTCTGCGCCGCAAGCCATGCAGCAACCAACGACGCAGAGACACAGAGACGCAGAGCCAGTTTACTCATGTCTCATTGCCTCGAACAGCGAAAACACCGCTCCCTGCGGGTCCGCCACAATCGACCACCGCCCCACGTTCTCCATCGTCATCGGCTCCACGTACACGCGCGCGCCGAGCTCCCGCGCCTTGGCCGTTGCGGCGTCGCAGCTTTCCACCAGAAAATACAGCAGCCAATGTGGCGGCACTTTGGGGTCGCGGAACCGCGCTGGCGGCACCCCGCCGATGAAATCGCCGCCGTTCTGGATGTGCAGGTAACCGGAGGGATCGTGTTCCCCGGGTTTCATCTGCCATCCGAAGAGGCCCTCGTAGAACTGCTTGGCGCGGTCCACGTCCCCGGTAACCAGGTCCGCCCAGCACAGCGTTCCGGGCTCGCCCGCGGCATGGATTCCCGTGTGCGACTTTGGCTGCCAGATGGAAAACATCGCGCCCGTCGGGTCCTGGATCACCGCCATGCGCCCGTTTTCCGCCACGTCAAAGGCCCCAGGCGGCATCGGTTTCGCTCCGGCCGAGGCAGCTTTGGCCACCGTGGCATCCGCGTTCTCCACCTGCACATAGAGCATCCAGTGCGGCGGGATGCCTTCGGCGAGCATGTCCGGCCGCAGCGTGTACCCGCCTCCGGTGTCGCGGCCGCCGAGGTTGAAAATAGTGTAAGTCTCGTTCGGCCCCATGGGGTAGTCTTTCGCTTCCCAGCCGAACAGCGAGCGGTAGAAGTTTTTCGCCGCGGATTGATCGGTCGTGCCCAACTCAACCCAGCAGAACGAGCCTGGCTTGTGTCGCTCGATAGTCGCCATGGCGGCAGTATAACGTAACTCGCCGCGCGCCCCGCGCGTCCACTGCCACGAAATGATCTTCGCGAGGCACCTCATTCTGATCGCAGCAGCCCTGGCCGCGCCCGCCGCCGATTTTCACTTCGATATTCCGCCGGTCCGCGCCAGCTTCGAGATCGCGGACCAGCCGGTGCCGGTGGTGATCTCGGGCCGTCTCGACGCGCACGGCGAATCCGCGATCGCCGTCCGTCTTGACGCCGATCTCGCCGGGCTCCAGGAAAAGATTCTGCCGATCCTTCGCGCGCAACTGGCGCAGGATAACCGCTGCGGAGACCGCATCGCCATCGAGCAGGCGGCGCTCGCGCCGGAAGCGCCCGCCGCGATGCTCACCGCCGTGGTGCATTTCGAGAAGTACGCCTGCGCCAAGGCGTTCGGCAAGGAGATCGTGAAGCGCCTGGTCGGCGGCAACGCCACGGTGCGCGTGCGCCTGACGCCCGCGATCGAGCCGCCCGCCGCGGTCCGGCTCAACGCCGAGGTGCTGCCCCTCGAAGCCGAGGGCCAGCTCGGCGAAATGCTGCGCTCCGGCCAATACGGCGCGGCGCTTTCCGAGCGCATCCGCAAGTCGCTGCAGTCGGACCTCGAAAAATCCACGGCCTTTCACGCCGCGCTGCCGCCCTCGCTGGCCAGCGCCGCCACTCTCCGCGCCGCCGCCTTTCGAGAGGCCGCCGGTCATTTAATGCTGGCCGTCTCCGGCGAACTGCGGGCGACGCCCGACCAGATCAACGTGGTGTTCAAGGAGCCGCGCCCGTAACCGGGCATTTACGAAACCGGCTCGATCACCGCGGACATCGAGCCCTTGGACCGTTCCAGGCGCCAGTCCGGGCCGTAGGCGTGAATCTGGTCGCGGGCGAATTCCGCCTCGGGCAGCTCGCAGGTGATCAGCACCGTGCGGCCGCATCGGTCCACCTCTTCGGCGTGGCGGTAAGCCTGCTCCAGCGAGAAGACGAAAATCTTCTGCAGCATCTCGATCACGTAATCGTAGGTGTGGTCGTTATCGTCGAGCAGCACCACGCGATAGAGCGGGATCTTCTGTTCGCGCTCGACGACTTCCGTTTCCGGAGCGATGGTCGGCCGCGGCATCGTCTGCCCCCAGTATCCGCCATTTCGCGCCAGAATGGGTATGAGAACCGATGCGCCAGCCGATCTACCTCGATCACCATGCGACCACTCCGGTGGACCCGCGCGTGCTGGAGGCGATGCTGCCGTGGTTCGGCCCCAAATTCGGCAATGCCGCCAGCCGCACGCACCGCTTCGGCTGGGAGGCGGAAAAGGCGGTCGAACTGGCGCGGCGGCGGATCGCCGAG
>DATGMB010000341.1:0-8490 GCA_035293845.1 Bryobacteraceae bacterium
GGCCGGCGCCGGCGTTGCCGGGGCGCTGAGTTCCTGGAATTCACGTTCACGTTTCTGCCATTTGTGGCGATGCTGTTCGTGTTGATGGATGTCGCCTGGGCGGTGTTTGTGAAGGCCACGCTGGACTATGCCGTTCGCGCCGGCGTTCGGACGGGCATCACCATCACGGGGACGCAGGCGGCGGCGGCCGGCTCGGACCTGACCTCGATGGTCAAGAGCATCGTCCAGCAGAAATCTCTCGGCACGCTGTACGGGCCGGCCGGTCTGGCAAAGATCAAGGTGCACTACTTCCTGCCTCCGGCCGACGGATCGACCGCGCCGGCGACGGACGTCTCGGGCCAGGCCAACGGGAACAGCCCGGGCAACATCATGCAGGTCTCGATTGAAGGATTCATGCTGCCCGCGCTGGTTCCGCGCATTTTCAGTTGGAACCAGGCGGCGGATGCATCGGGAACGGCGATCCACGCCGTCGCGGCCGATCTGATCGAACCATCCCACGACACGCCGCCGATCGGGACCGCGCCGTGAGGAGAGCCATGCGGAAGAAGACCAGAAGCGGTGTTTCCATCGTGGAATTTTCGTTCGTGACGGTCGTGCTGGTGCCGCTGATGCTGGGCACCGTGTCCATCGGGCTCAACATGCTCCGCTCGCTCGAAACGATCCAGGTGGCGCGCGACGCCGGACATATGTATGCCAAAGGGGCGGATTTCTCTCAGCCGGGCAACCAGACGATTCTGGCGACGCTCGGCAGCTCGATCGGCTTAACCACCAGCGCCTCGACTTCCAAGGCGCTGGTCATTCTCTCCGCGGTGACCTATGTCGACCAGGCCATGTGCGCCTCGGACGGCAAAGTCGACAGCAACGGAAATCCGCAAGGGTGCACCAATTACGGGCAATGGGTATTCACGCAGCGCCTGGAAATCGGGAACACCTCTTTGCGCGGCAGTTACTTCGGGGCGCCGCTGACCACCGGATCGCACCCGGTCAACGTCGATCCGACAACGGGAAAGGTGCCTCTGAACGACCAGGTCACTAACTCCGGGGATGTCGCGACCTTCAGCGGCATCAATCCGTACGCGAACGTGAACGGGAACGTCAGGGGGCTGCCGTCCGGGCAGGTGATCTATATCTCGGAAGCCGCCTCCACCGGCATCCGGATGCCGCCCTTTTCGCCGGATTCGGTGATGTACTCGTACAACATGTTTTGAACCGCGCAGGCGGCGGTCGACTGAAGAAAGGGAAACGATGTTTAGCACACCATGCGCCCGCCATCGCCAGCGCGGGACCACCCTGATCCTGTTCACTTTACTGATCCCGACCGTGATCGTGCCTCTGGTCGGCCTGGGAATCGACGCCACGATGCTGTATATCGTCCAGGCCAAGCTCTCGGCGGCGGTGGATGGCGCGGTGCTCGGCGCAGGGCGCCTTCTGGGCACACCGGCGAACCCCAGTGAAATCGCGGGAGAATTTCTAAAAGCCAACTTTCGCGCCGATGGGACCGCCGGCTTTTGGGGAGCGCGGAATCTGGTCTCGAACATCAACGTGACGCTCGGGACGACCAAGACCATCACGATCAACGCCACGGCCGATGTGCCGCTCCTGTTCGCGCGGATTTTCGGCCGCAACACCTCCACCGTCGCCGCCAGCGCGACGGCGACCAAGAAGGACACGCGCCTGGTGCTCGTGATCGACCGCTCGGGCTCGATGAACACTTCCGACGGGCACGGCGGCACGGTGATCAACGACCTGATCAACTACGCGCAGGGATTCACGCAGAAATTCACCGAAGGAAACGACGAGCTGGGACTGGTGGTGTTCGACGGCAGCGCGGTAGTGGGATACCCCACCGTCCGCCCATGGGATCCGACGACCACAGGGACATCGACCGGCGGCCCGGACACCAGCTTCCTGAGCGGCAGCAACACCGATATGGTCCACCAGATCCGGGCGATCAAAGCTGACAGCGGCACGGGCATGGCGGAAGCGCTCTGGCTGGCCTATATCGAACTGCAGAAAGCGCACATGCGAGACCTGACGAACACCGGCTCCGATACGCGCATGAATTCGATCGTCCTGTTCACCGATGGCGTGCCCTCGGGCGTGACGCTCTACCTGAACAATCCCGCCAACAGCAACGCCAACAATATCGTCCAGAGCACCTCGTGCACCTACCGGACAATTTCGATGGCGCAGCAGGACAGCGCCCACATGATGGTGGGCTGGCTGGCGATTCCCGGCCCGCCCTACTCCGGCAGCTCGCCTTACGGCATGTATCTGCTGGCCAGCACGGACCCGACTGCCAGCCACACCGCCGCCTGGTGGATGTCTTTCGGGGGCTCGAATAACGCGGCGGACGTGGCTCAGCCCAATCCCTCAACGCCCTACAGCGGCTGCTCGAACCTGATGAACGGCGGCCCGAATAGTTACCTGTACGGCAACCTCAGCCAGATACCCGCGATCGACCGCTACGGCAACAGCTTGACCGGGAACGGCTACACGCATTGCCATATCGTCGACAGCAATGGTAACGTTTCCTCGGTTTATAACGGAACGGCGCTCGACCGCACGCAGGTCACCCAGAACTATCATTGGGGCCTGGCGATCTGGAATTCGGTCGATAACACCGCCGCGGCGATCCGCAACGACGTCAACCTGGCCAACCGGCCGGGCGACACGCAGAACATGAGCATCCAGATCTTCGCGATCGGCTATCTGGGGAATGGAGGAGCCGACGACGGGCTGCTCCGCCGCGTGGCGAACGATCAGAGCTCGAGCTCCTTCGATCCCACCAAGCCGATCGGCCGCTATATCGCGGCCTCCGATACGGTAGCGCTGGCAAACGCCTTCAGCAGCGTCGCGTCTTCCGTGCTTCGGCTGGCGCAATAGCGGCGGCCCGGCTTTGAGGTGAACACCTCGCCGTCATCCTGACGCCCTACGGTCCCGCCCGCTCCCCGTACCGCCTGGGCATCGGCCGGCCCCTGATCCGGTCACGCCTCCAAAGCCGGCCGCGGGAAGTTCTCGTCGGCCAGGAAGCTCAGGCTGTCTTGAGCGGATACACCTTCTCTTCGCGCAGTAGCTCGCCGGCGTAGGCGAGACAAGCCCGGATGTCCTCTTCGCAAAGGTGCGGGTAGCTCGCGAGGATCTGATCGTGGCTCCAACCGGCCGCAAGCAGTTCCAGCACAAGCTCAACGGAGATGCGAGTGCCGCGCACCACCGGCTTGCCGGCCAGGATCTTCGGATCGACTGCGATGCGATCGTTCAAAGCCATATGGGGCTCCGGAAGAGAGTCTCTGTCTTTTATGTTGAACCGCTCATGGCACAAATGCAACACCGGCGTGGAACCGTCAGAATGCGCGGGCTTACAAGGGTGGAAAGCGATTCGGCCTTTGGGTCCTACCGCCCTCGCCGCCAGTCCCGTCCTAGCATCCCCCAGACCACCAGATCCACCCAGCGGTCATTGACCCACTCGGCTTCGCGCAGGACACCTTCGCGCGTGAAGCCGAGGCGCTCCGGGATGGCGCAGCTCTTGCGGTTGCCGGTGCCGCATTGGATCGTGACGCGATGCAGCGCGGTCTCATCGAAGAGGTAATCGATCAGGCTCGCGGTGCAGCGCGTCATGATGCCCCGGCCCTGGCAGGCCGCGTCGATCCAGTAGCCGATGCTGCAATGGCGGTTGTTCCAGTCGATGGGATGCGCTCCTACCGTGCCGACGAACCGGCCGTCCAGCCAGATCCCGGCATTCGGCCCCAGGCCGGACTCGTACTGTTCCGTGACACGCGCGATGAACTGCCGGATGTCCTCGACCGAGTGCGTGCGGTCCACCCACGGCAGCCATTCCCGCAGGTACGCGCGATTGCGTTCCACCGCCGCGAAGCAGGCCGGCGCCTCCGCCATCGCGAACTGGCGGAGCTCGAGGCCCGGACCGGCGGTGCGGTGAAACATCATGCCGTGCCGGCAGGCTTCTGCGGGTTGCGGGACTTCGAGATGGACGGCAGCTCCGGCGTATCGTGCTGCAGGGCGTACATCATGAGGCCCGATTTCAGAATCTCAAACGCGGTGGCCGGATCGTCGGCGTATTGGAACAGGTTGAGGTCCTCGGGCGCGATCATGCCGTACTTCACCAGCGCGTTCCAGTTGATGATCTCTTTCCAGTAGGCCGAGCCGTAGAGCACGATCGTCATCTTCTTGGCGAGCTTTTGCGTCTGGGTGAGGGTCAGGACCTCCATCAGCTCGTCCATCGTGCCGTAACCGCCGGGGAAGATCACGAGCGCCTTGGCCAGGTACGCAAACCAGAACTTGCGCATGAAGAAGTAGTGAAACTCGAAGCTCAGCTCCGGGCTGATGTAGGGGTTGGGGAACTGCTCGGTGGGCAACCCGATGTTCAGCCCGACGGTTTTTCCGCCGGCTTCGGACGCGCCGCGGTTGGCGGCTTCCATGATGCCCGGACCGCCGCCGGAGCAGACCACGAAGCGGTACGTGCTGTTGGTGAACTGGTCGGCCCACTCGGTCAGCATCCGCGCCAGCTCGCGGGCGCCTTCGTAATATTCGCGGAACGGCCCATCCTCGGCGAGCCGCGCGGAGCCGAAAAACACGACCGTGTCGCGGATCTTTTCGCGGCGGAAATGGGAGAGCGGCTCCAGGTATTCGGCCAGGATCCGCATGGCGCGGGCATCCGGGCTGTTGAGAAATTTCTCATTCAAGTACGCGACCGGGCGCCGGCCGCTATTCGGTTGGGTTATGGTGCTCATTCTGCTTCCGTTCCAGCGTTTCTATCTTCTTCCTCAATTCCCGCACCGACTGCAACAGCTCGGGCAGCTTGCGGAAGGCGGTCGCCGCGCGCAGCCAGAGGCTTGCCTCGAATGCCGGGGAGCCGGAAATGCGCGCTCCCGCTTCCACGTCGCCGCCGATGCCGCTTTGCGCGTAGACCACCGCGCCCTCGCGCACCGTGAGATGCCCGGACGATCCCACCTGACCCGCCAGGAGCACGTTGCGCTCCAGCACCGTGCTGCCCGCAAGACCGGTCTGCGCGCAGATGATGTTGTCCTCGCCCACGGTACAGGCATGCCCGATCTGCACCAGACTATCGATCTTGGCGCCGCGCCGCACGCGGGTTTCACCCACGCGGGCGCGATCGACCGAGGTGAGGCTCTGCACCTCGACATCGTCTTCGAGCACGGTAATGCCGGACTGCACGATCTTCTCGTGCGTGCCGTCGGCGCGCCGCACGAAACCGAAGCCGTCGCCGCCCACGACCACGCCGTTCTGCAGGATCACGCGATCGCCGATGCGGCAGTATTCCCGCACGGCGGCGTGGGAATGGGCCAGGAAGTCGTCGCCGATCTGCGCGCCCTCGTAGATCACCACGTGAGGGTGCAGGACCGCGTTGCGGCCGATGCGGACGCGCTCGCCCACCACGGCGAAGGCGCCGATCGAGCAGTTCTCGCCAACCACGGCCGTCGGCGCAATATACGCCAGCGGGTGGATGCCCGGCGCGGGCCGCGGCGGCTGGTAAAAGAAGGTTTGGGCACGCGCAAAGTGCAGGTCCGGGTGATCGGAAATCAGGCAGGCGATGCCCGCCAGCGGCTCGCCGATCAGGATCGCGCTGGCCCTGGTGTGTTTCACCTTGGGCGCGTACTTCGGGTTAGCGAGGAAGGTGAGCTGGCCGGGGCCCGCCTGCTCCATGCCGGCCACGCCGGAGATTTCGAGCTCACCGTCGCCTGCCAGCCGGCAGCCGAGCCGTCCGGCGATTTCACGGAGCTTCATCAAGCTTCCAGCGTAGCATCCCCGCCTGTGGAGACTGCGCGTCCACGGGGATGTCCGGCGCCACACAGCAGGCGGCGGGTTATGTGCCGGTCCGCACGGGAGATTCGCGGTCGATCTGCTAACTAAGGAAGAGACGGCGGGGACGCGCGCTTTTCGGGAGCGTGACGGCGGCAGCATGTCCCACGCCGCGCAAGCCAAACAGATCCGGCCTTGCAGCGATGCCCTCGGAGAGCGTGTGTCCGCTGGGCGGCTGCGCGCGGCCGGAGGGGAGAAGGAAACGGTGAACCACACGGCAATCACGTGCCGGGGACTGGCCAAGCGGTATGACATCGGCGAGAGCCAGCCGGCCTACCGGACGTTGCGCGATACCATTACGGAAGTCTCCGCGAAGCCGTTCCGCGCGCTGCGGCGCGGCCGGCACGCGCCGCAGCCCAGCCGGGAGGAGCGCGAATGCTGGGCGCTGCGGGACGTTTCCTTCGAAATCGGGCAGGGCGAAGTGGTCGGGATCATCGGGCGCAACGGCGCGGGCAAGAGCACGCTGCTCAAGGTGCTCTCGCGCATCACGGAGCCCAGCGCCGGTTATGCCGATGTCTACGGGCGCATCGGCACGCTGCTCGAAGTCGGCACCGGGTTTCACCAGGAGCTCACCGGCCGCGAGAACATCTATTTGAACGGCGCCATCATCGGCATGAAGCGCGCCGACATCGCGCGCCAGTTCGACAGCATCGTGGCGTTCGCCGGAGTCGAGAAATTCGTCGATACGCCGGTGAAGCACTATTCGAGCGGCATGTACCTGCGGCTCGCGTTCGCCGTGGCCGCGCACCTGGAGCCCGAGATCCTGTTCGTGGACGAAGTGCTGGCGGTCGGCGATATCGCGTTTCAGAAGAAATGCCTCGGCAAGATGAGCGACGTGGCGCGCGAAGGCCGCACGATTCTGTTCGTGAGCCACAACATGGGCGCGATCCGCGCGCTCTGCAGCCGCGGCATCGTTCTCGACCGCGGCACGGTCGTTGCCGATACCGATGTCAGCAGCAGCATCGAGGCCTATCACCGCCTGACCGCCGAAGCGGCCGAAAGCCACGAGACCGGCGACGGGCGCGGCGGCATTACCATGCCGCGCCTCCTCTCGCATCCCGGGCGCTCGATCCGCCAGGGCGACGAGTTCGAGGTTGCGAGCACGCTGAACATCGATTGCGATGCCTCCGGCTTCACCGTGTGGTGCATCCTCGACGATATGTACCAGCGGCGCATCGCCTACGCGCGGTCCGACAGCGCCGACTTCGGCTCACGCGACAACTGGCGCGGGACGTACCAGCTCCGGGTGAAATGGCCGGCGCTATGGCTGGAGCCGGGCCTCTACACCATGGTGTTCCGCGTGCGCCTGCGAGGCGCCGGCTCGAAGGAACGCTACATTTCCGACGTGCTGCATCTCGACGTCAACGGCTTCAGCTCCGGACAGAATTCGATCCTTTCTCCGCGCAGCGAGTGGACGATCGAAGAGAAGCGGTCGGCCCAGGTGTAAAGGCGCAGTCGAACTCCCGAAGCCATCTACTGCTTCTTGACGGTCTTTGGGTCCTTCTGCCCGCCCTCGCTCTGTTCCTTCGTCTTATCCTCCGGCAGCGGCTCCGGCGTCTCGCTATCGAACGTGATGGTCGTGTCGGCGGAGTACTTGCGATAGACGCGGAATTCCTCGTCGTTTTTCGTGAGATATTCGGCAGAGGCCATGATCGTCGAAGCCTTGAGCGGCAGCAGGAAGGTGTGGCCGGAGATGTCCTGGTAATCGTAATCGAGCACCGTCTCCGCGCGCTTGATCGGGAACCCGGCCGGGACGTCGATCGCCTCCAGCGTGACGCGCGTCACCATGTGGGTGTCGCGGTCGACATACACCAGCCCGCGGTACGCCGGCACGATATCCATTTTGCGGTCGTAATTGATGTGCCACTGCGACCGCGATTGATCCACGCGGTAGGAAAACACCAGCGTGCGGCGCCCGCGCAGCGTCGCCCAGTGGTCCCATTCGAAGTGCGCCTGCGTGCTGGGCTCGAAGATCTCCCGCATCATGCTGCCGAAATCGCCGGTCGTGGTGGCGCCGCCCAGGCTCTTGTAATCCTGGTTGGTCATGCTGTTGTTCACCAGGATCAGCTTGTAGTCTTCCTTCTGGTCGAAGTAGCTCAGCTTGACCGTGAGGGTGTCCTGCAGATACCAGGTCGGGTCGCTCCCTGCCGCTCCGCCGTACTTGGTCCCCGGCGCGGGCGCGGCATACCGCCGCGTGACCTGCGTGCAGATGAAGTCGGGCAGGCTCTTGCTATAGTTCAGGGCGTAGTCCCGCACTTCGCTGATGATCGCCGCCTGCTCCTCCGAACTCGGCGGCGGAATCGGCGCGGGCTTGGCGTTGAGCGGCGCGAGCTTCGCGGCGGCGAGGTTTTGCGAGCGGTCGCGCAGCGCGTGCAGCGCATCGAGCGTTTTCGGGCCGATCCCCTGCCCCTGTAAGTCCTCGATGGTGCGGTCGTCGAGCCGCTCCGTGAGCGTGACTTTGGAGAGGAAGTTGGCCAGTTCTTTGTCGGTCATCTTCCCTTCCTTGATCATCTTCTGCGACGATTGCAGGAAGGAAACCAGTTTCTCCACGGTGAGGCTCTGGGCCATCGCCGCGAGACACACCGCGAAGACAGCGGCCAGCACGCGGTAACGCATAATTCTCTATTTTCGCACGGCCCGTCCCGTGGCCTC
>DATGMB010000342.1:0-6552 GCA_035293845.1 Bryobacteraceae bacterium
CGTGACCTCGTGCGGCTTGACCGTGATCCGGTCCGGCGCATCGAAGCCGTTGGCCGCGTTCAGATCCGGATCGTGCAGAATCTGCGCCCGCCCGGAGCGGCCTGAAAAGCCGTGCAGCGCGCAATCGACGTCCATATCGACATCGTGCCGCGGGTTGACGAACGAGATCGCCAGCACGCCTTCCTGCCGCGAGGCCGAGACCGAAAGATCCGGCGGCGGAGCCTGCTGCTGCATGCCGCGTCCCGGCCCCACGCCGGGCTCAGGCAGCCGGTTGCCGTCGGCTTCCACGTGCACGGCCGTCTTGCCGCGATGCGGCTTGAACAGCATGAACGCGTGGTAGGTCGTCGTCCGCACGCATTTCGGACTTTCCGGCCCGTCGGTCAGCAACACCGATTGCAGCACGTTGACCATCTGCGCGATGTTGCACATGTAGAGCTTGTCCGCCTGGCGGTTGAACAGGTTCAGCCCCAGCGCCGCGCCGATCGCGCTGCGCATGGTCGATTGCTGCCACAACCGGCCGTTGCGCTGCTCGTCGCTCGCAGGGATGCGGTCCCACACGCCCCACTCGTCGAGGATCAGTCCCATGCGCCGCGCCGGGTCGTAGGTATCGAGCAGCGCCCGCTGCTCGACGACCGCCTGCTCGACGCGCGGAAAGATATTGAACTGCTGGTACATCGCTTCCGGCGTGAAATGGTCCGGCGGCATGGTCCCGTTTTCGTAGAAGTGGAACGAGTAGCCCTGCGGCCGCAGGCGCGTGTCCGCCAGCGTGTCCATGAAGCCGCGGGTCCAGCGCGCGTCATTGCCGTTGGGTCCGCAGCCCACCAGATACAGCCGCGTATCGCCGAACGTGCGCGCGAAGGAAGCGAAGCGGCGGAATTCGAGCGCCGCCTGTTGCGGCGTCATGTTGCCGCCGCAGCCCCACAGCTCGTTGCCCACGCCCCAGTACTTCACGCGGAAGGGCTCGGGCGAGCCGTTGGCGGCGCGCTCATCGGCCAGCGCGCTGCCCGATGGGAAGTTGCAGTATTCGATCCAGTCGCGCATTTCCTGGGGCGAGCCGGTGCCGACGTTGGCGGCGAAGTACGGCTCCGCGCCGATCAGGCGGCAGAACGCGATGAATTCGTGGGTGCCGAAGCTGTTGTCCTCGATGTAATTGCCCCAGTGGATGTTGACCCGCTTCGGCCGCTTCGGCCCGATGCCCTCGCGCCAGTGGTAATCGTCGGCGAAGCAGCCGCCCGGCCACCGCAGCACGGGAACGCCCAGCTCCTTGAGATAATCCACCGCCGCCTTGCGGAACCCGTTGACGTTTTCTACCGGCGACTTCGGGCCTACCCAGATCCCCCCGTAGACGCACGATCCCAGATGCTCAGCGAAATGCGAATGGAACTCCGGCCGCACCAGGCCGATCTCGCGATCGGCGTGAATCGCGACCTTTTTCGCGGACGAAGTGTTTCCCACGACGCCGCGGGGCAACAGTGCAGCCAATGAAGCGGCAGCGCCGGCGCGGGCGAACTGCCTTCGGGTCAGGTTCAGGGGCATAGTTCCTTATGTTATCGCTTTCCGCTCGCCCCCGATATAGACTTCCCGCGCGGTTTCGCGGCCGAAGAAGTACGCGATTTCGCGGTAATCCGCCGCGTCGTGAATGACGAAATCCGCCAGTTTTCCCGGTTCGAGCGATCCGATCTCGCCGCCGCGCCCCAGGCTGTAGGCCGCGTTGACCGTCGCCGCCGTAATCGCCTCGGCGGGCGTCATTTTCAGGTGCGTCGAAGCGAGCGAGAGCACCATCGGCATCGAAGCGGTCGGGGAGGAGCCGGGGTTGAAATCGGTCGCGAGCACCACCGGCATGCCCATTTCGATCATGCGGCGCGCCGCGGGGTAGCGGCTCAGACCGAGCGCGTAGACCGAGGCCGGCAGCAGCACCGGCATCACGCCCGCCGCCTCGAGCGCGCGCAGGCCGGTGTCGGTGGAGGATTCCAGATGGTCCGCCGTCACCGCTCCGATCTCCGCCGCAACGAGCGACCCGTAATCGGCGCTGAACTGGTCGGCGTGCATGCGGATCCCGAGGCCGCGCCCCTTCGCCGCGCGCAGGATGGCGCGCGCCGTCTCCTGCGGAAACACGTTCGGCTCGCAGAAAATATCGCAGTATTCCGCTGGAACGCGCGGCAGCATTTCGTGAATGACGAGCGCCGCGTACTCCTCCGCGCGGCCGCGATATTCATCCGGCACCTCGTGCGCGCCGAGGAACGTGGGCACGTAGCGCACGCTGCCCTCGCAGCCCACCTGGCGAATCACGCGCAGCATTTTGAGCTCCGCGTCGAGCGAAAGCCCGTAACCCGATTTCGCCTCCACGGTGGTCGTGCCGCCGCGCAGAAACCAGTTGCGGTAACGCCGCGCCGCGTGCGTTAGTTCGGCGTCCGTTGCCTCGCGTGTGCGCCGCACCGTGGACCGGATGCCGCCGCCGCGCGCCGCAATCTCGGCGTAGGTCGCGCCCGCCGCCCGCTGCTCATATTCATCGGCGCGATTGCCGGCGAAGACCGGGTGCGTGTGGGCATCGACGAAGCCGGGCAGCACCACGCGGCCTCCGGCGTCGATGACTTCCGCGCCGCCGGCCAGCCGCTCGATCTCGGCGCGCTTGCCAGCCGCGGCGATCCGCCCGTCGCGCACCAGAAAGCCGCCATCGGGGATGACGCCGATCTCGCGCATTTCCGCGCCGGTGCGCGGCCGCGCCGGGCCGGCGAGGGTGACCAGTTGGCAGTTCCAGACGGCGAATTCGGCTTGGCTCATGTGCCTCTTGAAAACGGAAAACCGCCGAGCTTCGGCGGTTTGCCTTTAATGAAATCAACGACTTGGCCTCAAAAACCGCCGATTCTCGGCGGTTTTTCGTTGGCCGCTAGGCCATCGGCCTCTTGATGCCGTGCGCTTTGGCGAACCGCGCGGCCTCCTCGTAGCCCGCGTCCGCGTGCCGCACCACGCCGGTTCCCGGGTCGCTCGTCAGCACGCGTTCGAGGCGCCGGTCCGCCCCCTCGCTGCCGTCCGCCACCACCACCATTCCGGCATGCAGCGAGTACCCGATCCCCACGCCGCCGCCATTGTGGATCGAAACCCACGACGCTCCCGCGGCGGTGTTGACCAGCGCGTTGAGCAGCGGCCAATCCGCGATGGCGTCCGAGCCATCCTTCATCGCCTCCGTCTCGCGGTACGGCGAGGCCACCGAGCCTGTATCCAGGTGGTCGCGGCCGATCACAATCGGCGCCTTCAGCTCGCCCGCGCGCACCAGCCGGTTCATGGCGAGGCCGAATTCGGCGCGCTCGCCGTAGCCGAGCCAGCAGATGCGCGCCGGCAGACCCTGAAAGTGCACCCGCTCGCGAGCCATCGGCATCCAGCGCGCCAGCGTTTCATCGTACGGGAACATTTCGAGCGCCAGGCGATCGGTGCGGTAGATGTCCTCCGGGTCGCCCGAGAGCGCCACCCAGCGGAACGGCCCCTTGCCCTCGCAGAACAGCGGCCGGATGTACTCCGGCACGAAGCCGGGAATGTCGTAAGCGTTTTCGACGCCGGCTTTTTTCGCCTGCGTACGGATGTTGTTGCCGTAATCGAACGTCACGGCGCCGCGCTTCTGCAGCTCCAGCATGGCCGCGACGTGCGTGCCCATGGCCGCGATGGCGCGCCGCACGTATTCACCGGGATCGCGTCCGCGCAGCTCGCGCGCTTCGTCGAGCGTCATGCCGTTCGGCACGTAGCCGTTGAGCGGATCGTGCGCGCTGGTCTGGTCCGTGAGGACATCCGGCACGAAGCCGCGCCGCGCGAGCTCCGGCAGCACGTCCGCGCAGTTGCCGACCAGGCCGACCGAGACCGGCTCGCGCCGCGAGACGATCTCCAGGGCCTCGTCCAAACTGTGTGTCATTCGGTCGCAGTAGCCGGTTTCGAGGCGGCGCTGGATGCGCCGCGGATCGACTTCGACGCCCAGGAAACTCGCGCCGTTCATCGTGGCCGCGAGCGGCTGCGCGCCGCCCATGCCGCCCATCCCGCCCGAGACCACGATCTTTCCCGCGAGTCCCGCGCCGTAGTGCTTGCGCGCCAGCGCCGCGAACGTTTCGTACGTGCCCTGCACGATGCCCTGGCTGCCGATGTAAATCCACGAGCCCGCGGTCATCTGGCCGTACATGGTGAGGCCGAGCTTTTCGAGCCGCGTAAACTCCTCGAAGTTCGACCAGTGTCCGACGAGGTTGGAATTGGCAATCAGCACGCGCGGCGATTCCGGATGCGTGCAGAAGATGCCGACCGGCCGCCCCGATTGCACCAGCAGCGTTTCATCGTTTTCGAGCGATTCGAGCGCCCGCACGATGGCGTGGAACGACGGCCAGTCCCGCGCCGCCTTGCCGCGCCCGCCGTAGACGATCAGCTCATCCGGCTTCTCCGCGACCTCCGGATCGAGATTGTTGTGGAGCATCCGCAGGGCGGCCTCCTGCTGCCAGCCCTTGCAGGTGATCTTCGTTCCGCGCGGCGCGCGAATGGCGGTGGTCGTGAGACTCATAGAACCTCCCGGCAGCCGAAGGCTCATTCCGGGCTTGTAGCGCCTGCCTCTCGCCTCGGCTGAAGTCGTATTCCTCTTTCATCGTAAAACTGCACGCTGTGCTTGTTCTCGCCGCCTGCGCGACCTGAACGACGAACTCCGTCCCGAGGATTACGGCGGTGAAGACCAGACCGAAGATCCAGGCTTTCAGTAAATCTCTCGCCATTGACTATCCGCCGGCGCCGCGCAGCAGACCGGCAAGTTCTTCGGCGATCAGATCTCGCCTTGCCCAGTGGCGCACGTGGAAGACACAAACTGCGCTGGTCTCATGGCGAATCGAGAAGTAGATCTTGTAGCTTCGGTTCTTGCGGCCGTGGAGAAGGAGGCGAACTTCTTGTCCAAGCTCCTGCGACTCCGGCAGCATCGGGCAGCGCGCCGGCATGTCGCCCAGGCCCTCTATCGCTTTGAACATCTCCGATAACCACTCTCGGGCGGCCTCGACGCCGCCTTTTTCTTTAATGAAGCCAGCGATACGATCGAGGTCAGCGAAGGCCTCGTCCGTGGATCATGACCTCAAAGGCCATGTTTTTTTCGGAGCCTTCTTTCCGCTTCGCGCAGCGGAATCATCCTGCCCTCTTCGGCTTCGCGCATCCCCCGCCGGATTGCGGCCATTGTTTCCGCATGTTCGAGCCGTTCCAGGAGCGCCTGGTAGCTCTCCGCGTCCTGGACCACCAACTCGGCGCGCCCGTTAACAGTCAGCACCAGGGGTGTCTTCTTCTCCTTCAGGTGACCCACGTAGTCCTTGATATTGCGCTGAAAATCGGTTACAGAGCGAACGTCCCGGAGGTCAATCATGTCAAACTCCAAAAAACACCTTTAAAGCAGACAATTTCATGTTAGCAACAATCGAACCGCCGCTCACTCCCCCGCCTTCCGCAATCTCTTCTCCAGCCGTGCCTTGTACGCCGCATCCTGAATCGAGTCCACGTTGATCTTCACGTTCTCCAGCACGCCGGTGCCCGCCCGAGGCCACCTGGCTGGACAGGTATCCGGCTACCCGCGCACGCCCCGCACCGGCGCCGTCACTGCAATACGCTCGAACTGCGAGATCCGCGGCCGCGCCTCGCCAATCGCCTTCACCACACGGGGCAGAGAGAGCGACGTGTCGTGCATGGCCTGGCTGACCCAAGCCTCCGTCACCCAGATCACATCGGCATCAGCCGCGTCTCGCGCAATGATGTAGCTCAGGCAGCCCGGCAACGACGTGGTGCAATCGCCCAGAATCCCGATGACCGGATCGCGTTCCCCAGGCTTCACGGTAATCTTCGTGATCATGCCGTACATCGCTACACCCCAGCCTTTCGCAATCTCTCCTGCACACCCGCCTTGAACGCCGCATCCTGAATCGAGTCCAGGTTGATCTTCACGTTTTCCAGCACGCCCGTCCGCGCTGCGGCGATCAGGGCCTTGGCCACGGCCAGATCCGAGCCGAACTTCGCCGGAATATCGAGCGCATCGAGGCGCGCGGCCATCGCCGAGGCGCGCTCCAGCACTTCGAGCGGTACTTCGGCCGCGCCGTGCAGCGCCTCCTCGACGTACGGCGCGCGCTCGTCCTTCGGCCGCTTGTAGGCCGCCATGACTTTGTTGAACGCTTCGGCGTCGCGGTCCACGGCCTCGGTGAAGAAGCGGCGGTCGTCCTCGAAGGCGCCGGGGTCCTGCTTGGCGAGGCGCGTAACCATCGCGCCGAGCGCCGCCGCCATCGCGGCCGCCGCGGCCGAGGCGCTGCCGCCGCCCGGCGTCGCGGTCGGCGCGGCCAGCGCGTCGAGAAACTCGGGCAGCCCGCTGCGCGCGCTCAGCGCCTCCGCAATGCGGTTCTCCAGCACCAGTTCCGGGCGAAAATTCTCGAAGCGCAGGAAATATTCCGCGCCCAGCTCGATCGCCTTCTTCGGAATCAGCCCGACGATCTCGCTCCCCACCACCGGCACGCCCCAGCGCTCGGCCTCGCGCCGCACCGTCTCGAACACCAGGTGCATGGGCGTCTG
>DATGMB010000343.1:0-2803 GCA_035293845.1 Bryobacteraceae bacterium
CGTGCAGCCGCGCACCCAGGCGATCGAGGAGATGACGATGAGCACGGCGGCCGCGGGCGCCGACTCTCTCGGCGAAGGCGCGGTGCAGATCAAGTTCGTTACCAAGGGCGGGACCAATGAGTTTCACGGCGGCATCTACGAGACCAACCGCAACTCGGCATTCGAGGCCTGCGCCTTCTTCAATTGCCTCCAGGGCGCGGCCAAGGACCGGATCAATCTCAACGAATACGGCTTCACGATCGGCGGGCCCGTCAAGAAGAACAAGCTGTTCTTCTTCGAATCGTTCGAATTTTTCGATCTGCCCCAGTCGTTCGTCGAAACCGGCACGTGGCTGACGCCGCAGGCGGCCAGCGGCATCTTTACCTATAATGCCGGCGGCTCGGTGAAGACGGTCAACCTGTTCACGCTGGCTGCGCAGGCGGATCCCGCGCTCGCGCCGACGATCCGGCAGTTCCCGACCTCGCCCGATGCGACTCTGGCAAAGACCTATTCCCTGATCAACCAGCTCACTACGGCCAGCGGCACGCTTGTCAGCCGCATCGCCACCAACAACGATTACAACCGCCAGAACTTTACGTGGAACCCGAAGGCAGTCAATAACCGCAAATTCCAGACGGCGCGCATCGATTACAATCTGACCGAAAAGCACCACTTGAATTTCGTCTGGAATTATCAGACCAACGACCGCACTCCGGACGGCCTGAACGCCACTTACGCGATTCTGCCGGGTACTGGAACGCAGCTCGGCTCGCCCGACCTCGAAGGGCAGTACGGCATCAACTGGACGGGCAGCATCGGCCTGCGCTCGGTGCTCAAGGGGAACCTCACCAACGAGCTGACCGCCGGCATTCAGGGCGGCACGAACGCGCTGGGCGAAGGCCTCTCCCCCGCCGATTACGGCATCTGGAAGGGCTACCTGGTGAATTTTGGCGGCTACATGACCAACCCGTACAACGGCAATTACACGAATTACGCCCCCCGCAGCACGCCGGTCTACCAGGTCAACGACAACCTGAGCTACCTCAAGGGCAATCACCTGCTCAATTTCGGAGGTAACTTCACGCAGGTGAACGCGTGGCAGGCGGCTTCGAATTCCTCGCTGCTCAATACCGTGGTC
Source organism: Bryobacteraceae bacterium (assembly GCA_035293845.1). Taxonomy (GTDB): domain Bacteria; phylum Acidobacteriota; class Terriglobia; order Bryobacterales; family Bryobacteraceae; genus DATGMB01. Next base: position 1,118 of record DATGMB010000343.1, read on the forward strand.
CTGGGGCAGGCGGCCGGCGACCCGGACAATACCGGCTCGACGAGCCTGTTCACCACGACCACGCTGCCCGGCGCCAATGCCACGCAGTTGAGCGACGCCGCCAATCTCTACGCGATTGTGGCGGGCCGCATGACCCAGGTCACCAGCTCCGCCGTTCTCGGCGAGAAGACCCGCACCTACGGCCCGAACTTCTCGGTCGACCGGAATCACATGCGGGAGGGCGCGGCATACGTGCAGGATACGTGGCGTGTCACGAGCAATCTCACGCTGACCGGCGGCGTGCGGTGGGACCGCCAGGGAGCCATCAACAACCTCGATAACCTGTATACGCGGCCGGGATTTGCCGGGCTGTTCGGGGTTTCGGGCGTCGGCCACCTGTTCCAGCCTGGCGTGCTGGATGGCGCCGTGCCGGTGTTCTCGCTGGTGCCGCCGGGCACCGGCGGGTATGACTCCGGTGTGGGCCGCTTCAACCCCACGCTGGGGATGGCTTATCGCATTTCGAAAGGCGGATTCCTCCACTGGCTCACCGGCGACGACGCGGTAGTGCGCGGCGGGTTCAGCATTTCGACAATCCGCGAGGGCATCGGCTACCTCGATGGCGTGTGGAATGTCAACCAGGGCCGCAGCCTGGCCACCACGGCCAGCGCGAGCGCGAACCCCAACATCTTTCCCGCCGGCGGCGTGCTGTTCAGCGATTCCAGCTTCCCTTCCGTGGTTCCGAGCTCCATCGATCCCTCGTTCCCCAATCCCAGCTTCCCATTGCCCGTGCAAAGCGGCCAAAACGTTGAGGACTACAACCCCAGCATCAAGCCCGAATACGTAGAGAGCTGGACCTTCGGGTTCCAGCGCCCGTTGGGCCGCGACACCGTGATCGAGGTGCGATACGTCGGCAACCACGGCGCGGACTTGTGGTCCGCCGTAAACCTGAACGAAGTAAACGTCGTGGAAAACGGATTCGCGCAGCAGTTCGCGGCGGCTCAGAATAACCTGGCCATCGCTAACGGCATCAGCGTGGCGCAACTGCTGAGTCCTTCGACGAAGCTGACGGTGAACAACTACGGGAACCAGGGCCTGGCGGGACAGGTGAACGTGCCGATCATCACCACGGGGATCGGTAGCAACACGGACCAGACAACGATTACGCAGCTCATGCAGGGGCAGGCGGGCGCAACCGCCAATGCCATCGCGACCAATGCCACCCGTATGGCCAATCTCGTCAAGGCCGGCTATCCGATCAACCTGTTCCAGGTGAACCCGAATAATGGCGGCAATTCCACGGAATTGACCAACCGGAATAACTCCACATACAACTCCGGCCAGGTCGAGGTTCGCCGCCGGCTGTCCGCCGGCCTTCAATTACAGGCCAGTTACGCCTTCTCCAAGTCTCTGACCGACGCCAACGTGGCCACGCTGCGCAACTGGGGCGGCGAGAAGGGTCCGGTCGGCTTCGATATCCGCCATGGCATCAAGGCGACGTGGATTTACCAGCTTCCCGTCGGGCAGGGCCGCTCGCTGCTTTCGAGCGCCCACGGCGTTTTCGGCAAGGTGGTCAGCGGCTGGGAAATCGCGGGCGTGGGCCGGCTGCAAAGCGGCACGCCGATCAATATTCTGAGCGGCCGCAATACCTTCAACCAGAATGATGGCGGCGTCGTGTTGCACAACCTGACGGCCGGGCAGCTTCAGAAC